>JAJRWS010000259.1 GCA_024276705.1 Planctomycetota bacterium | reverse complement strand
GCCGCTTCGTAGCGTTTAAGTTTCTCGGTTCGACGAATCGTCGGACAGAAATCCCAATTCCCCAGTAGGTTGTCGTGAATCCGCTGGCGGCGAACCGGATGGGGTTTGGTGGTGTAGTAACGCTGTGGGTCGATCAGTTCGACGTAGTTGCCTTGCTTCAAGTCGTCCAGTGGGAGCGTTTCACCGGTGAGCATTTCGTAAAGCAGCCAGAGCCGGCGGGCATACTTGCCGGTTGGCTTGGATTGGATGAATCTCAGCAATTCATCCGCGCCGGTCACGCGAAACAGAGTGGCCAGAATCCCCAGATTCGTACCGTCGTATTTCAGGGCAAATTCCAACTGATCGCCCAGCGAGTCACCGGGCCAATATTTGGCAGGATAGACCTCCAGGGAGTTTTCACCGGTCGACTGAACGCGGTGCGTCCCACTGGTGGCAACCAGCGAACGGTGCCAATTGGGGATCACTTCCAGATGGTACTGCTGGATCAGGGCCTCGTAGCCGGCTGGCCGATTGGGTTCCAGATTCTGGACGCTCATCGCAGTTCTCAGAAAAAATGGTTACTCTTATGGAATTATAGTTATATTTTCGGGTTTTTTGGGAAAAATAATTACACCGGAGGCTGATACGGAGAGGAATTGGCGAATTCTGGTATTGAGAAGAAAAATGATTATCGGCAGGGAGAAAGGGTTATAACAGGCCCTGTACCTGGAAATACGGTTACTAATGAACCCCGCCAGGATCCCGCCGATGATGGGGCGGCCCAGAATAGCCTGCCCGGAATAGCCACAAGGTATATTGACCGTTGTATTGACTATGATATGAACGTGCGTTAGTATTCTGATATGGCTACCATCAAGCGAACTACCGCGAATCTGCCAGAAGATCTGCTTCACGATGCTCGTTGTGTTACGAAGAAGGGAATCACCGAGACGCTCATTTACGGCCTCGAACTGGTGAAGCGAACTGGGGCTTACGAAAAAGCGCAACGGCTTCGTGGTAAACTATCGTTAGACATTGATATTGAGCAGAGTCGTGAGCGTGGTGGGTTGTGAGCGGAGTTGTCGTTGATACCTCTTCCTGGATTTCCTATTTTGCTGGCGAACCTCAGCCAGTTCTCGACGAAGCGTTGCAGGAAGGGCGAGTTTTTCTATCACCCGTGGTTGCCGCGGAGTTGATGAGTGGCTTCCTGACTAAAACCAAGCGGGAGCAGCTAGCCGATTTCCTGCGTGACCTGCCGCTCTGTGATGCTGGTTTGGAGCATTGGCTGCGTGTTGGAACTCTACGCTACCAACTGGCACGCGCAGGCCTCACGGTTTCCACGCCCGATGCCCATGTCGCGCAATGTGCGATGGATTTGAGTGGGTATCTGCTAAGCGAAGATAAAATATTTCGGCGTTTGGTCCGCCCTTGCGGGCTTCGACTCCTCTAACCCTCAGAATCCACGGCCGTTGGTGAAGCCGCGGCGTGGAAACCGGGGGCGGCCGGTTTGGATGCGTCGCTGGCGGCGAACGGGGCCGCGTCGCTGCATGCCTCGGTAAGCCACGCCACGCAACGCCGCGCCCGCCACTTCCGCCAGGCTGCGTAGCAGGACCGACGACAGTTCACTGTCGAGCCCTCGCCTGAAGCCGCCCGCTGGGCTCTGCCCTGGTTGGTCTTGCCCCGCTTGCTCCAACCAGGTGGGGGCGAACTGCTGGTGCTGGCGGATGGCGCTCCACAACTGTTGCGCACTTTCACGGTCTTCCAGATACCCGGCGAGATGTGCATCGAGGTTGAAACTGGCCTGGAAAAGGGAACGACGGGAGTCGAATTCGGCCGACCGGAATTGCACGAGCACCTGCTGCAGCCCGCGCAATCGTTCGTCCCAGGCTTGCCGGTCGTGTGTCAGGCTGGTTGTCTGCTGGCGGGTCTGTTCCAGCTGCTTGCCCAATTGGGCGATTTCCCGTACGAGTTCGTCATCGTCCGGTTCGGGAGTGCGCCGGGCTCGCTCTGCCAGGCGTGCTTCGTCGAGCGATGCGAGGAACTGCTTCATTTTATCGACGGCCCGTTCGTAGTACTGGTTTTGCGTACTTTCGAGCTTTTGGAGCTCACTTTGATCATGAGTCTTCGAGGCGGATAGCCCCTCGAGCGTCTGGACCATCGCATCGCGTTGATCGCCCAATCGGTCACCTTCACGGAGCACTTAGGTCAGGCCGACTTCGTCCGAAATCTTGTCTTCGATCGCTTCGATCTGTTCCATCAAGGCATTGAACTCGGTACGCCGCCGCTCGACTTCGGCCTGCATCAATTTGGGGGTGACACGCAGGAAGTCGTAGCTGCGGCGAGCCCGGGAAAAATCGATCATGCGGGCCACCCAGCGATCGAGCCGTTTGGTAATTCTCCACTTGCGGCCCTTGGGCCGATTGCGACTTGGGGGATCGTAGCCAGGGGTGCCGTAACCTTGCGCATGCAGGTATTGGAAGAGACTGCTCTGCTCGTAAGCGGGCAGTTTTTCATCCGCTTCCCGCTCAATTTCGGTAATTCGCTGTTCATTTCGGTCAAGTTTCTGCTCAGCCTGAAGTGCGTGATCGGAAAGTTGCGGGAATGAATCGTCCGCCTTGAGCCGCTCGGCAACCACCCGTTCGAGCTTCTCG
The DNA here is from genome assembly GCA_024276705.1 of Planctomycetota bacterium. Taxonomy (GTDB): domain Bacteria; phylum Planctomycetota; class Planctomycetia; order Pirellulales; family Lacipirellulaceae; genus JAJRWS01. Next base: position 4,456 of record JAJRWS010000259.1, on the reverse strand, counting down.
CGTTGGGCCACTTGTTCGTCAAGTTTCTCGGTAACCTGATCCAGCTCGACCTGCTGGCGGAGAATGTCCGTTTCGATCCCTTCCAGTTTTTGTCCGAGTTGCTGCTGACGCCTTTGTTTGCTGGCCAAGACTTGCCGGAGATCCTCGCGAATTTCCCGAAAGGTGCCGGCGATCGTTTCCCGGTTAATTTCGGGCAGGTAATGATGGGCCAATTCCAGCAGCGTTTCGCCACGCTGGGTTATCAGTTCGGTGGCATCTTCGCCGAGAGATTTGAGTTGAGTATCGAATTGCCCCAAACGGGAACGAGTCTGGCGGACCGAGGCATCCAAGGTCTGATAAACCGATTTTCCTGCAACGATGGTGCCTACCATGATGTGATTTGCCCCCGGCGTTCGAGCGGCTGCCCGTCGTCACCTGGCAGGACGATGGTTTCTTTTGCCTGGCCCCTTCGCTTGACGGCGAAGAGCTTTTCGTCCAGAATCCCATCGGCCTTTTTATCGGCGGCCAGGCGGTCGAAGACGGACTCGGGAATCTGCTCGCCCCACCGTTCGACGGTAACCATGTTACCGGTTTCACGGTTCCGAACGGCCATTTTTCGTAACGAACCATCCTGGTTGCGAGCTTCCACGAATACGTAGAATCCCGAAGTGCGGTTGCCATCGTCATCGGCGTATTTACGCTCGGTTGCCGATGGGGTGCCCGGCTGGCTGAGGATCATGACCTGGTAATCGGCTTCGTACAAGGACTGTTGTTTCGCCAAATCGGCTTCGATCGATTTTAGTTGGGCGAAATCGCGCCGGTTTCGTGCGCCGGACGCCTGGTCGACCTTAGCCTGTAAGGAGCTGGCTAATCGCGGGTCGTCGTTCAAGGTCATGATCGTCTGGGCATGCCGCTTGCTGGCTTCCCACAGGCTTTTGGCCTGCTGAGTCTCCAGCATTGCCTTCCCACTCAGCATGGTTACGACCAGGGCGACGATTGCCGCTGCCACGAGCAGCCACTTCAGCAACATCGCCCGTCGCACGTAGAGATGAGCGAGCATCAGGGAAAAGCTTTGCGGAGGTTCCGCGAAAGTATGCAGATTATCGTAGTATTGCTCGATTGCCAGGTCGACTTCGGCGGGTGTGAGCCGCTCGCCGGTAACTTTGGTCGTTTCGAGCAGCTTCTGTCGCAGCAAGGCTTTGGTCTCGTCCAGATTCAACTGTTTCTGGGCAGTGGTCCGCTCCTTGCGTAGCGTGGAAGCGACTTCCATGATCCGCGACATGTCCTCCAGGCTAAGGCTGGGCTGAGCCACCTCTGCCGAAATGCCCGTGCTCGCATGAGTGGTGTTTCGAACGTTGCCAGCCCGAACGTTGCCAGCCCGAACATTGCCAGCCCGAACGTTACCAGCCTCATCGGCTTTGCTGCTGCGGGCCTCGGAAGAGGCTGCCTGGTGTTCGGATTGTTGTTCCTTGGGCATACTTAGAAACCTCTCCTAGAGAGCTTGACTCGGCTATTTTCACGCCTGTTGCAGGCATGAAATCCGAAGCACGGTAACGGTTTAGCCATCTGAAGCAGGTGCTCGTAGTACCCCCCCTTCAGGCGCCAATTGTGGCCGTTTTCCGGCTCAAGCCGGTACTCCAAACAAGGTTCGCTATTCGGCGAACAGTTGCAAACCGACCATGTGTAAGGATCGTTCGAGAAATAACTGTCCGATGTCCCCTCGCCCCTTTGGGGAGAAGGCAGGGTGAGGGGCCTGGAAATATGCCAGTTATTTCTCGAACGATCCTCAGGGGGGCAGATTAAAAATGACTCCAGCAATCCCAGGGTACCTGATATCCCCAGGAGGGTACCTGATTTTCCCAGGAGTACGTGCCCGAATCAAGGCCCAAATTCCCGTTCGTAAACCACCACTTCTGCTGATGAGTACCCATCAGGCTCCGGGCGTTCCGGCGTACTCGTACTCGAATGGAACCATTGGATACACACGAAACGGGAGGTCATGGATGTTGATGATGACCGGATGTTGATGATGACCGGTCTTGTCCCTGACTTGGATTCGAGTACGAGTACCGCTATGCTGAGTACGAGTACGATATTCTCTCCCCGGCTCCTTTGAGGAGCCTTCCTCAAGCCACCCGCTATGCGGGTGGTACATGACTTCCCAGGCCCCTTTTAGGGGCTTTCCTCAAGCCTTAGGCTCTGCCGGAGGAGCCTGGCTTACCATTTTCAATCCGAATCCATTCGATCCTAAACTCATCCCATTTCTACTCAATTCAATCGTGTGAGGAACCATGATGGCAAACCAATCTGCCCAGGCGCAAACGCCGGAAACAACACAGCAAGCATCCCCTGTAGCGACTTCCACGTCCCGCAGCATGCAAAAGTATCTGGATAAAGCGGTGGATGTGCTCGATCGGATGGGGATCACTTCCGCAGAGGAAGGGCCGACCGAGCTGATCCGATTGCTCGAGGAAGTACGCCATATCGACGAGGCGAAGGTACTGGCCATTGCGGGGACGATCAAGCACATGAGTACGTTCAACAAGCTGGTCCGGGACAACGTGGAGAATATCAACGTGGGGAATCGCTATCTGGAAATCAGCCAGATGTTCGATTCGATCCGTGAGGATTCCAAAAACCTGATTGACCAGTTGGCCGATGGTAAGATCAGCATGGGCGAAAAAATGTCAAATCTGTGGATGCGGATGCGCCGCGGTTCGCCCTCTGCCCGATTCGAGAAAATCACCGATGTCTACCAGGAGGTCACTCGGGAGACGAAGAACCAACTCGACCGCGAGCAGACCATCATGGACGCCTACATCGATTTTCGCTTTGCCCTCAAGGAAGCGGAAGTGTTGGCCCGGGAACTGTTGGAAACCGAGGTTCCGATTCTGGAAAAATCGAAACAATCCCTGGCCGATGCCCAGAAGGCGGTCGATGAATTTGAGGGAGATTCAAGCCAGCAGTCGCGTTTGGAACTGATGCGCGATGAAGCACGCAACGCCTTTCAGAAGGAGGATCGCACCTACCAATTGGTCAAGGATATCGCCGAAAATCTGTCGATCGGTTACGACGTGGGCGAAACGCTCATCACCAAATTGAAGCAGACGCATGACGTGAAAGATCAAGTCTACCGCCGGGCGGTAACATTTTTCACCACCAATGAGCATGTCTTTACGATCCTCGGAACGGTCTACACTTCGCAACAAGGCTTGCACGAGGCAACCCAGTCGACCGAGGCACTCAAGGAAGGAGTGAACAAGAGTCTGGAGGATGTGGCCGGACTGGGCCGCGAACTGGAGCGGGCCGCGCTCAAGGCTGGCTACGGTTCCACCGTCAGTCCCAAATCACTCGAAAAACTGGTGACGGCCATCTCCGACTACCAGGTCGAATCGCTTGAGACGATTGCCAAGTTGCGCAAAGAGAGCGAAGCGAACGCGAAGGAAATACGCCGCGTGGTCGAGGAGGGCAAAAAGCGATACCAGGAAACGTTGGCCAGGCATGCCCGCGAGGGGATGAATTAGGAGGCATGGTACCTATTCATCTTCATGCGAGGCTTGGGCGTAGTTCCAGAGTTCTTCGTATTTTTCGCGGACATAAGGGTGAAGCTGCAGGGCATATTCTTTGCCCAGATGGTTGGCCTCGATCAGCCGCATAACGTCGTCCAGATCGCGTGGCCGATGCGGCGCCGTCATGCCGCTAGCAGTCTTCAGCTCAATCAAGTCACGCAGTTTCAGGACCCGAATGCCATCTTCGTCGGGTTCTGCAGCAGTTTCGGGCGCTGGAAACCCGAAGGGGGATGTCTTGCCGTCTCCCGGAATTTCACCAGTGATGAGTACGTCCACTTTGACGTTGGAATACGCATCTTTCATTCCTTTAGCACCCTGGAATTGTTCCACCCAACCTACACCCAGCCAACGTTCCTTGAACCGCCTGAGGCCCTCATGGGTCAGCAGAATATCCACATCCTCGGTCATTCGCTGTGATCCGTATCGAGCGACCGCAAGACCGCCACAGAGGGCGTAAGGGATGCCCATCTCGTTCAGGGTGCGGCAAATTCGTTCCGCCGCCTCATGTACGTTCGATTGGCCCATGAAGAACTCCCGGCCGCGGTGTAGAACTTCGCGCATCGGTATTGGCATGGATCACCTCCATCCTCAGTATATGACACCCACTAAAATGATGAAAGAGAATGATTGTCAGGAATTCTTCTGAGAAACCCCGCGGCTTTGCCGGAGGACTGGCAGAACTTGATAGTTCCGTAGTGATATTGTTCGTACTCGTACTCGTACTCGTACTCGTACTCGACTGGAACCATTGCATTCAACAGAAACAAAAGGCCATGGATATTGATGATGACCGACCTTGCCTCCCAGTCGGGTTCGAGTACGAGTACCGCTTTGCTGAGTACGAGTACGATATTCTCTTCCCGGCTCCTTTGAGGAGCCTTCCTCAAGCCACCCGCTATGCGGGTGGT
>JAJRWS010000258.1 GCA_024276705.1 Planctomycetota bacterium | reverse complement strand
TTGGAATCGCCTGTCGTCCCCTGGTCGAACGTCCAGCCGGGAGGCAGTTCGCCCGTTTCGACCAGCGTTTTCCAGCCACCGAGCTTCGGGTCGACGTAGTGATTGGGAGGAAGAAGCCGGACGCTGGAGGGATAGGTTCCCTCGATGTTGTGACGCTGGGCGGTGTTCTTGGCGAAATAGACCGCCTTTTCATGGAGAGTCTTTTCCCACGATCCACGATCCCGGTGGGCATCTGCGTTAAGAGGTGACAATAAGCAAAAAACGGCGACAAAGAAGAATTTTACTTTCATCGACTGGTACTCCATGGTGTACAAGGTGGCCACTCGCAATTCACCCTCGAAAACGCCTAAACTGTCGGGCAAGCTTATCAGGTTCTGGCGAAAACAGACCATTCAATGCTGCATGCGACTCATTCCAAGTAGATCATACCAACAAATAGAACGTTGCCAACCAAACGCCAATGGACGCAACACTCGTGTTCAGTGCCCGTTTTGCATTTCGTGCAGAGCATCGCGCACCGCGTCGAGACGCGCGGTTCCTTCCTGATGGGTCGGCACGAGCCAACCCCCTTCGTCCGATTCGTTCCAGGCGTAGGTAAGAATGGTCTGGGCGGGCACGGCTTGCCGATTGCGACGAGTCCACTCTAGTACAGGAGTCGAAAACTGCCGTCATTTAATGCGATTGCTGCCGAAAAACTCCATTTTGGCAGTTTGGGACCAGTACTGGGCTCACCGATTGGCTTGCCCTGTTGGTCGAAAATCTGCCAGGAAATCGTCCCGGCCTTACCCCAGCGGGCCCCTGCATTCCAGGCAAGAAGTGTCTGTCCCGTTGGATTGGTGGCCAGCGCAGGGTACTTGCGTTGGTTGGCGAGTCCAGTGGGGGCAAATGGAGGCGATACTGTGAAATTCCTATCTACCCTGGCCCAGTAGACCTGTCCTTCAGTCTCCCATGCAGCGCAAACTCCGTTATGGGTTTCCGCAAAACTCATGCTGGACATGGGGCAAACCTGGATCCGCCAGTTGTGAACTCTTTGTGATTGAAAATTTTTTCCATGGTCGCTAGATGACAGCATGTAGATGTCGCGATGAATCCCTTCGGTAGCTGAGCGGTGAAGTACGTAGAATAAATTACCTTGATTCGCCTCGCCGAGGAAATAGACGAGATGGATTGTGCCATGGTCGTCCACTGCGGCCTGTGGTTCGATCCCTCCATTGGGCACGGGAATATGCTGGACCGACGCCCCCTCTCCACGGGCCATCGACATGCCATCGAACGCAATCGACATAGCAATCATTGCAACGTACACTCTGAGTGCGGTGGCGAGTAGACCGATAAATCCATTTGCCACAGGAGGAGTTGGCCAAGAAATAGATCGACGAATTCGTGCATTTCCAAAATGCCTTGGAGCTGAGATCGTGGCGTAAAGAAGCACGGCCAGGACCCCCAGCAGGAGCGAACCGGGTTCGGGCACCGTTTGTGAAAACGTAAGCCTAGGCAGGGCACTGCCGAATTGTTGTTGCCAGGCGAGGAAGTCGCTGCCGTCGCTGTCGCCATCGCCATCGGCGTCGCTCATCCCGTTGAGGCCATAATCGCCTTGCCATTGGGCGAGGTCGTCGGCGTCGACGTCGCCATCCAAGTCAAAATCGGCTGAGAACGTGGCGAAGAGCTGTACTTTTGCCGGCTCGTAAAGCAGACCCAGACGGGTGTCGCCGTCGACGCCACCGAGCACGGTGTCGAACGCGCCGCTGACGCCAAACGGAGCAGTGAGAATCGTGAATGTCTGCCCCAGCCATGGCACGTATCCGTCCAGGAGCGAAAGCCTGATCTTGCCGGCCAGCTCCGCGGTCGAGTCGACCGTCAACGCATCGAATTCGGCGGCCAGGCTGCCGGCAATCTCCACCTCCCACACGCCACTGGATTTTTGCACGAAGCCGTTGGTCTCCACTTGCCCCGGCGAGGCGCCCAAACGGAGCGTCCCTTCATTTTCCAAATCGACAAACGCAGTGTCCAAGCCATCGAAGAGCGTCATGTCGCCGCCAAAACCGTTCACCAATGTCCCCAGACCATTGAAATCGGCCCCAGCGCCGACGACGGTGACCCCACGCATGACCAATTCGGCACTGAGGCCCGCCGTGTTGATCGTACTGGTGGAATTGAAGATCGTGTCGGCTGCGATGGCCACCCGGTTGTTCGCCACGTTGACCGTTCCGGTGACCACCATTTTCGCCCCGGCAATCCTGACCGGCTGGAAGAAAGGCCCCCCCACACCCGCCAGGTTCAGCGTGCCAGCCATCTGCCATGAATCGGCTGGGTTGGTGAAGTTGATCGTCATGGCCCCAACGATGCCCGCTTCGGCCGTCTCGATCGTACCGTTAAACGTGTTGTTGGTCGTGTCGATTCCATCGACGTTGAGCAGCAGCGAACCGTTGTTTGAGATGTTGCCCAGAACGATGGTAGTCGTCCCCGCGGTGCCATCGAGGTCGAAAATGCCCCCGTTCACCGTCATGCTGCCGATGATGGTCGCATCGCCATCCTGGCGAATGAGGCCGTTGGCGGTGATTTGTGTGTTGAAGCTGTACGTGGTCGGTCCGTTAAAGACGGCTTCGCCGGCACCGGCAAAGTTAAAATCGGCCGTGTCGACAGTCGTCGTTCCATCGAAATTGATCGTTGCGTTTTGAGCGAGGGTGAACGTGCCATTGGCAACGGTGGTCGTGTTGTCGAAGTCGAGCCTGTCGCTGAGACCTACCGAAAAGGTACCGCCGGTGATTTCCACGGGCGCGTCGAACTCGACCTTACCATCGCTCAGGCCATCGCCACCCACATCGTCGACATCGATCGTCCCGCCGCTGATCGAAATCGTGCCGCCGACCATGCGGGCCGAGTTGCCGGGACCCGAGCCGCCGTTCAAATCAAGTACGGCGCCATTGCCAAAAGTCCAATCGGCATCGATGCGAAGGTAAAATCCCGCGGCCACCGTCATGGTCCCATTAAAAATATCTGTTACGCCGCCGCTGTCAAAGATCAAGTTGCCACCATTCGCAAACAGCTCTCCATCGCCGCTTCCGTTGCCGTCCAGGTCCCAGGCGCTGGTCGCCGCCGAAACGAAGGTCATCACCGCGCCATCATCGACGTCGATCACACCGTTATTCACCAACCGCTGCGAAACATCGATGGTCATCGATCCGCCCGAGACGCCTTCCAATTGCGTGCCCTCGTCTATCGTGAGCCGGCGCGTGTCGACCAGGCCGCCCGTCATTTGGATTTCCGACTGATCGCGAATAAAAATTTCGTCCGCTTCGAGTTCTCCGCCCGGATTGATGAAGATATCGGAGTCGAGTCCAGTCACCGTGGCATCGTTGCCGAGGTCCAGCTTGTAGCTGTTGACATCGACGTTGGAGCCGTTTTCGACATTCAAGTTGCGAGCCGAAACATTGGCTGTCAGCGAGGCAGTGAGGACGGAATTGTTCAGTGCGCTGCGCACGTAGGCATCATCCGCCGAACCGGGAACCTGGTTGCCCGTCCAATTGCCGGCTGTGCTCCAATTCGTTCCGCCCAGGAAATCTTGCCTTGGCAAATCGATCGTGGTCCAGCCTTGGGTGGCTGCAATCGCAAAGTAGTCGGCCGCCGAGGGGCGAGTCCGCTCATTGCTGCCTAAATTGGCCATCACCGCATCGTTGCCGACCAGGTGGGCAAAAGGTCCGTTGGAACCCACGCCCGGCGCACGCATTGCCATGACCGCGCCGCGGACGAAATCGGGGTCAACATCCCAATCGCTGTCGGCCGCCTCACCGGAGACCGGATTACCATTATTGGTCACAATATTGCCTGGGAAGCCCGAGCTTACCCCGAGAGCATGGCCCACTTCCTGAAAGGCAACCGTGAGCAGGTCGAGCTGGTTGCCACCACCGTCCGGCCCCGCCGGACCGTTCGGATCGGCCAGGCCGTTGTAGCCCGCCTCGAAAACGTCGGGAACCGTTCCCGAAAAGTTCGCTAACCGCTCCGTGCCGGTCAGGGTGTTGTCACCATAGCGGTAGAGTACCTGGTCCATGTTGAATTCCGAGTCATTTGCCGGGGTGGGATCGACGTACCAATTGCGATTCGGATTGAAGCGGACGACGGCGTGAGTGATATCCCCATTGTTGTCTTCAACGACCCAACCAGGGCGCGCCTGGCCTGAAAATGGGGTATTTGTATCCCACAGGTAGGTGATGCGAATCGTCTGGCTGTCCTTAAAGGCATCCTGATAGCGGCTTTCGATTTCCTGGAGAATGGCAAGCAAGTCCGAACTGTCGGAGTCGAACCCAGGAGGCTCTTCGGCCAGCGGCACACCACTGTCATTCGCAGTGCCACCGACGATGGCGGGGTGCGTTGAGTTGGAAAATGATTCCAAGATGATGTTGAGTCCGAACGCCGAGTTCGTGGCTAATACAAAAGCAGTCCAGACGACCCAGGATAAACGTTGAACGATTCGATGACTGAGAATATTCACTGGGTGCTCCCTGCAAGAAAAGTGGCGGACGTCATTCCATTATCGATGATCAATGGAAAACCGTGAAAAGGTTCCAGGCTAGGTGCCGCGCCCATTGTAACCGACTGCGCACTCTCCCATGTCAGGCAACTCGAAATTTTTCGGCGAGATCACTCCCCGAGACGCCAGGCACATAAAGATCTTGAAGTACGAAAAGGACAGGGGGCCACGCCGTCAGGAATATGGAGTGCTGCGGCGCAGCCGTAGCTTTGGATTTTTTCCCGCCGGAGCAAGTAAATGGGGCGCGGCAAGTAAATGCGGCAAGTAAATGGGGCGCAGCTCATTGATTGGGCTCGTGCTATCTACTGCGAGTCCTATCATCGCTGCTGAAAAAAGTTTGCGTATTGTTTCACATTTATTGGCGTTCATTCGCGTCCATTCGCGGTTCCATTCTAGGAGGAGTAGAAATGAGTCACGAACGAGATTTGATATTGAAAGCATCACGGACCATGAAATAGGGCAAATGCTGAACGTAATCGTTCACAGGCCGTAGATTCGGTGCTACGTTAATGGCCTATGCAAAGGCAAGAGAAATGAAGCCGGGAGACCTAGGAGCATCGGTCACATCCCAATCGAATCATCTGCGTAAATCTGCGTCATCTGCGGGCCTCTTTCGATCCCATAGGAGACAGCATGATGGGTGAGTACCCTCTCCAAGAAGAAACCTATCAGATCCTCGGCGTCTGCTTTGAGGTCACCCATGAAAAGGGCTGTGGTTTTACCGAACCGGTCTACCAGGAATGCCTGGAGATTGAATTGGGGTTGAAATCGATTCCGTTCACTGCAAAAGAACCCGTCGGGCCATCACCCGAAACTAGAATATGAACGCATGATCAAGCAGAAGAAAGAAGCCCGCAGATAACGCAGATGACGCAGATGACGCAGATGACAACCGTTCATGGCCCATTGTGAGAATTACCGGGATGATGCCGCAATCGATAGTAACTGGACGGATTGTGTTTCACCCCATGCTACGGCTCGACGTTGGCCGCCGGCAAGTCCTCGCCTGGATAGGCTTCGCCCCAACTTTGGTTTAACTCAGTTTCGAGGTGAAGATGAGTCACCCAAGACAGCAGATAGTCAAAGTCGATCACTTCGCGGTTTTCGCGCAGCAGCATTGCGGCATCGGCATGGTCGATCATCCGGCCAGCCAGGAGTTTGAATAAAATCAAATCGTCACAGTTGAGAACATCGATGGGGCGATCCACTCCGGCCACTTCACGCTCGACTCGTCGCGATATAGCCGACTTTTGAAAATCGCTTTCGGCAAGCAGCAAGTCGAACTGGACTTCGTAGAACTCACCGGGAGGCGTATAGAGAAATTGGACAAAATGGTGGGTGCCGACGGTGATGAGCGGCGGCAATTTCTTTGGACGGCACCCGCAGGCACGAAGTCGCTCGATGACCGGTTCGATACCAGTGCTGTCGACCCCAATCAACAAGTCGACATCACGTGTGGCACGCGGGTGGCTCCACACAGCCAGGGCAATACCGCCGATCAAAGCGCATGGATGCCCGAGTGAATTGAGTGCGGACCAGACGTGGTTGAGGACTTCCCGGACCGTCTCACCCGCCATGCCGCGCCTCCCGGTAACTCAAATTTTCCAGCAGCGCACGTTGCTTGCGATCGTGGTTTTCCAGTTGGCGTGAGTTCCACTGGCGATAGGTAGCTTGCAGATCGCCAGTGGGACCTACTTTCGCCCGTAGGCCGGCAAGCAAGAGTGCCTCGTTCTCCTCAACCAACTCCACCCAGAGCTGCACGCGTTTTTCTAAGGGCAAGTGCCTTACGCTTGGCGGAGCAAGATCGGGGGTCGGTATGAGCTGACTAGGCATCAAATTTCAACCAAATCAACGGTTAAGGCAGATGGAGCTGTAAACTATTATAACTTACGTTACTCATCGCGGCTAGTTGGCTGGGTTCGTGGCTGGAACAGACCATTTACGTAGATTCATGAATGGCCTAAGCATGCCTCAGGCCGCAAAGGAGGGAATGCTTACGAAGAGATTATCGAGGAGTCTCTGGCTCTTTCCCCAGTCGAATTTCTGACCAGGTATTCTGGTGTTGGCCTCGATATGGGTTGCGGCCCCTTTTCGTTGAACGGAAACACACAGATCGCCGGAGAAAGAATAGAGTGATGAAGGAATCGTGGAGTGGAGTAGACAGCGGTCTTCGCCCTGGTCCACTTGCTTGAGTTCATTGCCGTGTTTGGCCATTGCGCATAAGACGCCAACCAATACCTGGCCGGGCGGCATGTTCAGTTGCATGCTTTGGGATTTGGTCGTATTGATCCCGAGTCGCGAGTAAATCGGCTGAGCCATTGTGACGATTTTTTCCATCGACACTCCCATCGGCACCAGCTTGTCAAAGGCCTCCAGAAACTGCTCGCCCGATATTTGCTTGCGATATAAGCCGGCGGCAGCCGCGATGCGATCACGTACCTCAGGAACCGAAAGCAATCGCTCGTAATGGATCTCGTTGGGCCAGTCGATGGGGGCACTTTCCGCGGGCTTCGCGACGGTTGCTAGCAGTGCCTGTCCGCAGGCGGAACAGAAATCCCCCCCGACCCTGCTGCCGCAATTCGAACAATACATATCGATGGTCGCTCCGAACAGTCCGCTGGATCGTCGACGAACCACGGCATCGAGGGTTCGTCTCTCTCGGACATCGGTCTCGGCGACTTGCCGACTTCACTTTTAATCCTCCGCCTGCTCCGAAGCCATGAGCCGCTTCACCTCGCCATGCTTGTGGAAGTAGAAAATGACTGGGTAGATCAGCAGTTCCATGATGAAACTGGTAACCAGGCCGCCGATCATGGGCGCGGCCAGCCGTTTCATCGTGTCGGATCCGGTTTCCGAGCCGATCATCATCGGCACCAGGCCAAAGAGGGCCGCCATGACGGTCATCGTCTTGGGGCGAATCCGTTTCACGGCTCCGTCGTGGATGGCCATTTGCAGGTCGTGGAGATTCCGCATGCGGCCCATCTGTTTGAACTTGTCGTAGGAGATGTCGAGGTAGAGCAGCATGATCAGGCCGGTTTCTGCGTCGAGACCGGCCAGGGCGATGATTCCCACCCAGACGGCCAGGCTCATGTGGTAACCGAGGAAATAAAGAAACCAGATCGCTCCCACGATGCTGAACGGGACGGCCAACAAGACGACCAGCGTGCGAAAAATGCTGCGCGTGCTGAAGTAGAGAAGAAAAATAATGATGACCAGGGCAACCGGAATGACCAGCAGCAAACGCTTGTTCGCCTCCTGGATGTATTCGTACTGCCCACTCCAGGTAATGCTGTAGCCGGCCGGGAAGTCGGGCTGGTTCACCACGTTCTCCCGCACCAGCTTTTGGGCCTTGGCCACGTAGCCACCGATATCGCTGGTGGTGATGTCGACGTAAAGCCAGGCGTTGGGTTTGGCCTGTTCGGTCCGGACCACGGGCGGCCCGGAATGAACCCGAATGTCCGCCACCTGCTGGATCGGGATCTGGGCGCCCGTCGGCGTGGTAATCAAGGACTGTTTCAACGTAGTCAGGTTGTCACGCAGCTCCCGCGGGTAGCGCAGGTTAACAGGATAACGTTCCAGCCCTTCCACCGTGGTCGTCAGGTTCATGCCTCCCATCGCGGTGAGGATCACTTCCTGTACGTCCTGGATGCTCATGTCGTAACGGGCCGCCTCGGCTCGACGGATCTTGAAATCGACATATTTGCCCCCCATCGTTTTTTCGGCGTAGGCGGTGGACGTCTCGGGGAGCCGCCGAAGCTGATTGGCAATTTTGTCGGCCAACTTGGACAGTACGGAAAGTTCGGGACCCGCCACCTTGATGCCGATCGGCGTTTTGATACCGGTCGAGAGCATGTCGGTGCGGCCCTTGATCGGCATGGTCCAGGCATTGCTGATACCCGGCAGCTTGGTCACGTCGTCCAGCCCCGGCACGTGGCCGCCCGAGGGTGTGTTCCAGCCGTAGATCAACTCCTGGGTCGTGATCGTTTCCTCTTTGGGGAAGAAATATGCCAAGGGCGCTTGCAGCGGGGATGGCAGGCCCGCGAACCAGCGCTCGACGTGGCGCCGGCGCCATTTCGATTTATCCAGTTCAAGCTGTACAATCGTCTCAAACATCGACAGGGGGGCAGGGTCGGTTGCCGAACGGGCCCGGCCCGCCTTGCCAAAAACGCGGTGGACTTCCGGAAAGCTTTTCATCAGCGCATTGGTCTGCTGCAGCAACCCCCGTGACGTGGCAATCGATATCGAGGGATCGAGAGTCGGCATGTAGAGCAGATCGCCTTCTTGCAGGGGCGGCATGAATTCGCTGCCCAGGTGCGTGAAAGGATAGTAGGTCACCAGGACCAGCACGGCGGCAAACGCCAACGTGATCACGCGCCCTTTCAGCGCGAGCCAGAACAGGGGAGCATAGAGTCGCTGCAGGAACCGGCTTATCGGGTTGTTCTGTTCATCTGGGATTTTGCCGCGGACAAAAAATTCCATCAGGACCGGAATGATTGTGATCGAAAGCAGAGCCGCGGCCCCCAGGGCGAATGTTTTGGTGAAGGCCAGCGGTTTCATCAGCCGCCCGGATTGTCCGGTCAAACTGAAAATAGGCACGAAGCTGACCACGATGATCAGGAGCGAAAAGAACAGTTGGGGGCCAACCTCCTTGGAGGCATCGATAATGATTTGCGCGTGCGTACGTTGACCGTTATCCCGTTCGAGGTGCTTGTGCGCGTTCTCGATCATGACGACCGCCGAATCGACCATCACGCCGATGGCCAGCGCGATCCCTCCCAGGCTCATGATGTTCGCATTGATGCCAAAGAGTCGCATCATAATCACGGCCGACAGCACACCTGCGGGCAGTACGAAAATGGCGACCAGCGAGCTGCGGAAATGGAGAAGGAACAGGGTGATGATCAGGGCGACCACCGTCATTTCCTCGAGCAGTTTTCCCTTGAGTGTTTCCACCGCCCGCTCGATTAGCGCCGAACGATCATACTCCGTCTGGATGTCGACTCCCGGCGGCAAGCCTTGACGCAATTGGTCGAGCTTCTTTTTCGTATCCTCGATCACCTGGTAGGCGTTCTCGCCGAATCGCATGACCACGACGCCGCCGGCGACCTGCCCGGTCCCGTTCGATTCGGCCAGGCCGCGGCGCAATTCGGGACCTAGGTGGATCTGAGCTACCTGCCGCAGCAGGATCGGGACACCTTCGGAAGTCGACCCCAACGGGATGTTGCCCAGATCCTCGATGACCTGTTCACTGGTTTCCGGCGTGCTGAGCCCTCCACCCAGATAGCCCAGACCGCGGACCATGTACTCGCTTTCAGAGATCTCCACGACGCTGCCGCCGACGTCGAGGTTCGACTTTTCGATCGCCTGGCGAATCTTGCGGATCGGCAGGCTGTAGGCAAGGAGGCGGTCGGGGTCGACCTCCACCTGATACTGCTTCACGTAGCCACCCACGGCCGCGACTTCGGCGACCCCGTTGACGGTCATCAGGTCGTAACGGAGGTACCAGTCCTGGAGCGAACGGAGGTCGGCCAGATCTTGCTTCGCCCGGACCAAAGGCTTGCTGGAGATCGGGCAGACGCCCGGTTTTCGGAAGACGCGCACATGCTCGAGCGCGTCGCGGGCCGATTCGGGAGCCGCATCGCGCGAGACGTACCATTGGTCCGATTGCGAATCATGATAGAGTCCTCCCGGGTGATCGGGCGAGTAGTAGCCACTGACCAGGGAATACTCGTAGACCCAACCGACGCCCGTCGCATCGGGGCCGAGCCTCGGGGTCACCCCCTTGGGTATTTGACTGCCAATCGTACTGAGGTATTCGAGAACCCGGCTGCGGGCCCAGTAGAGGTCGGTACCGTCTTCGAAGATGATGTAGACAAACGAGATGCCGAAAAATGAGTATCCGCGCACGGTCTTCGCATACGGGACCGCCAGCATGGTCGTGGTGAGCGGATAGGTTACCTGGTCCTCGACCACCTGTGGCGCCTGGCCCGGATATTCGGCGACGACGATCACCTGCACGTCGCTCAAATCGGGAATGGCATCGAGGCCAATCGTGCTGGCCGCGTAGATTCCCGCGGCGAACAGGGCGAGCGTTCCGAGCAGGACGATCCCCTTGTTTTGAACCGAAAATTCGATCGTTCGATTGATCATCGATCAGCGCTCTTTCCTGCTGGAACGGTTTCCTGCTTGAGTCCGGAAGATGCCATGCGTAAGGTTTCGACAAGTTTTCTTGTCGATTCTTTCAATGCCCGTTCGGTTTCCAGGACGAACTGGCCTGTTACCACCACCGCTTCTCCCGCTTTCAGGCCGCTGCGTACCTCGCGCATGCCACCTTCCACTTCCGGCCCGAGCAACACGTCGCGCGGATCAAATTTTCCCGGTTCGACTTCGACAAAGGCAATGCCAACCGGTTGCGCCTGCCCGTCGATCGTTTTGTTTCGTCCGGTATAAAGGACCGCATCCAGAGGCACCAGCAGGGCCGGCTCGCCCCGCGCTGACTGGAGTACCACATTGCCGTACATTTCGGGCTTGAGCTGGATATCCGGATTGGGGAATTCGAGACGGACTTTGACCTGTCGCGTTTTTTTATCCACGTTGGGATAGATGTAGACAACTTTTCCCCGATACGCTTCGCCGGGGCGATACGGAAATCGAAGACTTGCTTCCTGCCCAACTTCAATCAGTGGCAACTGGTAACCGTAGACCATGACATAGACCCATACGGTCGACAGATCGGCGATACGGTAGAAACGTTTACCCCGTGCCATCGACATTCCGGCCAGCGCATGTTTCTCCATGACCCAACCATCGATGGGTGAGGTGAATGCGAGCGCCTTTTTCGGGCGTCCCTGCTGACGGATCGACTCGATCTCTTTTTCGGGCACATCCCAATAGCGAAGTTTGTCGTAAGCCGGCAGGAAGGACCGTCCGATCCCCGTACCCGAGGGTGGCTGAAGGCTTTGCAGGTATTCTTCCTGGGCCACGACCAGGTCGGGCGAATAAAAAGTGAACAGCGTCTGGCCCTTGCGCACCTGTTGGCCGACGAAATCGACCAGGATTTTTTCAATCCAGCCATCGACTTTGAGGGTCACGTCGGCCAATCGGGGTTCGGCAACTTCCACGCTACCCACCGTGCGAATCGTGCGTACCGATTTGCCCGTGGCAACCGGAACGGTCCGCAGACCGATGTTGCGGATCACGGCCGGCTCCAACGCGATCAACCGTTCGCTCTGGATTTCGTCCTCGTAGACGGGAACCAGGGTCATTCCCATCGGGCTCTTGCCCGGTTTGAGCGAAATGAAGTTCGGATTCATCGGCCCTTTGTAGTAGGCAATCTCGCGGCCGCCTGGCTGGTTTGTGGCTTGGAGATTGGCCGACTCGCCCGCCCCTTCGCCCAGCGCCCCTTCGACCAGCGCAAATTCTTTTTCAATTTCGGGAAGAACCCATTGGCGAAAGCCCATTCCCGAGGCAAGCCCCGCAAGCACCAGCAGGAAGGCGATTCCATATTGGCGGATCGATTGGATTTTTAGTCGGTGCATCGTCTGGCCACTTATTCACGTCCGGAAATCAACAGCTATGTTGGGGAGAATTTGTCGGGGTATGTCGTTTCCTAATTGCTTCGGGAATGATGGAAAGTTGGAATGCTGGGAAAAGTGTGCAAATGGACCATTATTCCATTTTGCCAATATTCCACCCTATGGAGCTTGTGCTCCAATCTTGGCCTCGCTCTCTTGAGGGGACTTTCTCAAGCCGCTGGTTGTTGGTTTCATGCTAGCCTCTTTACGCATGTCCATGCCGCGCATGTCCATGCCGCGCATCGACCGTGAGGTTCCTTGGCTTTGCGCATTCGGCTCGCTCATCCTACGATCGATCGAACGGAGACGGCTTTCGCTGTCAAAAAGAAAATTCCCCGACAGGACGATCCGCTCTCCCGCCTGAAGGCCCTCAAGGAGCTGCACCTTATTCTCATCGAGTCGCATGCCGGTGGTGACCGTGCGTGCTTCGAAGGTACCCGTGGAGTGGGAATCCTCGCCAGTCCGGGCGACATACACGACTTCTCGCCTGCCGGTTCGCAAGACGGCCCGCTGGGGAATGCGCCGTCCATCTCCCATCTTGTGCGGTGCCAAGACTACATTGGTGAACATGCCCGGTTTCAGGAGCAAGTCAGGATTAGGGAACTCCAGACGGACCCGGAGAGTCCTTGTTTTGGGATCCAGGTCGGGATAGATGTAGATCAGCTTGCCAGAAAATTCATGTCCCGGGAGGTTCGACAAGGTCATCGCCGCCTGCTGGCCTTTTTTCACGCAGTGTGCCTGATCGGCTTCGAGGTAAAGGTTGACCCATATTTTGGAGAGGTCGGCAATCTGGTACAGCAGCGACCCGGCCTTGGCGAAGGTTCCCGCAAAGGCGGCCTTGTGCAGAACGATTCCATCGAACGGTGAGTAAAAGGTGACCGTCCGACGAACCCGTTTCTTGCCCGCCAGATCGTCGATTTGTTGCCCGGTGACATCCAGGTAAAGAAGCTTCTCACGAACCGCGTCCAGATTGCCTTGGGCTTCCTGCCGAAACTGGTCGCTCGATCGGGCCGTGGTCTCTTCCAGGGCACGTTGGCTGGAAAGGAATTCATCTTGGGCCAGAACCAGCTCGGGAGAATAGACTGCAAAGAGAGGATCTCCCTTGCGTACCGGTTGGCCCTCGTAGTCGACGAACAGTTTTTCCACCCAGGCGTCCATCTTGAGAGTGACTTCGCCGACGAGCGGTTCGGCCACGGTCACGGTACCGACCCCATGGACCGTGCGCACCCATGGACCCTGTTCGACGATGGCGGTGGTGAATTCGTGCTCTTGCAGTACCGGGTCGATTCGGAGTGGTTCGGGCTCCTTTTCCGCGCCGGCATAAACCGGGATCAGCTTCATCCCCATGGCATCCTGTCCCGGCTTGTCCGCACGAAAGCTCCGATCCATCGGTGAGGTCCAGTAGAGGATCTCGCCGCCCATGACAGAAGGGGTGGCAGCAGACGGCAACAGCGATTTCAGCAGGCCGCCAAGCTGCGGCTGCAATATGGCGCCCACCAGCAATGCCACCAGAAAAATGCCCCAGGCACGCAGATGCCGGGCCAGTTGGGCCATGGTGGGTGGAGACCCCACTTCCTCCTCGATGGAATGCTTATTGTCGATATCGATATCTTTATCCATTTTTGGCCGGCTATGGCTGGTGAAATGGCGGAGGGGCAGTCCCTGGCCAGTCCCTGGCCAGTCCCTGGCCTTAGTCAGATGTAGGATGCACGGGACGCATGATTTCTTCTCGAATTCGGTCCGAATTGTCAGACTGGGTGAAGACGGCCACCAGCCAAGGGGGGCGTTGCAGCCACGATCCTAAGCCGACCAAAGCGGAGGTCAAGGCAGATCTGCCTGGGATTCGATCAAAACTTGCCGGAGCTCGTCTGGGAGCGGTTCAACCGCTTTCCGAGACGTCCTTCTTGCCGCGGAATTGCACGGCGATGGTGATGAGCGAAACGATGAGGACCACCGGCAAAATCAGCAACAGATCGACCCGAATGTTCGCCTCGGGCGTAACCCGCAAGATGGTCCATTCCCATGCGGCCCAGCCCAGCCAGAGCAGGGCCGGAAGGAGCAATATTCTGGGATTTCTCCAGCGATGGCGGAAACTGAAATAATAGGCGATAAAAAAGAAACCACCAATTCCCAGTTGCACCCACGGCCGGCCAACAAAAAGTGAGGATATCGTGTCCATTATCATACAAACTTTTTCAGTCTGATGCGTCTCGCCCGAACGACCAAGGTCACGGGGTCGTGAGAAATCGTTGATGAGCGAAGCGAACGCGCCACGCAACACGACTCCCGTGCACCGATTTGTTCTGGCATCATCGCGTTTCGGTTCGGATCTCGTACTCGTACTCAGCATCGCGGTACTCGTACTCGACGTCTGCATTGTACTCCGCAAAATCCTCGCGGGCCACGTCACCCCTCGCAATCAATCGGGTCAACATCGAAACGATCCGTTTGAGCACTCGTTT
>JAJRWS010000257.1 GCA_024276705.1 Planctomycetota bacterium | reverse complement strand
GGATATTGATGATGACCGACCTTGCCTCCCAGTCGGGTTCGAGTACGAGTACCGCTTTGCTGAGTACGAGTACGATATTCTCTTCTCGGCTCCTTTGAGGAGCCTTCCTCAAGCCACCCGCTATGCGGGTGGTACATGACTAGTTCGTCGGGATACTTTTCATGAAACCTTTGGTGCACGCACTCATCTTCCTTGTGGCTACGGCATGCGGCTGTTTGGGGAGCAATTGGGGACACACACAAATCAGAAGACAGGATCGGTTACGGTCTTCCCTGCCGGCTGGGCCGATGTTGATCGGCGTCAAACGCCATGCCGTGATTGGGCAGATCAATATCTCCGCCGTGGAGCCGCAAGGCGAAACAGCCTGGCTCAATTTTGCTCCATTCCGGAACCTGCCCCCAGAATCCTGTGTCCCAAAAATTCCCCATCTTGACGAATCACATCAAGTCATAAAACGATTCTTCGCCGATGTGCCGGCAGTAGTCCTTGGCCAGTTGGGATAACGGTTTTATGCTGCACAAAGGGAACCAGTCGTCGATCGAGCCGAGATAGCACCAGCGCGATGCCTCGAACAGTCGCTTGTCATCGTCGCATAAGCTGAATCTGAAGCAGGGATGCTCACCTTCATGGACGATGATGTCTTTGCCTTTGACGTCCACACCGGCACAAAACTGCTTGCCGCAATCCCGTATCGCTTTCCGCACTATTTCGATTTCTTGTTCCGTAATCAGCTTCGGTTGAATGCGGCGGCAGTAAACCTGGCCACGGGGGTTTTCGTATATTTCAAACCCGGCGGGCAACTGCTGGCAAAGTTCTCCATCAGATTTCCTCGAGAAAAAGTACTTGGGCTTGCCGGTCTTGGTGCGGCCCTGGTGAAGGTAGTAGGTGTCGTCCTTGCGGTTGACGTGCTGAACGGCTACCTGCCCAGAGACTCGGCCGGACCGTGCCTCCGATCGCTCGCGGCGCGGCGGATTGCGGCGGGAACCGGGCGCCCAACTCAACCGCGTTTCCCTCGGTGCTCCATTTTCCGACGGTGGATACGTCTTCGTTTGCGCATCGCCCGCCACGAAGTCAGGCAGGCAATCGAGACATGCCGCCAGAAATTCCAACTCGTCGGCCGTCGGCGAACCCGGTTCATATCCGGGTCGAAAGCGCATCACCGCGGGGTACGCTTCGGGAGAAGCGATCGGCCAGCCGTGACGTTCCACCAGGTAAATGTCTGCCGGGGCCAACACCGCTTCCTCTTCGAAAATCACCACGAAACCCGACAACTCCGACCAACTGGTCCGGCCGCTGATCATGTCCACCGCGTCCTGCCAGCTTTCATGCACCGCCAAGCCCAATGTCACCCCAGTGCGGCCCAGCACGATCGCGCAGCGCGTGCCGAAGCCGGCAACCTCGATTTCGATAGGGATTTCGCCCGGCACGTCCTTCCAGGGAGCCTTCTTGAAATAGCGGGCCGCCGCGTAGTAGAACGACTCCATGCCGTCGCGATTCACGTCTTGCCCGTCGGCCAGGGCGCACTTCCCTGGCCCACCATGGCTGGAGGCCATCCGCAGGCAAAACGAGTGCAACTCCGGCAATTCGTCCAATAGCACGCAATCCACCTCCGCGGCGGTCAGCCAGGGGCGGAGGAAATCGTAGCCGTCGGAATCCGAAATTTCGATCCGTCTCGGTCGACTGGAAACTTGCAGCATCACGCGGGCGGCGTACTCCCAAAGCCGTTCCGCGGCAGGTTCGCCCGGAATCATTTCGCTGCACAACACATCCCCGGACGACTTGTCCATTACCAGTACCGACCAGGGACGCTCGACACCGGCCTCTTCATTGGTGATGATCACCGGCTGGTGAAAGAAATCGATTTGCCATGTCGCGTCGCTAGGCGGCAGGTCGCAGGCGTTGAAATCGTCGGCCAGACGCGGCAACCGCTTGGCCGCCACCAAGTTGGCCATCCCTTCCAATAGTTGGCTGACCGGCTGCGGCTTGTCATTCACGCAGCATTCGACACTGATTTCGTCCAGCAACTTGTCCCATGCCTGGCGATATTCGGGCCGTGGCACTTCCAATCGCTGGGGACGTTGCGGCTTGCCATCTATCGGTTGTAAAAAAGCAGTCAACATTTCCCGCCACACCCTGTCGGGCGTGGGGTTGCCTTCGATCACCGTCAGGCAACGCATTTGCTTGCCCTCTACATCGGCGACGCCCAACGCCCAACAAGGTTCGTCGCCGGACTGCTCCGAGTCCAGTTTCCGCAGGCCGACTTGCCAGGAGGCGTTTTGCCGTGGCAGATCCAGCAACTGTTGCAGCGGACTTGCGGCAGCTTTCCGTGGCTTCTGGGCGGCGCTGGCCGAATGGCGTTTTGCCGCTCGGTTGCGTTGTCGTTTCTTTTTCCGTGACATGGGTACCTCCTTGCATGATGCGTACTTGTCAGGCCATGACCATCTCGCGTTCCTTCAGCGTCTTTTGCAACTGTTCGATCAATTCGGCAAAGGCGATCTCATTCCTGTCCGTAAACCACCAGCTCTGCTGGTGAGTACCCATCAGGCTCCGCCGTTCCGTCGTACTCGTACTCGTACTCGTACTCGAATAGAACCATTGGATGCAAACGAAATAGGAGACCATGGATGTCGATGATGAACGACCTTACCTATGACTTGGATTCGAGTACGAGTACCGCTGGGCTGAGTACGAGTACGATATT
>JAJRWS010000256.1 GCA_024276705.1 Planctomycetota bacterium | reverse complement strand
GTTCAAAAAGAGTACCCTGAGCTTCACCCATTGCGTGATCCTTCCGTGGCGAGGGATGGGGTTGTTACACCCTTTATACACCGAAGATCACGCAATGGTTCTATCTGTTGGCAATGTACCTCGTGAATAATCCGGGTTTAGGTATCGAGTTTTGAGCCCAGGCGGTCACGGAGGACTATTTCGATTCATGGACTGCTAGATGAGGACTAGATGAGGAGAAGTGCTACGCGAGGGTGCGTGATTTGCGCTGTCCAGATGGCGTCGATTGTCCGCATTGCCCAAGTAAGCACGTTGCCAAGAACGGCCACGATACGAACGACCACGATACGACGGAGGTTTTCCGCCAGTGCCCGCGTCTGTCGCGGTTGCGGTCGATGGTTTGACGACCTGACCGGCACGGTTTTCGCGGGGCATCACCGACCGTTGAAAACTTGGATGCTCTGTTCGTATTTCATGGGCCTCAACTTGTCGAACCAGCAGATCGCTACCGAGTTAGGATTGTCGAATACGAGAGCGTTCGAGAGGATCTAGACACTTCGCCAAGGCATTGCCGATCAAACCGATCCGTTGGTTCTGATCATTGTCGACTATAACAACAGCACCACGAGACGCCGTTCAACAACGAAGGTGATCTCTTCACCAGCTCCACACTAGCGCCTAGCGTAAGCCGACAACAGCCGCAAAACGGTACATCCTGTTTTGGCATCTCTTAAAAAGCTGCACTGCCGACTGTCGGCAGGTAACAAACAACTCTTGTTTTAGCGTATAAAATTGCAGTGGAGCCGAGGGGACTCGAACCCCTAACCCCCGCCTTGCAAAGGCGGTGCTCTCCCAATTGAGCTACGGCCCCCCCTGAATGTTCGATTTCAGATTTGTGATCTCAGATTGTGGGGTAGAACATCGAAAATGTTCGATATTCGATCTGATTCTAAAATTGCAAGTCTGAAATTAAGCAAGTGGGCGTGCCAAGATTCGAACTTGGAACCTCAGCCTTATCAGGGCGATCTTGACACCGACAAATAAACTCATCTTTCCCTTGTTTCATAGCATATTAGCACTTTTTGCAGACGTTGCAAGCCATTGCATTCCGTTTTAATCAGACCCTATAAAACGCGGTACTTTTGGAATCGCCGGTTTCTTAAAACGGTAGTATACCGTTTTAGTCGGATGGGTTTGGGGTTACCGCACCAAGGAAGTCGCCAATGCACTGCGAATACCGCTTATTATCGCCGTGGTTGTGCCCGGCTGTCTCACTGTCGTCGTACTGGGGGGATTGCTTAAAACGGTAAACTAGCGACCGCCCGACAGCCGAGTATCAACCATTACGATCTCAGCCGACGAATCACAACGCCCCTCAGCCCGCACCTCCCGCGTCGATCGGTTCCACTTCTCTTGTATTCGCCAACACGCAAGCCGTATCTCTCCCGGCGTTGGGTCATGGTCCAGGCGGCCATCATCGCAATTATCGATTAGCCGTAGAAGGCGTGTAGAGTGCGTCATGCTGGAATGGTAACAAAGCACCAAGCGGCGGGTTAGGGCGTGTTACGCGTTGGCTGGGGGCTTCGTTTTTTCGGAAAGTCGGTAGAAACGGGTTAGAGTGTTGCCGCCAAAAAGTATCACCCCAGGGGTGGCACCTTTTCCGCGATTTTCCGTGCCGAAAGCTTCGGGAATTCGCCCAAGTCTTTCGATAGCGTGACGTTGTCGCGGAATGCCGCAGGAGTGCGTCTCCACGCAACGCCTTTGTAGCATCCTGCGGCGATCATCGCCTGTGACGATAACGTGACACAGTCACGCAATGTCGGCCAAGAAAAAACCCCCGGTAAGAGAACGATAAAATCTCACCGGGGGATATCGTAGGGGCGGCTAGTGGGGAGGAAACCCACCTGCTTCCTACGCGACATTGGATTTGTAACTCGCGCGATAGTCGCCCAGAGCCACCCCGAAATCGTGGTAGACGCGGAAGCTAACAGCTAAGGAATTCACTTTGTGATCCAAGCCAAAGAACTCCGTCGTCGGCGCTTGCTGGCCGTCAAGGAATCCGACGATCATGGGCACGTCCTCGGCGCGGCCGAATAAATACCAATCGTCAGAATCGGCCGTCGGGAATTTTGTGGTGTTGCTCAGACGCGGCTCGACTTCCAGCTTCACCGCTTGTCGCTGCGGGTTGCCCGTGCCTCGCACCTCGTCTACAGCGCCGGCAGTATTTTCGGCAACTCGTTCGGTGAACTCGCTGTCCAAAGCAATCTTGGCGTCACTCTCTTTGTCCGGAGAAACCAGCAGCGTGGCGGGCGTGATATCGAGGTTGTTACTTTCTGCGTCTTTCTGATTCCGCACTGCGGCAATCGCTGCGCCGAGTCCGGGTACGCCCATCGCATCGGTGCCAAGGTTTCCTAGCGACGCATCGAAATAGGAACTAGGAGCGGCCAATAGGGTGGAAAACACCAAGTCGGCCAGCTTGCGGAGTGAAGCTTTTGCCATCATCGGCGACACTTCGTCAAGAAAACCAAGATCGTCATTTATAATGTCTTGCCTCGGAATAGTGAGCATCCTGCCGAACGTGCTGATACTCCACGGGAAAGTTGCTTCTTTCAACCCGCCGTGTTTCAGCTCGCCATCGGCGCCAACTTCCTCCAGGGGGTGCGTGAATGACGGACGGATACTAGTGTGATCCTTGAAGTCGTTGGCTGATCGCACGGAGCAAAAGCTGCGCCAAGTCGCTGGCGAATCCATGTACGTTTTTTCCATGATCCGGTTCATCGCGTTGCCGAGTGCCGTCGGCAGAGCGTAGGTGGAAACCGCAGCCCGGATCATTTCATTTCGGCTGCTCGTCGGGATACTTTTGCCTTCCGATTGCAAGCCAGCGCGGCACAAGTCGACGAAGCTTGCCCCATCGAGCGAGCGCGAAGACTCCATCACACGATCGCCTAGCTGCTCTTCAGCCAGCTTTCCGAATCCTGATCGAACTAGCAGCGCAGCTTCCAAAATGGCGGGGCCGGAAGAGCCTTGCGCGCCGGTGTCGGGCGCATGGCCCGAGTGAATCGGTGGCGCGGTGGCGCGGCTGGCTCGGAGCAAGTGTAGAAGCTGGCCGCTCACGTCGCTGACTGGGGTGCCATCTTCGATTGCTTTGCAGCGAATCATGCCGACTTTTTCCTGATCCAGGTTGGGCAAGTCTGCGCAGGCAGCTTCGATTTCTAGGACGCGCTCGCGCTCTGCTGTCAGAATATCTTGAGTGTTGATTGAATTGGGTGTAACTCGCATCCCGCTCCTATGCAGCCTTCCTGTATAGCGTGTTTTGCTCAGTTTGGATGCGGTATTGGTCGAATTCTTTCCAGTCGCCGTTGAGGTAGATTGAACGGAGGTGAAGCATCGATTGGGC
>JAJRWS010000255.1 GCA_024276705.1 Planctomycetota bacterium | reverse complement strand
TTCTGCCGAAAAACCCGCATTTAGCCCGCATCCGCAACAAAATCACCTATAGTTAAACATTCCGTACTTCCAATTTTTCAAGTAGCCCTTCGTGGGACAGGGCGATAAGCCGCCCGAGAACCGACCAATTTAGCAGCTAGACGCCCGGCGGGTCGGCTTCATTGGCCACTGCCTGGAACGACTGACATTCAACCCGACACGCTCCCTGGAAATGACTCATGCCCAACGATTTTTTACCTATCAAAAATCCCACGCCACAACGAGCACATTGGGGGCTTGCCACCATCGTTGCCGTTATAGCCCTGGTCGTGTTCGGCTCCTGGTTCACCTACACTCAGTTTCGTATCGATGTCCCGGTCAAGCACATGGCGATCATGATTCGCAAGACCGGCAACGACATCACCAACGGAGATGAAATTGCTCCGGGCCCGGATTTCAAAGGGGTGCAAAAGGAAGTGCGCGTGGAAGGACGCTACTTTGAGAATCCCTGGGTTTGGGATTGGCGCGTTATCCCGCAAGTGGAGATTCCGGTCGACCGGCTCGGCATCAAGATCAGCCTGACCGGAGACAATCTGCCCTATGGGGAATTCCTGGCAAAACTCGACGGACAAGGCAACCCCACCACCAAAGGAATTGTCGCCCAAGTCCTCAAACCGGGCCGCTACCCGATCAACCCATACCTGTTCATGATCGAAGACCAGCACCGGCCGGTCGTGGTGGAGGCAGGCTTCAAGGGAGTCGTCACCAATCTGGCCGGCCCCTTTCCTAAAACTCCCAACACTTTGCTGGTGGAAAAAGGTGAGCGTGGCGTTCAGCGGCAGACACTCCAGCCAGGCACTTATTATATCAACCCGTACGTCACTCGGATCAGCAAGATCGATTGCCGCAGTCAACGTTTCGATCTGGCGAAAAACAACGACATGGGCTTCCCGTCGAAAGATGGTTTCTGGATCAGTCTCGACGGACGAATCGAATTCCGCGTTAATCCTGAAATGGCGGCGGAGGTCTTTGTCACCTACAACGATGAAACGAATGGAGACCGGATCGACGAAGAGATCATCCTCAAGATCATCACCCCCAACGCCCGCAGTTTTTGTCGACTGGAAGGCTCGAACAGTTCCGGCCGCGATTTCATTTCCGGTGAAACCAAAGTGGCATTTCAGGAACGTTTCCAGAAAGCCATGCAAGAGGAATGCGGTCCCCTGGGAATCGAGATCATTCAAGCATTGATCACCGACATCAAACCGCCCGAAAAAATCAGGGAGCCAGTCCGTGAAAAGGAATTAGCCAAGCAGCAGGAAAAAGCCTACAAACAAGAAATTGCAGAACAGATCGAAGAGCAGAAACAGGCCGTGGAACAGGCCTTGGTGCTCCAAAAACAAGCCCTGGTCAAGGCCGACACGGAGGTCGTCAAAATCACGATCGAGGCACAACAGCGACAAGAGGTGGATGTCACCAAGGCGAACCAGCGAAAGGGTGTCGCCCAGTTCAAGTTGGAGGCAGCCAAAGATGAGGCGGTAGCCCTGTTGGCACTCGGCAAGGCCAAGGCGGAGGTCATCGGATTTCAAAACGCCGCGGAAGCCGCTGGCTGGAAACGGGCCGTCGAGTCGTATGGCGGCAATGGCAATCAGTATGCTCGCTATGTGCTCTATCAAAAATTGTCCGCGGCCTACCGTGAAATCATGGTCAATACGGCCAACAGCCCCATCATGAAAATTTTCGATTTGCTCGATCCGGCACTGCTCCCCGCCCCGGAGCAGGAACCCGTGGAAACAGTGGAAACAAGCGAACCATGATGCGACCACGGGACGAACCTGGAGCGGGATAGCCCCAGCGATACGCAAGATAGAAAATACCAATCGAGAACCTTTCAATGAAGAATAACCGTTTTAACTTGAATCCACGCAGTCGCATGGTGGGCAGTCTGCTCGGCATGACGATCCTGGTAGCCTTGGCCGGTTGGTTGGCCATCCAGTGGGGCTACAACCGCATGTACATCGAAGAAGGCGAGAGTCTGTTGCTCCGCTACAAGGGGCCCCCCCTCCCGTTCCTGCCAGGAGGCCGCCCGCCCGCCACTCCCGGCCAGTTTGCCAAGGTCGATGCCGAAGGTGGTCCTCTGGAACTGGGTATCCTCGAACAAATGCGCGGACCTGGCCGACACTTCTACTGCCCACTCTGGTGGGAAACTCGCCGGATTCCCGACCAGGTGGTCGAACCGGGCGAAGTTGCGGTCGTCACCAGCAAAATGGGCAAGGCGCTCGCTCCAGATACCTTCCTGGTGGATGGTGACCTGGGCGATACGGAATACAAGGGAATCCTCCGCAAAGCATTCGGTCCAGGACGGTATCGGGTAAACACCTATGCCTACGAATTCACTACCATCGAGTTGGAAAAAATTACCAGTGGCAACCAGACCAAGTATGCCGGCTGGGTCGACATTCCCACCGGTTACGTTGGTGTGGTCACCAACTTGACGGACAATCCCATCACTGGAGAAACGGCCGGCATTCAACAATCGGTTCTACCTCCAGGCTTGTATCCGACCAACCCCAACGAACAACAGATTGATATTGTGGAGATTGGCTATCGGGAGAAAAGTATTACCGCCAACCTCAGGCTAGACCAGAACGGGCAACTGGTCATTGATGAAAGTGGCGAACCGATCCTGGCCGACGATGCCAGCGGTATTACCTTTCCCTCCAACGACGCCTATCAGATCAGCATGGATTTTACGGCCATCTGGGGCATCATGCCCAGCCAGGCCCCTGAAGTCATCAAACGGTTCGGCAACGTCGATGCGGTGGAAATGAAAGTGGTCGTCCCGCAAATTGAAAGTATCTGCCGGAACAATGGCTCGAAACTTGGCGCGGTCGAATTGTTGGAAGGAGAATCCCGGCAAAAATTTCAGGATGCGACCAAGGAAGAGTTCAAGGAAGTCCTGGCTGCCAAGGGAATCACGCTGCTGGAAGGAGTCGTGCGGCATATCTACATTCCCCGAGACATCCGCTTGCCAATCCAGAATGCGTACATCGCTGACGAACGCAAACTGGCGCTGAAACAAAAGCAATTGACGACAAAAACCGAAGCCGATCTGAAAGAAGCGACCGCGCAAGTTGAATTGGAACAGGAAAAAGTGCGCGTCGACACGGACAAACAGGTCGCCAAACGGATGGCCGAAGGCGAAAAAACCGCCCAGGAAACGATTGCCAAAACACTCCAACTGGTCGCCGCCATCGACAAGGATACCGCGGTACTCGAAGCCCAGGCGAATGTGGTGCTGGGGGAGGCGGAAGCGAAAGCCAAACAATTGTCCGAAGAAGCCAAGGCCGACAAGTTTCATCTGGCCGTGGAAGCCTTTGGGTCCGGCAGCGCCTACAACCAGTGGGTATTCGCCAGCGGGCTGCCTGAAGACATCCGGCTCAAGCTACTCTATGCGGGCGAAGGAACCTTCTGGACCGATCTGAAAGGTTTCAACGAAGCGCTGCTAGGGCGTCAGGCCCAACAGGACGGCAAAAAGAAGCCTCCGAAGGAGTGAGGGAGTGCAATAAGAGAGAAGTCGAAGTAATCCTGGCCTCGAATCGTACTCGTACTCAGGCGCCAGCCGGTACTCGTACTCGTACTCGAAAGGAATGACGATGACGGAACCGATTTTCGATCACGATCGATTGGATGTTTATCGCCTTTCGATCGATTATATCGCTGCCTCGTTCAAGGTCGCGAAGGATCTC
>JAJRWS010000254.1 GCA_024276705.1 Planctomycetota bacterium | reverse complement strand
GATGAGTCGAGCGTGCTGACCATCGCCGGGTCAACAAAATACTTTACCGGCCAGGTATCCAACGCCGGCTCGATTCTTTGGACAGGAGGTCGAATTTACTCGAGCGAGGATGACAGCACGTTCAGCAACAGCAGCACCATCGACTTGCAGGCCGATGGGGACAGTTTTATTGCAAGCTCTACTGGAAGCGTCGTGAATGAAGCCGGAGGAACCCTCTCCCGGACCATCGGCACCGGCACAGCCACGATCAGTTTGCCCCTGACCAATCTGGGCACCGTCGATGTGCAAAGCGGAATACTTCAACTTTCTGGCACGGTAACCCAGCACGACGGCGACAGACTGACTGGGGGAACATGGCAGGTGCTGGACAGCTCCATGCTGAGCATCACCACCAGCGGAGCGGTCGACATTGTCACCAACAGTGCCGACGTGACGCTCAGCGGTCCTGGCTCGGCATTCCCGCGGATCGATGCACTGTCGACCAATCACGGAGCCTTTCGATTGTTAGCCAATCGAAACTTCGTCGCAGTTGGCAACTTTACCAACACGGGCCAGCTGGAATTGGGTGGCGGCAGCTTTGCTGCGACCGATCTCACCAATACATCCACTGGCGAGATTTTTGGCTTCGGGTCGATCACGCCGCAAGTCGCCAATGGCGGCACGGTCCGGGCCGTGGGCGGAACGCTGACCGTGGCTGGCGGTATCGACGGCGTCAGTGGCACCGTCCAGATTGACGCAGGGGCCAGCCTCGACCTGAGTGGTGCGAGCAGCGACTCCAGCGCCGATCTACTAATCCACAATGGTGACGGGCTGAATTTGGGGAGCAACCATTTCAGCGTCGGCGTCGACTACACGAATGCCAGCTTCGGCAGCGGCAACGCATTTGACCACCGAGCCCAAGTGACCGGCGCCGGTGAAATTCGGGCCGACGGCGATGTGGCGCAAGAGCTAACTGGCGATGTCACGGGCGGCGACACGGCCACGCCCACGCTCGCGTTTGGCAACGTGCATGTGGGCACTCCGGTGACCCGCAATTACCAAATCGCCAATGCGGGCGCCACCGGCCCGAACCTGCGCGGGGCGATCCAAACGACTGCCGGCGGCGGCCACCTGACCGACTCGCGACTCATCGGCAGCGGCGTTACGGCCGCCAACTTCGGCCCGGTTGCGACCAGCGCCGACAGTGGCAATTTGACAGTCAGGTTTGATGCGGACAGCGCCGGTCCCTTGACCGGTCAGAACGTCCGCATTACCAACAACTTCGACAATGTCGATACGCAACTCCTCTCGATCAGCGGCACGGCATGGTGGCTGGCAGGACCGAGCGGGCATACGCCTGAGCCGGTTGATCTGGGTATCGTCCACGTTGACGAGGTGGCCGAGCAGGCGTTGACGCTCTCGAACCAGGCAGCCAACGATGGATTTTCAGAGGGGCTCAACGCCAGTTTCAGCGGCACGACCGGCGATGCCACCGCTGCCGGCTCGTTCGCGCTGCTTGCGGCTGGAGCGACCGACAACACAAACCTGGTTGTGGGTATCGACACCAGTTCGGCTGGAGCCAAAACCGGCACGGCCACGATAAGCCTTGAGTCGGACGGCACCGGCACGAGCGGTCTGGGTGTCACGCCCCTCCCTTCGCAAAGTGTCAACATCTCGGCCCTGGTGAACCATTATGCTAACGCCCTGGTTGAACAGATCTCAGGCGCCGGAACGCTCGTCCAACATTCGGCCACGTCCTACACGCTCGACTTGGGCAAAGTCGTCCGTGGCCAGGGGATGCTGGCGGCCGAGTTGGGTATCACCAACAACACGTCGGCACCGGCCGACGCGCTGGCAGGCGACTTCGACCTCGACGCTGCCAACTTTACTCTCACCGGTTTTGAGCCGTTTGCTGATATCGGTGCCGGCCAGACGCAGTCGGGCATGGATGTCGAGTTTGAAAGCGGGGCAGTCGGAGTATTCGACGGACTGATCACGCTCAGCCCTCGGAGTGAAAACAGCCAGCCCTACATTGGCGATTTGCCTCAAATCACCATCGCACTTTCGGTCAGTGCCCTGTTCGAAGCCGACTTCAACGAAGATGGCCAGGTCGACAGCCACGATCTGGCTCTCTGGCGTGGAGGCTTCGGAACAAGCACCGGCGCGACGCACGGGCAAGGCGACGCCGACGCGGATAACGACGTCGACGGAACCGATTTCATGGCCTGGCAGCGGCAACTGGGCAGTTCGATCAATCTCTTACCGGCAACAACCGAAGTGCCCGAACCGGGCGGCTGGCTGCTGCTGGTCTTGGGCACTTGTCTGATGTCTGGCCGACGCGTAAGGTAAGGACCGGCGCATTAATAACTGTCGTATAGTCGTTGTTCTCCGCGAACAATACGTTTGGTTCGCGAACCACGACTATTATTGGTGCGCACCCCTAAGGCAGTTCGGATGTTCGACGGATGCTCATTTCCGTGGGAGGGAGCTACCATGCGCAGTGATACGTACTGGAACTGGTGCTTATGGATGATTGTTTGCGTTTGCTGCGCGGGCAGCTTCGTGGGGCAAGCCACCGCGGAGACGATGATTCGCCAGGATGCGCCGGACGAGGAAAAAATCATTCTCACCCCGCGACCCGGCCCAGCGCCGGCCATCCACGGTCCCCGCCTGTTTGGCGTGCGCCCAGGCAAACCGTTTATCTATCGTATTCCCTGTACCGGTACCCGACCGATGGTCTTTCACGTCGAGGGCCTGCCCGAGGGATTACACGTCGATTCCAAAACCGGCATCATCACCGGCAACGCACCGGACAAAGCAGGCGATTATGTCGTAAGGCTGCAGGCCACGAATGCGCTGGCAAAGGCTGATAAAGAATTCACAATTCGGGTCGGCAACCGTCTCGCCCTGACCCCGCCGATGGGCTGGAACAGTTGGTACATCCATTACAACCGCGTGACCGAGCAGCACCTGCGTCAGGCCGCCGAAAAGATGGTCTCTTCCGGCATGGCGGATTTCGGCTACCAGTATGTCAACATCGACGACTGCTGGATGAAGAAAAAGGGGAACGCGCCCTATCGCGACGAGCAAGGCACGGTCCTGACCAATGCGAAATTTCCCGACATTCGCGGGATGGTCGATTTCATCCACGCCAGGGGACTTCGCGCTGGCACCTATATCTCGCCCGGTCCATGGACCTGCGCCGGCTACGTTGGCAGTTACCGGCACGAGGCGATCGATGCCAGAAAATTCGCCGAATGGGGTTTTGATTTTCTGAAATACGATTGGTGCTCTTATGGCAATGTGGCACCCGGGACGGGAGTCGAACGACTCAAAAAACCGTATCAACAGATGGGTGATATCCTCAAGACACTCGACCGTGACATCGTGCTCAACCTGTGCCAATACGGCATGGGCGAGGTCTGGCGATGGGGCGGCGAGGTGGGCGGGAATTGCTGGCGAACGACCGGAGACCTTGGCCTCGAACGGGGCAGTCGATTGCCCGGCTTTTATTCGATCGGGCTTGCCAACGCCAAACACTACCAGTACGCAAAACCGGGGCAATGGAACGACCCCGACTATCTCCTGATCGGCTGGGTGGGTGCTGCCCATGGGATGGGCACGGGCAAGCCGACCACGCTGACCGGCCACGAGCAATACTCCTACATGTCGATGTGGTGCCTGATGGCTGCGCCGCTCATTTTCTCTGGCGACATGGCTAAGCTCGACGATTTCACCCTGAACATTCTGGGTAATGGGGAAGTGATCGCGGTTGATCAGGATGCCCTTGGCAAGCAGGCCCGGATCGTGCTGCAAACGGACCAACAGTTTATCCTGGCCAAGCCGATGGAAGACGGATCCATCGCGGTCGGGCTGTTCAACCTGGGCGAGAATCCGCAAGCGATCACGGTCACCTGGGAGCAGTTGCAGCGGACCGGAAAGCAACGGATCCGCGACTTGTGGCGGCAAAAGGAAATCGGCATGGCGGACCACCGGTTCACCACCCAAGTCGCCCGGCATGGCGTCGCATTGGTACGACTCTGGCCTGACGAGTGAGCAACCACCAGGGGAACGGGTGGATTACGAGGTGGTTGAACCTAAGGAGCGAACGAGGAATAACTTCCCCATTTCAAGTTGGGTATTTTGGCTTCTCTTCGTACTCGTACTCAGCGAAGCGGTACTTGTACTCGACGGCCGTAGGATACTCGCCATGCGACTCGAGTACGAGTACCGCCGCAAGCGGCTGAGTACGAGTACGAAGGTGCATTATCAGAACGCCACGATT
>JAJRWS010000253.1 GCA_024276705.1 Planctomycetota bacterium | reverse complement strand
CCGGGTGATGAAGGATCGATCTGCTTCCGTGAGGGTCGTCGTGTTGCGCAAGGCCACAGTGACGCCGTGAGATAAATTGTCGATCTGTGGGGTGGGAAGAAAGGCATCCGCCATTTCGGCAAACATGCGTGGGATACCCTCGCCTTGGTCACGGGCCATCCCCAGGTCGACCAAGGTTCGCATGATCCGCGGATTGCGACTGTAGTGTAGGGCGGCATGGAAGGCGTCGTTATCGGCCATCGAAGTGCTCACCGTATGGCATGGCACCGTCTTCCGTCCTAGGTGCTTCAACGCAAAGAATCGACGATGCCCGGACAATATGAAGTTATCCTTCGTGATAAGAATAGGTTCTTGGAAACCCCATCTCTTGATGGAATCCATGAGCTTATCCATCTGGGCATCACACTCGATGCGTCCGTAGATGTCGTCATTTTCGGGGCTCGGTTTTATCCTCGACAGTGGGATACTTCGCACTTTGAATTGCTGGGGCGAGGGCTTTTTCTTGCCAGCCTGCCCGTTTCCTGTTAAGGTCATATCGGTGTTCCTTACATTTTGCCCGGCGCGCAGGTCGCATCGCGTGCCCGGGCTTTTTCTGTGCCCTGTGGTCAGACTCCAGCCTTGGCCAGACTGGCCTCGGCACGACGGATAGCGACCTCTCGTTGGCGGTTGGTCCTGGATGTAGATGTCACCGATTCGCCGTTTGAGGCTGCGGTCCATCGTTCCACCGCCCTTGCAAAGGCCTCCTGGGACGTGAACTTGCGACCGCCCACTTGGATGACCGTCAACCGACCAACGCGATAGAATCCACCATGATTTCGCCTTTCGTTAATCGGTGCCACGCCCAGATGCCCATGGGTAGACCAGATGCCCATGAATAGGATGGAGGAAATCGCCTCGGACGACATCTTAGAGCAAGCCTATCAGTGGCTTTGCCAGAGGAAAAAGGACTACTCACACAATGACGATGTGTGGGATGTGCGGTTTCGCTGGTCGGCAATCAAACCGATGCTCCAGGCGGAACTGATCGCGGGGCGATACCAGTTCTCCCCACTCAGGCGAATCCATCGTATGCAAAACCCATTGGAAATCTGGTCAGCCCTCGATTCCTTGGTTCTCAAGGCGATGGCTATCGTGCTGACGCAACAACTGATGCTTTCTACGAGTTGCTGCCACCTGGCTGGAAATGGAGGCGCCAAGGCTGCCGTGCGCTATGTGCTGGACAAACTGCCCACGAATAAGTTCGTTTTCCGCACCGACGTAAAGAGCTACTACGCCAGCATCGACCACAAAATCGTCTTCTCTCAGCTTGAAGAAAGAATCGATGACCCGCGAGTGCTCGATCTGCTGTGGCAGTACTTGCGCCGCACGGTCAACGACGGTGGCCTCTATGAGGATGTCACCCACGGAATTTCACTGGGCTGTCCCCTCTCGCCCCTGATGGGTGCGTTATTCTTGGATGTGCTGGATCGCCGGATGAAAGCTACCGGCCTGCCCTATATTCGCTTCATGGATGACTGGGTCGTCCTGGCACCCACACGCTGGAAACTTCGCCAGGCCGTGCGTGTCGTCAACCAGACATTGGCCGAGTTAAAAGTCGAGCAGCACCCAGACAAAACTTTCATCGGCCGAATCAGTCGCGGCTTTGATTTCTTGGGCTACCGATTTTTACCGACTGGAATCACGGTAGCCGCCAAGACGATAGGAAATTTCGTCGAGCGTATTTGCCAGCTTTATGAGCAAGGTGCGGATCGAGTCCGCATTGGCCAGTACGTGCGGCGGTGGTGGATTTGGGTGCGGAGTGGGTTGAGGGAGAATGTCACTTGGGTTGTTGGGCCAAGGACTGCAATCTTGTGTTTTCGTCCGCAAGTGGGAATGCGGCTGGACACAAGCCAATACAAAACAAGGCCCACCAATTGGCGGGCCTTGTCTGGTAAAGGGTTTTGCTGGAAGTTACACGTTGCTTTTACGACGCCACTTGTAGGTGCCTACCATGCCGAGTAACGACCAAACGATGAAGGTGGTGGGTTCGGGGACAACGGGAGCTTCCAAACTGTATGCGAAATTGTCGATCGCTGTGCTCTTGGACGGATCGCTGATGTTGATGGATGTGATGGCGACCGTAGATGTAAATCCCAAGAATAGCAGTGGAGTCCTCTGTGATGATAGCTGCTGGAGACCGGTGACCGTTATTGCCTCGCCAGTGGAGAGATTGAGTGTAAGACTTCCCACCGGGCCCGCCCACGGGTAAAGTTGGCCGATGTCCATTCCCAATGAATGAACGCCACTACCGCTGAAATTGATGATGAGATTCTCCGTGCCAAGGTTATTGTGATTGAGGTAAGAAGAGGTGAGCCCGTTAGTGGCGTAATAGTCTTCGCCAAAAACGAATAAACGACTCTGGGCCTGTGTAAATGAAACCGGTCCGATTGTAAGGTTAGCCCCGGCGAAAATATTTCCCGTGCTCAATGTGGGACCTTGGGCTTCAAAATCTATAAGCGTTTGCCCGCCTACCGCAGCATCAAATAAACCTCTTGTGGCGTATGTTTGGATTGAGGCACCCGCATTTGGTACAGCGATGCACAGCACGACGGGCGTGAAAAGACATAATTGCTTAAAATACATTATAATTCTCCGATATTAAGTTCCCGATAAGATTTCTCCCAGTATCTAGGTCCGACACTGGACACGAACAATTATCGCCTGTGGGTTAACCGACGCTGTCATTGAAGAAGATAGCGACCACAACGCTCCGCGTCATATCACTTGAGGCGGTCGCAGAATAGAGTAACCGATTGGCGTGGGAATCTCCAACCACTCGAAATTGCGGAGGAAGTCAACGAGAATGTCGTCGACATGGTAGATTCTAGTGCTGTCAATAGCTGGAGTGCCGCTACCACCGTTCAAAGAAGGCGCACTACCGCCAGCCAAGCTGTTAGAAGAACCTAACTCTGATAAACTCGCATTAGAAGCAAGCCATACGTGTCTATCCCCCTCATCCTGGGTACGAGGGACTGGTGGACGAGAAACACGTGGACAGCGGGTAACGGAAGATGACATTCCCGACTTCTCGACAGCAACGGAAACGCCATTTGCCTGAAGATCAAAAACGTAATCAGGGGCGAGAATACTTGCGCACACGTCCCTGGCAAACGCCACGACAGCAAAGCTGATCAGTATCGTTGCTATTCGATGTGTAGTCATTAACTTCCGTACAATCACGGGTGTATCGAAATGGGTAGTCGCTAGTAAGGTGTCAGAGGGAAGGCACGCTTTTTATTAACTGGTATCTGGTTGGGCTGTTTGCGGTCATTGTTCATCTCACGGCAAGTACTTTTTCGTGAGGGTTGATGGTGCGGCATTGCCGGATTTCCTCTGGATGCGGCAATGGGTATGGTGTGCGTGGCCGGGCATGGCGTACAGGGCGCAGGCCAATCATTTTCAATAGCGTGTAGCAGACGATTCGCATGTCCTGGCTGGCGGATGCCGATTGGATGTAGTACAGATCCAACTCTGTTTTTTTGCGGACCGACTGCTGGTCGGTGTCAGGCGGCAACTCGATTTGGGCCAATCCGGTGATTCCCGGCAGTACGCAGAGACGCTCGGCATAGTCTGGAATCTGGGCCACCAACGTTTCGACCAATTCGGGTCGCTCGGGACGTGGTCCCACCAGGCTCATCTCCCCACGGACGACGTTCACCAATTGGGGCAGTTCGTCCAGGTGAAGCAAACGCAGTAGCCGGCCGACGGGGGTGATCCGCGAGTCGTCCGGTTGACACCAGACCGGCCCGCTGAGTCGCTCCGCGCCATCGATCATGGTCCGCAGCTTGTAGATGGCAAACAGTTTGCCATCTTTGCCGACACGCCGTTGGCGATAGATGGCCGGACCGCGAGAAGTTGCCCGTACGACCATGGCCAGCATCAGAATGATCGGGCCGGCAGGCAGCAGGAGTACCAAGGCCAATACACGCTCCAGCGGCTGGCGCCGGGCAAAGTATTCTTGCACTTCCCTATCTGTCCTATTATCAGTTTCTGTCGCATGTCTAGCATGCATGGTCTAAGCCTCCCAGGTTGACGCGTTTGGTTCGGACGGTTATCGGTTGAGGGGGAAAACGACAGTCCTCCCATGGACCCGGTTTCGAGCCGCGCGCAAGCTTCCTCGAAGACTTGCTCGAACTCAGCCGCATACTCGGGATTGTCCCGCATCCAATATGGCCCAACGGTATGCCGATCAGGTCACGGCCACTCGTTCGTTTTTTTTCTAAATTTTTTTTGAAATGAACGGACAGGAGACCATTCACTTCCCTGCGGCTCGTGTCGGGTGGCGGGGTGGTAAAGATTTCAGCGAACGGAACGGGATTCCTTGACTTCTTCGGATCAAATCCGTCAACCAGACCAGGGTCCCGCCCAGGCCCCTGAGTCGCCGCCTAACGCCACCCATTATTCACCCCCTGATCATCCGTGCAAGTGTCCAGGTGTACGCCAGGCTGGCTTGCGGCCGATTGCGGAGGGTGCGTGGCGGATCGTTGCCCGGTGCTTCCATCGCAGGGTTG
>JAJRWS010000252.1 GCA_024276705.1 Planctomycetota bacterium | reverse complement strand
GATATTGATGATGACCGACCTTGCCTCCCAGTCGGGTTCGAGTACGAGTACCGCTTTGCTGAGTACGAGTACGATATTCTCTTCTCGGCTCCTTTGAGGAGCCTTCCTCAAGCCACCCGCTATGCGGGTGGTACATGACTGATTGACCAACCATAAGTCGGTGTTAAAAGGAAATTTCGTGCGATTCGATTTATTGACCTGCCATGCCAGCCAGCATGCAGCCCGTTGGCTGCGCTGGATTGTCTGCTGCCTGCTGGTCGTCGCGGGGGGGCAGGCTTCGATTTATGGGCAGCGGATTCGAATGCAGGATGGTCGCCAGTTGGAGGGCCGTCTGGGGAAGACTTCGGGTGTGGCTGACAATCCGGACCAACCGAGCAGGCAATCCGGGGCCGTACGGGTCACCCCCATTCAGATTATCGATGACGAGCTGCGTCGTATTTTTGTGCCCAGGTTCCGAGTGGCGGAAGTGCTCGAAGAGGTTTCCAAGCCACTGGTTAAAATCAAGGTGCCTCAGAATGCGGACCACAGTGGACACGCGGTGGCCAGTGTGGGGCCAGGTTTACGAGTGACACCCTTCGACGAATTTGGTCGGCGGATTTTTACCATGCACACCAAAGATGGACCGTTGGACGTGGTTCAGGGGATCACGACATTGACGCCCCGCTATGCCATCGTGGAAGGTTTGCAAGGTGCGCCGCGGTCGGTCGTCTGGGATATGCGAATCGCCACGAGTTCCATTCCATCCGATCGCTTGAAAAAGATTCTGGCCCGGGCTGTGCCCCAGGACGACCCGCAAGCGCGTCTGCAGGTCGTCCGGTTTTATCTGCAGAGTGAGCAGTATCCGCAAGCAAGACGCGAGTTGGAGGCCATCCTGGCCAGATTCCCTGAAAAAAAACAACTCTCCGCCCAGAAGCAATTGCTCCGGCAGATGGGTGCGCGGAGGATTTTGCGTGAACTCAAGTTGCGCCAGTCCGCCGGTCAGCATCAGTTGGTGCAGGCCTTGTTGAAAAATTTTCCGGCCGAGGAAGTCGCCGGAGAGACGTTGCAGCAGGTTCGGGAAATGATCGCCAGTTACGACCGGGCGGAAGAGAGAATCGCTCATATTCGGGCCCAGCTCCAGGCCACAGTGGATCAGATCGACGATGCTACGCAACGTAAGATACTCCAACCTCTGGTCAAGCGTATCATTGAGCACCTGAGCCACAACAATGTACAACGGCTTGTGCCTTATGTTCAGTTGCTGGGCGACGACAGCCTGTCGGTCCAGCAGAAGGCGGCCCTGGCCATCAGTGGGTGGCTACTAGGCGCCAACGGGGCGAGCGAGAATTTGGCCGTTGCCGTATCTTTGGTGCAGGTCCGCGACGCGGTGCGCGCCTACTTGCGCGAACCGCTGACTCACAATCGGGCCGAGCTGCTCGACTCGATGCGCAGTCTGGAGGGAGCCACGGTGGAAAAAGTCGCCAGGTTGCTGCGTTGGATGGAGCCGCCGTGGGACATCGACGAGCGCACGGCGCAAGCGTACGGGTTTTACGAGATGATTGCTCCTGGCCGTAGCGAGGCGGGCGATTTTCGCTACCTGGTGCAGTTGCCTCCTGAGTATGATCCTTTCAGGCGTTACCCGACCGTGATCACACTCTGTGGTACGAACCAATCGCCACGCATGGCGCTGGATTATTGGGCTGGATCCCAGAGTCGCAACCCGGCTGGCGAAGTGACCGGTCCACGCAAGGGGCAGGCGATGCGTCATGGGACCATCACCATTGCCGTCGATTGGTTGGAACCGCATCAGTATCGCTACGGGTTTTCGCTGCGGGAGCATACGGCCGTGCTGACCTGCGTACGGGACGCCTGCCGCAGGCTGAGCATCGACACCGACCGTATCTTTCTTACCGGATACGACATCGGTGGAGACGCGGCCTGGGATATGGCCCAGTCGCATCCCGACTTGTGGGCTGGGGCGATCCCGATCAGTGCCCGCAGTGACAAGTACGATAAATTTTACTGGGAAAATGGCCAGTTCGTCCCGTTTTATTTTGTGTTTGGCGAGTTGGACGGAAAAATCATGTCTCACAATGGCCCCCTGCTGAACATGTATTTGAAACGCCGTTTCGACACCACGGTAGTGGAATACCTGGGCCGAGGGCACGAATCGTTTCATGACGAGATTTTGCATCTGTTCGACTGGATGGGGAGGAAGCAGCGGTCTGGCCCGCCGGATGAATTTTCTTGTAAAACGATGCGGCCCTGGGATAACTTTTATTGGTGGATCGAATGCGGTCCCTTTCCAGATCAATGGATGATGTACCCAGAAGCCTGGCAAAAGCGCGACGCCAATCCCACGCTCATTTCCGGTAAGATTTCCAAGTCGCTCAAACAGGCTCGTTCGAATCGGTTGCTGGCGCGCACCACGTCACGCTCCACCACCGTCTGGTTGAGTCCCGATGTGGTCGATTTTGACAAGCCCATGACCGTGATCCTGAATCGAAAGAAACTTGTCCGGTCGGGAACCAAGGTTCGTCCCGATCTGGAGGTACTGCTGGAGGATGTGCGCACGCGGGCCGACCGGTTGCATCCCTTTTGGGCGAAGCTGGAGTCACCGGGGCAGGGGAAGCCCTAGTATAAAAAAAGGCGACGCCTTGCGGCGACGCCTTTGGGGGATCGAGGGATTGGCTGTTTACGCATCTCGCCTTACGGCTAGAAATTCAACGTCCATTGGGTGTAGAAGAAATCGGCATCATTCGTGGTTCCCGATTGTTTCAGCCGATTCCCTCGCCAGAGATGTGACCAGCCAAACAGGATATTCGAACGAGGACCGATGCCATACTTGGCAATGATGTCCAGCTCGTCGCCATAGTTGAGGCTGGTGGCCCCACTCTGGTCGACGGTTCCGCCGAAGCTTTTGATATTGGCAGCCTGTTTGTCGGCCGTGAAATGCCAGTACCAGAACAGCAGATTCCATCTTTGGGCCGGTGACATCGTCAGCAGGACATTGGGGGCCTGGATGTTGGTACGTTGGACGGCGTCGATGAATCCCAGGTATTTATGACCGAGGGGAAACATCTCGTTGAAGCCATTCCAGTCGCCGCTGCCATTGTCACCCGAGGCATAGTCATAAAAGAACCAGATTGTGGGATCCCAGTTGAGGCCAGAGAGTTTACGGCCAATGCCGCCGGTGGCAAAGAAGGCTCGTTGGGCCTTGTCCCGGCCGCTTTGCCGGCCAAATTGTGG
>JAJRWS010000251.1 GCA_024276705.1 Planctomycetota bacterium | reverse complement strand
GCGGACTAGGAGACGATCAACTCTTTGCCGGCAGCAAAACTAACAATCTCTATGGGGACGAAGGGAATGACACCTACTATGCAGGGGTCTCTTCACCGAGCGACAATGGCCTCGTGCGGGATAACTTTTACGAGGGAGAAGGGGATGACACTTATGTGTTCGGTGCTGGCTACCTGGGAGATGTGGCCATCCTGCCTGAGGCACTCGGGTTGCCAGACGGCAATGACACGCTTGATTTTAGCGAGTTGGACTCTGGCATTACGTCACTTGTACTCCCAGACGAAGACTCTCCGGCCCAAGTGGTGAATGCGAATTTGTCGCTTCTTTTGGCGGGCTCAGAATATGATTCGGGCGTCCACCGTGGCGGAGTCGACATCGAAACAGTTATCGGCACAGCCAACGACGATTTCATTCGCGGCAACCTTGCCGACAACCGTTTGGAGGGTGGCACGGGAGTTGATGAACTTGAAGGCGGCGGTGGCAGCGATATCCTTTTAGGGCAAGCTGGTTTTGATGCGTTAGAGGCTGTTGATGACCAAGATGGAGTGGGATACGCCAATTCGGGAGCTGCTTGGCAGCCTACTTTGCTTAACGGCGGATTTAACCAAGGTCAACAGTCTGTCGCGGCCGAATCAAGTGCGGGCCTGCAAACCTCCACATGGACGTTCTCAGATTTGGATGCAGGCGAATATGAAGTCTTTATCACTTGGGAGCCAAACCCAGACGATCTCGTTGCAGGAAATTTTCCTGTCGGTGCAAGTAACGCGATTGCGAAAGTTACTGTTGACGGCGGCAGCCCAAGTTCGCCATTCACGTTAGATCAAACCAAGTCACCAATAGGCAGCCAATTCGTCGATCGAAGCTGGCAACAACTTGGCAGCATGTTTTCGGTTGTTGCCTCGGGAACATTGGATATAGAACTTTCCAATGCTAACGCCAATGGAATCATCTATGCGGATGCTGTACGAATTATTAAGCACAATCGTGTTCCAGTTTTGAATCCAATCAGTAATCAGTCGGTACCGGTTGGAATCGACCTCGACGTAACCATTACTGCCTCCGATGGTACTGCTACTGATCCCGATGGGTTAACCGACCAACTGACCTTCGGATTTGTGGGCGATAAGCCTACAGGACTTCTTCTTACCCCCGACCCGGTCGTCGCAGGTCAAGCCAGCTTGACTTGGGCGGCAGCAGATCGTCCAGAAGGTGTTTTCACCGTAACCATAGAAGTAAAAGACCAAGGCAATCCGGAAAAAAGCAGCTACGAAACAATTCAACTGACACTAGGCGATGCCAATACCCCTCCATCCTACTCACTGACCCTCATTGGCG
Organism: Planctomycetota bacterium; assembly: GCA_024276705.1. Taxonomy (GTDB): domain Bacteria; phylum Planctomycetota; class Planctomycetia; order Pirellulales; family Lacipirellulaceae; genus JAJRWS01. Next base: position 2,521 of record JAJRWS010000251.1, on the reverse strand, counting down.
GAGGTACGGTGGATTCCGGCGGCGGTTATGTCGCGTCGGAAGGCAATACCCTCGTCATTGCTTTCGGTGCGACCGACACACCCTCCACTATTCTCACCTACAGCTTAGCCCCAGGGGCACCTGCTGGCGCTTCTATTGACGGGAATGGGGTTTTCTCTTGGACTCCTGCCGAAGACCAAGATTCTCCGGATGCCTACGATATTACACTGCGTGTCACGGATGATGGAAATCCCCCGTTCCGAGTGTCGGAAACCATTCAGATCACGGTCAACGAAGTCAACACCGTCCCGGTCGTCACCTCGCTTGAATTGTTGAATGATACGGGGAGTGATAACGCCGATGGGCGTACCATTGACCCCACGCTCATAGGCACCGTCGTCAACGATGGCAATGTTGAAAATGTTGAAATCTTGGTCGACTACGGGAACGACGGATTTTTCGAAGGGACCGCGTCGGTGGTTGCCTCGGAGACGGATCCCAGCACTGGCACGTTCGTGCTAGATCCTTCTTCGTTGGTATTTCCTTCGGACGGGAACGGAGGTTTTCTTCCCTTGGACGTGACCGTGAAAGCTCGTGAATGGGATCCTGTCGCAGGCGATTTCCAGGAGAGTGGGGTCATTACTCAGACGATCACGCCTGACTTGTCGGCCAATACATTGCCCGTCGTTACTGTGGAACTGCTGAACAACGTTGGGACCGCCTTAGACCCTGAGTCGGTCGATGGCACCGTACAAGGCGCCGTTGTCAATGCAGATGGGCCGATCGACGGATTGAACGTCAGGATTTATGCCCCTGACCCCACGACCGGCATCCTTGCTCTGGTCGCTACTGAAACCACCGACGAAAATGGTGTTTTTGAATATACCACCGAAGGGTTGACGGCATCCCAGACAGTTAATCTGTCGTTTGTTGTCGAAGAAGAAACAACGTTTGGTGTTTTTGAATCTGGTTCCGTCGCTTTCGAGTACGAATTTTTAGTAAATCAGGTTCCGATTATTAACACTTTGTTGCTACTCAATGATACGGGTGAAAACACGTCCGATGGAATTACCCGCGATACAACGATTGTAGGCAGTATCCTCCATGCGGATGGTCCGCTAGAGGGAATCACGATCGAGTTCGACGATAACAAGGATGGCATCATTGATGGTGTGACAGTCACCGATGCGCTAGGCAATTTTACTTATCTTCCGACGAAGGCAGACATTTCCCCACTTGTTGGCAATCTCGATGCTCGCGCGGTGGAGTGGGATGACTACCAAAACGAGTTGTTATTGAGCGGTTGGCTCGTTAGTCCTTTGCCGCTCACGCTTGATACAATGCAAAATGATGCTCCGAGAATATTGGATCCGCCTCTACCGCTACTTTCGACACAGCTTCAAACGCTTTATCAGCCTGTGAATGGATTTTTGGCAGACCCGACGGTTTGGGGCCAAATTACTAATGACAATGGGCTTGAGGGAGTCGCCATTGAGTTTTCGTTTGCTAACATCGACACTGCCACAAACAATTTCGTTACGATAGCGGGCTTGGCAATCACGGATGAAGAGGGGCGATTCGAATTCACGCCAGCGGGCTTAGAGGCGGGCATTACCTACACGCTGTACGCCCGAGCAGTTGAATGGGATGGTACTCAGGACCAGCTCCTTTTTGACAACTCGTCTGTGAAGCAGACCGATCTCACTCTCGCGACAACCCCTCTGGATGCGGAGGATTTTACCGGAATTGCGCTGGCCTTCGATACGGGGAGTGATGTCGGCGATGACATAGATGGAATAACTAGCGACCCAACGGTAAAAGGTACCTTGTCTTACGAGGGTGATTACTCCCAAGTGCTCGTCGAGTTTGATCATGACGACGATGGAGTCGTCGATGGCACCGCAGTCCCCGATGAAAATGGCAGTTTCCAATACACTCCGGAGGGGCTCACTGACGGTCAGCAAGTTACACTTTCTGCAAGAGTCCGTGTGCCCGATTACGTCCATCGCCCGGTCGAGTTTGAAGACAATCTCAACGAGGACTGGTTTGAAGCGGGTTATGATTCAGTAAACAAGACGTGGGATCCTACGGTCGTTGACGATTGGTTTGACACGATCTTTATGACCGATGACTCGGGATTTGCCGGCGAGTGGTACAACAGCGATTTCCAACGAGATTGGGACAGCCTTTTTGACGATTACGAGAGCAACTGGCAGCAGGCGAGTTTTACTCTGGACCTCAGCGAGAATGACTCTGCGTCGGTTTCTGGTGTGGCGCTGCTCAATCCGGAAAATCCCCTTGACCCAACAATCACAGGGATCGTCGGCAACGATGGCAACGATGGCAATGTGGCTGGGCTGACAGTGGAGTTTTACTTAAATGGTAGTGTTGAGCCAGATGGTACGGCCGTTACCGACGAGTCGGGCGTTTTTGAGTACGTGCTGCAAGAACATACAACCGGAACCAATAACGTGGTTGTTCGGGTCTACGAAGAGACTTATGGCACCGACGACACCACCTACGGCGATTCCGGACCGTTTTC
>JAJRWS010000250.1 GCA_024276705.1 Planctomycetota bacterium | reverse complement strand
GGGGAGAGAATATCGTACTCGTACTCAGCAAAGCGGTACTCGTACTCGAACTCAACTGGAAGGCAAGATCGGTCATCATCAATACCCATGGCCTCTTGTTTCTGTTGCATGCAATGATTCCATTCGAGTACGAGTACGAGTACGAACAATATCACTACGGAACCGTCAAACTCTGCCAGTCCCCCGGCAAAGCCGGGGGTTTTCTCGACGGAAATAAATCCGTTAATTCTCCAAAATTGCGTGTAAGGGATGGTGTCTGGCAGCGACTAACTCCGCATGTACTGCAGTCAGCCGTTTTCCACTCTGGAAATTCACCCCTTGTTAATGCTGTAAAGGAGAAACTCGCAATGATGAAATCCCTATGGACCACGGCCCTAGGCTGGGCCCTGCTCGGCTGCACCGCAACCATGGCCCAGGACTTGCGGATCACGATTGAAAATTTTGCGTCCGCCGATGGTTTTTTTCTCACCCCCTTATGGGTCGGCCTGCACGATGGCTCTTTCGACTTGTTCGATGCTGGTTCGCCCGCAAGCGCGGGCCTGGAATTGCTGGCCGAAGCGGGCGATGCGTCGACGCTCTCCACGGAATTTGCCCAGCCAGGCCGTCTGCAGAAATCTGGCATCGGCAATCCGGCCGGATTCGGCGGGGCACCGATTATCGATCCCGGCGAGACCGCCGAGGCCCTGATTACCCCCATCAACCCGGCAGCGTACCCCTACTTGAGCTTTGCTTCGATGGTGATCCCCTCGAATGATGCGTTTATCGGCAATGAAGATCCGCTCGCTTACCGAATCTATCAGAACGACGGAACGTTTGCCGGCCCACTCACCATCGATATCGTCGGCAGCGACATCTGGGATGCGGGGACCGAAGTCAACGATACCATGGGAGCCGCTTTCTCGACTGCAGGAGGTATGTCCAGCGACGAAGGAGGCACTCTCCACTCGCACCCAGGGCTGGCGAATTTTGAAGGCACGGGAACCCCGGCTGGGATCGTAGCCGCGGGGGCCGCCCCAGGACCCAATGCACTGGTAGCTCGAATCACCATCACCCAGGTGCCGGAACCGTCGACTTTGGGCTTGTTGGTCTTCGCCGTCACCGGCCTGTTTGCCGTCGTGCGGCGGCGTTCCCAGTAAGCCACTATTTCATCCCAATATCGACCGATTCCTCGGGAACACAGGCTCTGGGGATTGGTCGGTATTTTTTCTACATGTCATCCTGAACGGTCCCTTCCAGCTTTTCACCAAAAGTGACCGGTAAATCGACCGCCTTGGCAAGACGCTGAAGATATTCTTCCCGGGGAATTTCTATCGCGCCTAGCTTTCCCGTATGGGAAGTCCACTGCTGGATATCCAGAAGCCGATATCCGCGTTTCCGCAGATGAGCGACCAGGTAGACCAAGGCTACCTTGGACGCATCGCGCAGGTAGTAGAACATGCTTTCTGCCGCGAAAAATCCACCCATTGCCACGCCGTAGATCCCACCCGCCAACTGGCCGGCATGCCATACTTCGACACTATGTGCATGTCCCAGGCGGTGCAACCGCAGATAGGCCTCGATCATTTCAGGAGTAAGCCAGGTCCCCCCACGGCGTCCTGGGCCCGTGGCACATCCTGCAAGGACCTGCGCAAAAGCCGTGTCACACTTAGCCTGAAACTTGCGGCACCGCACGGTTCGGGCCAAACGGTGTGAAATGTGCAGACCATCCAAGGGTAAAATGGCACGCGGATCGGGCGACCACCACATCATGGGCTCATCGTCCTGAAAAGGCCACGGGAATATACCGTGACCATAGGCATCCAGCAGCCACGGTGGCGACAGATTACCCCCCAGGCATAACAGGCCATCCGGGGATGCCTCCGAAGCAGGCGGAAAAAAATTTGCGGCCATGGAGGGAAACCTGGTGGAATAACCTGGTAAATTGGCCCCGACGGTTGCAAGTACCCAGTATTTTACCAGCCCGGCTGTCGCCGCCACTGCAAGGTGGGGTACAATGATAAAGTGTTTGCAAGGGCTGGGGGATGAAACCGACCCGAGTTGGGTTTGTTTTGTTTGTGTAGGTTTTTTCGCGGGCGGCTTATCCCCCTGCTTTCACCCCGCTGAATGGCTTGACGACGCCAGACGGGGAGTGGTTTGCAGGGGCTGGGATATGAAACCGACCCGAATTGAGTTTATTTTGTTTGTGTTTGAAGGATTGCGACCATGGACTCTTCAGCATATCCACCACAGCCACCTACGGAAGAGGCAACCTCTCCAGAAACTCCTTCTGGTACCCCACTCCCCCCTGCCGAATTCAACCGCTCGGCGACAATTCCAGCCACCGCGAGTGATGTTGCCCGTCTCCGCCGTCTGTTGTGGATTTTTAGCTCCCTTTTATTGATTCTACTTGCCCCGTCCATCGCCGGACGAATTCAATATGCCATCACTTCCGCCAAGGAACGGGCCGAGGTGGATGTGGCCAGGAAGCATCTGGGAGGTTTGCAGCTCAATCAACTCTCAATCGCATTTCGGCAACTCGCCCAAGCAGTAGGGCCGTGCGTGGTGAATGTTCGAACGGAACAAAAACATGGCATTGGCCAAGGCTCAGGGGTGATTGTCGATTCTGAAGGTTATATTGTCACCAACTACCATGTCGTGCGTGGCGTCCGTACGGCTCAAATCCAGCTGAGCGATGGCCGCCGTGGCCCCGCCACGGTCATTGGGGTGGATCGGGCGACCGACGTTGCCGTGCTCAAAACGGAACTGGACAATCTGTTTGCCGCCCAGTGGGGAGATAGCGACGCGTTGGACGTGGGAGATATGGTCTGGGCCGTTGGCAGCCCATTTGGCCTGCAAAAAAGCACCACCTTTGGGATTCTCAGCGCCAAGGAACGACGTGGTATCACCAGCCCTCGCAGCTCCGTTTACCAAGAATTCCTCCAAACCGACGCAGCCGTCAACCCGGGCAACAGCGGCGGGCCCTTGGTGAATATCGAAGGGAAAATCATTGGCATCAACACGGCAATCGTGGGACCATCGTACCAGGGGATCAGTTTTGCCATTCCCAGTTCCCTTGCCAGGGAAACATACGAAACGATTCGTCGTGACGGGGTCGTCATACGGGGGTATCTGGGCGTGCGGCCGGAAAAAGTGCTCGATTCGGTGGCGCGGCACCTGGGTCTGGAACGTAATCAAGGGGTGCGCGTTGGGTCCGTGGAGCCAAACACACCAGCGCAAGATGCTGGCCTGGAGCTGGGCGACGTGATCCTAAGCTGGAATGGTATCGAATTTTCGGATCCCACCTTGCTAAGCCGGGCCATCGCGGCATCGCCGATTGGCTCCGTGGTCGAAGTCGAAATTGTCCGGCAATCGATCACCGGCCCCAAACGGTCGCAGCTTTCGGTCAAAGTTGCTGCCCGCCCGCCGATGGAATCGTTATAATTTTAAAGCTGAGAGCAGAGCGCGGAGAGCTAAGAATTGACAAATAACTATTGATAAATGACACGTTCCAGCGTCCCAATTTGCTGGCGGGACGCCGGTTACACCCACGAACCCCCAGCCCTCCCTTGACCGTCTCACCGTGGCAAGATGCAAAAGAACAAGTTCGCCAGGCGACGGAAATCGTCGATCTGGTTGGCAGCTACGTTTCACTGCGCCGTCAGGGACGTAACTACGTGGCCCATTGCCCCTGGCATGACGATTCGCGTCCTAGCCTGCAAGTGAATCCCGAGCGACAGTCGTACAAGTGCTGGGTATGCGACATTGGTGGCGATGTGTTCAGTTTTGCCATGCGGATGGAGGGGGTCGATTTTCGTGAGGCTCTAGAGATGCTTGCCGAACGCGCTGGAATCTCGCTGAAGCCTCGGCAGGGCTCGGCCAACCGAAATCATCCGTTCGAGCGCCGCAATCTGCTGCGTGCGCTGGCCTGGGCAGAGGAACAATTCCATCAATGCCTGCTCCACTCTCCCACGGCTCAAGGGGCCCGTGACTACCTGCACGAACGCGGGATCGATGAAACAAGTATTGAAAGGTTCCATCTTGGCTTTTCGCCCGATTCATGGGATTGGCTCCTTGGCCGGGTTACCGGCGCTGGGCATACACCCGAAGTACTCGAACGCGTGGGGCTGGTCATTCGTCGTGAACAGCAAGGCGGGTTTTACGATCGCTTTCGAGGTCGGTTACTATTTCCCATCCGGGATGTACGCTCCCGCCCCATCGCCTTCGGTGGCCGCCAATTGCCCCCAGCGCAAGAGGAGCATGGCACGCAGCATTCCGGGACGAATAAATCGCGGAAAGCGCACGCGAGTGCCAAGTACATTAACAGCCCGGAAGCTCCTCTGTTCAGTAAATCGGCACAACTTTACGCACTCGATCTGGCCCGTGAGGGAATTACCCGAGAGGGCGGATTGCTGGTAATGGAAGGCTATACCGACGTGATCATGGCCCATCAGCATGGCATTGAGAATGCCGTGGCCGTATTGGGCACGGCGCTCAACGAGCGTCATATTCCGCTCGTCCGCCGTTATACCGATCGCATCACCTTGATCCTGGACGGGGATGAGGCAGGCCGGCGCCGCTCCATGCAGATCCTCGACGAACTGCTAGCACTCTTTGTCGAACAAGAAATAGATTTGCAATTTCTGGCCTTGCCAAATGGGGGCGATCCATGTGATGTTATTGGCACGCAAGGAAGCGACGCGTTCCGGCAATGTTTATCTCAATCCGTCGACGCCATCGAATACAAGATTAGAGCTGTGACCAACGGACTGGCACTCGCAAACGATACCCACCGCTCAGCCCAAGCGGTGGAGGAAATTCTTGGCACCCTATCGCGTGTGCGTTTGCGCTCAGGGAGCGCGGCTTCCCCTGCCCTGATGCGAGAACAACAGGTACTTGTCCGACTCGCACGTGAATTCGGCCTGGCGGAGGAACAACTCCGTCTGCGGCTGGCTGGCTTGAGACGCGATCGCCAGCGGAACCATCCAAGCACCAGGAAACTCAGCCCGACCACACCCGCAAACGGCGAACCCTACCTGCCGTCGACCCAACAGGCCAAGGGCCAACAGGCCAAGGGACTTCAAGCGAACACCGGTTATCGACCCACCTTGACCGCTTGGGAACAGGAACTGATGGAACTGCTTTTGTCCGAACCGCAACGCATGAGCGCCTTGGCAAAGCTTGTTCACGTGGATGACATGCAATCCGAGACCGGTCGAAACCTGTACGCTCTGGCGGAAAAAATTCAACAGGCTGGCGACTTGCCGTCGTTTGACCGCCTGATGCTTGAAGTCGATGCGCCGGAACTTAAAAGTCTTCTGGTGCACTGCGATGAACAGGCGCAAGCCAAGAATCAAAGCGATGTCGAACTTCGCCACCATGATTTGATCCTGGAGCTGGAGCGTCGTCAGCAAAAAGCTCAACGACAACAAGCGCGGGCTCAAATGAAACGCAATCAGCTACAGCCCGAGCAAGAAAAACAGCTGCTCGCCCAACTGTTTGCCGACCGACAAAAATCCCAGAACATCGAACCGGAAATTTCAGATACCGAAAACGAAACAGAAAACGAAGCCCCCCCGACGGCCTTTGGCCGAGAGCAGGAGAATGGAGAAAGCAGAAAGGAGAGCCAATTGTGATAGCAGCATTGCCGGAACAGCGCGGAGCTCGTTCCAGCCTACGATTGAACCCTAAACACTGAAACACTGAAACACCGAACCTCTCACCTCAGTCATTTTCCGAGCCCATGGACGGGTAAGGGGACTGGAGGTGACTACCACCATTTTTCCCATTGCACAGGACGTGCAGGAGAAATTCGATGACCCAAATCGTTGCCCAACTGCGTCAACTCGCTGCCCTCGCGAAAAACCAGGGATTTCTGACTTACGAACAGGCTAGCCAATTTTTACCCGACGAAGCAAGTCACTCAAGTAAAACTGAGTTATTGCTCGACATGCTCGATGGCATGCAGATCCGCCTGAAGGACGAAACTCGTCCCCGTCACGACACGGAAGAGGATCACGCTCAGTCGGCCCAGGACGATCGGGCCCAGTTGCTGGCCGCGGACCTGCCCAAATTGACCGACGATCCGATTCGGATGTACTTGTCGCAAATGTGCCAGATTCCACTTTTCACTCGCGAAGAGGAAATTCTGCTGGCCAAGAAGATTGAAATATCGAGGGGCCGTTTTCGCCGAAATTTACTCCGATCCTGCTTTGCCCTGGAAGCGACGGTAAGCACCCTGGAACGAGTCCATGCGGGCCACTTGCCGTTTGACCGAACGATCAAAGTTTCGTTGACCGAACGACTGACCAAGGACCAGGTCTCCCGGCGCATGCCTCACAACCTGCCTACACTCCGCCACTTGATCGCGGCCCAAAAAACCGATTTTGCGGTATTGGTCAATCGGCAGGCAAGTCTCGAAGCCAAGCAGGCCGCCCGCCAGCGTTACATGCGCCGGCGCCGTAAAATGCTAACACTGGTCGAGGAACTTAGCCTTCGCTCGCGCCGAGTCCAACCGCTCATGGAGCAACTGGCCACTTTTTCGCAACGCATGGACAGTCTGGAAAAACAACTCAAGGAGTTGCGTGTCTTGGGTGCTCCAGCCTCGCGTATCGAACCGGTTCGACATGAATTGAAAACACTCATGCTGCAAACGCTGGAAACCCCCAGCAGCCTGCGCAAACGTTGTCAGATATTACAACAACAACTTAAGGAATTGGAACGCGTCAAGCGGGACCTGTCGAGTGGGAACCTGAGGCTGGTTGTTTCGATTGCGAAAAAATACCGCAATCGGGGCATGAGTTTCCTGGACTTGATCCAGGAAGGCAACACGGGCCTGATGCGAGCGGTTGACAAGTACGAATATCGCCGTGGCTTCAAATTCTCCACCTATGCAACCTGGTGGATTCGTCAGGCCATCACTCGAGCGATTGCCGACCAGGCTCGTACCATTCGAATCCCCGTCCATATGATCGATGTACTGAGCAAGTTGCAGCAAGCGGCCAAACGTTTGCAACATCGCCTGCACCGCATGCCAACTCAGGAGGAAATGGCATTGGAAGCGGGAATCAGCCTTGAAGAGAGTCGCCATGTCCTGGATATCGGCCGCACTCCGGTAAGCCTCGACCGGCCCGTGGGCGAAGGAGATGATTGCAGTTTTGGCGAACTGGTCCAGGATTCCCATTCGGACAACCCCCTCAAACTGGCCAACAATAGCTTGCTGCGCGAAAAAATCGAGGAATTGCTCAAAACGCTCACGTTCCGCGAGCGCGAGATCATTCGACTCCGCTATGGCCTGGCCGATGGCTATTGCTATACGCTGGAAGAAGTGGGCCGGATCTTCAAGGTAACCCGCGAACGGGTCCGCCAAATCGAAGCCAAGGCAGTCGCCAAACTTCAACACCCGGTCCGCAGTACTGAATTGGCCGAATACGTGGTGGACAGCCCCATGCCCGAAGAGGAAGAAACTGAGAATTGGGAGGAGCAACCAAGCGAAACCGTGCTCGCAGCGGCTTGAGACAGAGCGTGTGCTCAGCCAGAAAGAAACCCCGGCATCCTTTGGATGCTGGGGTTTTTTATGAAACCGTGATACTGTTTTCGTGCCTGCACTTATGGCTCTGGCCCAAGGCCGCTACAATGAGGGGGCAGTAGTTCCAAGAATGGCCGATGAAGCCGACCCGGAAAACGTGCTGGCCGTTAAAACGTCTGCACCGGGCGGCTTATCGCCCTGCGACCTCGTAGGGCTGAGTGACAATTTGGAAGTACTGGGGTTCGAGTAAGTTTTTCCAGGCGAAATTGGCGACGATATTCTTGAATGGAGGCGATCCATGGCGGTCTCTGCGGAAGCCCTGCGTGAATTACACCGAATCCACTGTCAATTAACTGATTTACGCGAGCGATTGGAACGAGGCCCACGGCAGATCCAAGCCCGCCAGCTCAATGTGGCCAAACTGACGACGGCCCAGTCCGCTGCCCACGAAACCGTGCAGAAAACTCGCATGGCCGCCGATCAAAAGCAACTGGAACTGAAATCCAGTGAAGGACGAATTGAGGACTGGAAAACCAAACTCAACAGTTGTAACAGCAATAAAGAATACCAGACACTGCTGGAACAGATCGCCGCGGCCGAGATGGCTGGCAGCGTACTGGCGGATGAGATTCTCGAAGCGCTGGAACGAATTGATCAATTGGAAGTTGCCGCCAGCCTGGCCGACAAGCTGCTGGCATCCGGCCAGGAGGAGCTAGAAAAATGCCGTCGGGCCGTGGCCCAAGAAGCGGAGGTGGCTGGTCGTGATATTGAACGGCTGGAAATCGATTTGGCAACTGCGGAAAGCGGCCTGCCTGCGGATTTTCAGGGCGATTACCGGCGTGTGATTCGCAGCAAGGGGGCCGACGGGATGGCGGAAGTGGAAAGGCAAGTCTGCCAGGGATGTGGCCAACAGATCACCCTCAACATGCAGAACAATTTGATGTTGGAAAAACTTGTATTCTGCGCCTCATGTGGCTGTCTGCTCTACCTGAGCGAAAGAATTGAGAGCTGAGGCACCAACATTCTTACTGCGCATCCATGAAGGTCCCTTGCTTGGCGTTGCCGTTCCCCTTTCGTTTGGAAACCACATCCGCTTCCGGATGAAAACCCTGTCCTGCACCCATTGCCCCAGGCAGACCTGAAACGGCCTTTACACGGTCGGTAGACTGGGACAGAATGGTTAGACTGTGCTGTACAGACTCTCATTGGCTCCCTGGCCACCCCATCCGGTGGTCACTTTCGCTTTCTCCCTAAAACATCAACGCATGAGTGAACCTGGCCATGTCCGATCGCATTCCCATGACCCGCACCGGGTACGACAAGCTCAAGGCCGAGCTCAAAGAGATGCACGAAGTCAAAATGCCAGAGATCGAAAAACGGATTGCGCTAGCGCGAGCCGAGGGCGATCTGAAGGAGAATGCGGAATACCATGGCGCCCGAGAAAGCCAGGGCATGTTGCAGGCAAAAATCAATTTGCTCAGCGACAAGCTTTCGCGAGCGGATATCGTGGACACATCACGACTCCCCAAGGATCAAGTTGTGTTTGGTGCGACCATCGTCGTGAAGGATCTTGATTTTGATGATGACGAGGAATTTACCCTGGTCGGCGCGGGCGAAGAAGATTACGACCGGGGCCGCATTCTGGTCACCAGCCCTCTCGCCCAAGGTTTGCTTGGCAAAAAAGTGGGCGAGACCGCCGAAGTGGAAGTTCCGGCCGGCACGAACCGGTTTGAAATTCTTGAAATCCGCTTTGAGGAGTAATCATTCATCCGCCGGGCACCGACGCAAAGCATTGGCCGGCTACCCGGCGGCGGATGAATGATTCGGCTCAAAGGACGATATCGATCTCGTCTTTTTCCACGGAGTCGTTTTCGTCCGTGACCAGGAAATCGATCTCCCCATCCCGGGCGTCTATCTTATCGCTGCCCAGGCCGCCTACCAGCAGGTCGTTGCCGCGACCGCCGACCAGCGAGTCGTCGCCCTGGTTCCCCAACAGGATGTCATTGCCGGCACCGCCACGCAGCATGTCGTTACCGTGGCCGCCGGCCAACGTATCGTTGCCCAGGCTGCCAAACAGCCGATCGTGCCCGACACCGCCGAGCATCCAATCGTCGCCCGCGGCTCCGACCAGCAAGTCATTGCCCTGGCCACCAGCCAATCGGTCGTTGCCGCGACCACCGTGAATCAGGTCGTTGCCCCAACCGCCGTAGATGCGGTCATTGCCACGCATTCCCAGTAGAATGTCGTTGCCCCCTCCTCCCACGATCAGGTCATTCCCGCCCAGCAAAGCATCGACCGTTGTGGCGGACAACTCCACGACTGGCCCGGCGTTGGCGTCAATCTTTCGGAAAAGTTCATTTGCTTCCGGCATTCCTTCCCGCTCGATGATCCCGTCGACCGCTGGCTGCTCCTCGGGGTCGGCGGATGTATCGTCCAGGCCTGAGGTGGGATCTCCCACGATCAAGTCACTGCCCGCGCCACCGTGCAGTCGGTCGTTGCCTCGTCCACCCAGGATATAATCGCGTCCCTTGCCACCCCGGATCCCATCATCCCCATTGCCGCCAAGAATGATGTCGCTTCCCTTGCCGCCGCGCACCCGGTCATTTCCGTTGCCGGCCAGCAGGATATCGTTGCCGCTACCTCCATTGATCTGGTCGTTGCCGGCATTCTCGTTGGCATGCTTCCGGGCGTAATCGACCAGGCCGGCATAATCGTCGGGAACCTCATTGGTGGCATCGCCAAAGACCCAGTCGTTGCCGGCGCCGCCGCCAAGCATGTCGTTGCCGCTGCCTCCGGCAATCACATCATCGCCCAAGCCACCACGAACCGTGTCGCGGCCCGCACCGCCCAGCAAGGCATCGCCTCCTCTCCCGCCCAGGATCGTGTCGTTGCCGGCGTTGCCATTGATCAGGTCATTGCCCGCCCCGCCGAAAATTCGGTCGTTCCCTTCCCCACCCAGGATGTGGTCATTGCCTGAACCACCCTGGATACGATCGTTGCCCGCACCTCCCTGGATACGCGTCCACTGGGCGACCGAAGCATCGATTTGCACCCGATCGTTACCTCCCTTGGCGCGAATGAGGAGACCATCGATCTGCTCGTTGTCGTACAGTCGCTCCTCGCCATTGACCACCACATGCAGCATGCTGTTATCGTCGACAAACGCACGGATACGATCCGCCTCCCCGGTGCCTTCCGCCACAACCACGCCGGTGGGCGGATCGGCCGGATCGATGAGGTCCAGCGGCAGTGGCTCGAAGGCCATGAAGTCCGCGGCGAGCAGCGTCCGTTTCTCGAGCGACTCCATCCGCATCGATCGTCCTCTCTTCGAGCTGCGGCTCGATCGATTTTTCCGCGATTTACTTTTCGAGGCGGCTTTGTTCTCAGGTTGCGGTCTTAACATTTCTATCATTCTCCATTCACAGTAAAAGCCCCTGGACGCATGGCGCACTCCTGGCGTATACGCTACGACGAGTTTCTTTCCTCAGCGCGCATCGGCAGCGTACGAACAACAAAGAGGGTAAATTTGCAGCCTGAAACGGCTTCACCTTTACAAAAATTTTGCGGACTGCATAAAACAGCCACCCCCGGCTTGGCCCATTCTGGGGATCGCCTGGAACCGACGCACCCCCCACCTGTCATGCCCCCCAGCATGCAGCGTCACCACCTTCACAAGGCCGGATGACGCTATTGGCCCAAAGAATCGATCGTCTGACCCATCGAACAATTTAGAGCCCGGAACAATAAACCCCTGAGTCTCGCTCCGGTAACGATAAATTTTAACAGAAATTTCGCCGATGTCCATTTTTTGTATTTTTCTCAACAACAGAGAAAAGCCTTTCTCTCTGTTGTAGCTGGATTCGCCAGAATGCAGATTTCCTGTGATTCTCTGGATTTTTCGAATCCAGCAATGATTCCTGAAGGCTTTGTAATCTTCCTGCTGACCCAACGAACTGCTAGGCATTCCATACCCCTTTCTGGTACCTTATCAATCTTGGGAGACTGTGATCTTTTTCCTTGTCAGGCAGTATGCGAATTTCATTCACGACGACTTGAACCCTGAGAAACTCGAATGGAACCGGCCGAATTGATGCAGTTGGCCATCGAGGCCTGCCGGAAAGGCATGGCCCAGGGACAAAGCCCGTTTGGCTGCGCGATCGCACTGGGAGATCGAGTCCTGGCCCAATCCCACAATACGGTCGTCCAATCGGTCGATATCACGGCCCATGCCGAGGTCAATGCGATACGCACCGCCTGCCGGACCCTGGACGACATTTTTCTCTCCCATGCAATCGTGGCAACAACCTGCGAACCATGCCCCATGTGCATGGCGGCGTTGCACTGGGCACGAGTCGATACGGTCTATTACGGGGCCACAATCGCCGATGCTGACCAGGCCGGCTTCAACGAACTACAACTTCCCGCCGCCGAGCTGCTACAACTCGGTGGCAGCCCGGTAAAACTGGTCGCCGATACGCTCGCCTACCCGTGCCGCCAACTATTCACCGAGTGGCAAGCAAACCCGAGGAAGAAAGTCTATTGAGAAGTGACCGAGTTCCGTGTCTCATGCATGATTAGGATTCTTTTCCATCAAGAACCAAGAAGCTAATTCCCGGCTGTCCCTGGATCCCCACTAAATTCATTCCGCAATCCGAATTCCGAATTCCGAATTTTTCGCCATGGTTACGAAAACCGAATTAGCCCGTGACTGGTTGCCTCGCTACACGGGCATGCCTCTGGAAAAGTTTGGCGACTACGTACTGCTGACCAATTTCCGCACTTACATCAACCAGTTTGCGGAAAAGTTTGACTGCCTTGTCCATGGTGAAAACCGGCCCATGCAGGCGGCCACGAACGACACGGGGCTCACCATTATCAATTTTGGTATCGGTTCGCCGAATGCAGCCACGGTGATGGATTTGCTGACCGCTTACCAGCCCAAGGCGGTCTTGTTCCTGGGCAAGTGCGGTGGCTTGAAACGTTCCAGCGAAATTGGCCATTTCATCCTGCCAATCGGAGCCGTGCGCGGGGAAGGGACTTCGAATGACTACCTGCCGCCTGAAGTACCCGCCTTACCCTCCTTCAAACTGCACAAATTCGTTTCGCAAATGCTGGTCGACCGCGGCCTGGAGTATCGATCGGGCGTGGTCTACACAACCAATCGCCGGGTCTGGGAACACGACGAACAATTTCGGGAACAACTGCGGTCCTACACACCCATCGCCATCGACATGGAAACCGCCACCGTCTTTGTCGTGGGGCACAAGAACCAGATTGCCCGCGGAGCCCTGTTGCTGGTGTCCGATCTACCGATGACCCCCGAAGGGGTGAAGACCAGCGAGAGCGACGCCCAGGTAACACACGACTGGTCCCAGGCACATCTCTCCATTGGGATCGAATCGCTCACACTTCTTGAGGAAAAAGGGGAACGCATCAAGCATTTTCAGTATTAACGAGTGGGAGGAATTTGTGATGTTCGATCTAAGATTGTTGATCTCAAAAAAAGAAAATCCTCGCTCCCAGCATGCACGCTCACCATCAACAATCAAGCATCTCACCTCAAGCATTCTACCCGGTTTCACCCTGGTGGAATTGCTTGTGGTGATTGCCATTATCGGCATATTAATCGGCTTGCTCCTGCCAGCGGTGCAATCGGCCCGAGAATCAGCCCGGCGGACCGAGTGCCTGAACAACTTGAAAAACCTCACCTTGGCAGCCCTGCATTTTGAATCGGGCAACGGTTATTTTGCCCCAGCCGCGCAAGACCGAAACCGGCACTGGCCAGCCGGGGAAAAACCGGCTTTGGCAACGCATAACGGAATCACCCTCCTCCTGCCACACTTTGAACAGGGCAACACGCTGGCGCGGATCGATCTTGCCTGGGATTGGAATCATGAGGCCAACCCGAACAACGAACAATTTACCAAGCAGGACTTGGGAGGCATTCTGATCTGTCCTTCCTCCCCGGTCATCCAGCAGGACCGGCACGCAACTGACTACATCGCCGCCAACCGGGTCGACATCGAAAAGTTGGCCCCCCTGGTGACCGCGAGGTTGCTCGACGATAAAAAGGGCACCAGCCCAAAAAGTCGCAAATGGGATGGTATCCTGCAAAGGGATTTCCTGTACATTAGGGTCCGAAGCGACGGCCGCGTGAGCGTGGACAAGAAAGAATCGGACCGACGGCGAACCCGTGCCGGTCACGTTCGGGACGGTCTTTCCAACACCTGGCTCTATTTCGAATCGGTGGCCAAACCCTTTATGTTCGGGGTTTACCAGAAGTCCAGTGATCCGGCCCCAAAAGAGTACCGTGGTGAAGAGGACCGTAGAACCAATAGCCGTTTTCGCTGGGCAAGCCCCAAAACCTGGATGACGATCAACGATTTTTGTGGGACCGCCCAGATGATCAATTGCAACAATGTTTCGAGGCCCTACGGGTTTCATCCGGGCGGCACCGTGATTTCGTCGGCCGATGGCAGCGTGCGGTTCTACGATGAAAACATGGATCCCAACATTTTTGTCGCCCACGTGACCATGGCGGGAAACGAATTGTTACCGTAAAATACCCGCAACACATTTCGCATTCCGTACCCCATTCCGCATTCCGAATTCCGCACTCCGAATTTGAACATGTCTGTCGTTGCCTTGATTGATCACGCGGTTCTGCAGCCGACGCAAACCGCCGCCGATTTGCGCGCCGCTTGTACCCTTTGCGCCGAGCTGAAAGTGGCCAGTATTTGCGTCAAACCGTCGATGGTATCCCAGGCGGTCGCCTGGCTGGCCGGGACACCGATAGCCGTTGGTACGGTCATTGGTTTTCCCCATGGTGGCACCTCGACCGAGGCGAAAGTCCGCGAAACCGAGGTTGCCTGTGCCGCGGGAGCCAGCGAAGTCGATATGGTGGTCAATCTGGGCCAGGTGTTGAACGGGGATTGGTCCCGAGTCGATGAAGACATCCGAGCGGTTGTGGAAGCTGCAAATTCGGCGGGAGCCCTGACCAAAGTGATCTTTGAAACGGGCCTGTTGCCCGATGACGAAACAAAAATCCGCCTCTGCCAGATCAGCAAGGAAGCGGGAGCGGCCTTCGTGAAGACCTCGACCGGCTTTGGCTTTGTCAAACAAAGCGACGGCTCCCTGGCCTCGACCGGAGCCACCGAACACGACATCCGCTTGATGCGGGCGCACTGCGGCGATCAGGTGCAGGTGAAAGCGTCGGGAGGCATTCGCACGTTCGACGATGCCCGGCGGTTTGTCGCCCTGGGTGTCACGCGACTGGGAACCAGCAGTACTCAGGCCATCGCCGCCGGCGCACCAGGTAAATCCGCCGGCAGGTCGGAAGGTTATTAAGGAGATGATGGATGCTTGAACTTTACGACCAGATTCAAGAAGCGGTTGCGGTGATACGCGGCGTGTGGAACCAGACGCCACATGCGGGCATCATCCTGGGAACCGGTTTGGGTGGTCTGGTGGAACAGATCGAGGTACAGGCAACCCTCGAATACGAAGCGATACCCCATTTCCCCATCTCCACCGCGATCAGCCATCGCGGCCGGCTGGTCTGCGGCCTCCTGGAAGGTTTGCCGATTTTGGCCATGGAAGGGCGTGTCCATCAATACGAAGGCGTGTCGCTCAAACAGATCACCCTGCCCGTGCGGGTGATGAAGGCGCTCGGTGCGCAACTGCTCCTGGTTTCGCAAGCGGTGGGTGGGATGAATCCCTACTACCAGGGTGGCGACGTGATGGTCATCGACGACCACATCAACCTGATGGGGGACAACCCGTTGGTGGGAGTCAACGACGACCGCTTGGGCCCCCGCTTTCCAGACATGTCGGCGCCCTACGACCGGCAACTGGTTGCCAAAGGACTGGAAATCGCCCGACAGCAAAATTTCGTCGCCCACCAGGGAGTGATGGTGGCGGTCACCGGTCCCAACCTGGAGACACGAGCCGAGTACCGTTTCTTGCGCACGATTGGCGCCGACGTGGTCGGCATGTCGACCGTGCCCGAAGTGATTGTCGCGGCCCATTGTGGCCTGCGCACCTTTGGCGTCTCGGCGATTACCGACATGTGCCTGCCCGACACGCTCCAGCCAGCCGACATTGAGGATATTCTCGCCACCGCAGCCAGGGCGGAACCGAAACTACGGGCCCTGGTATGTGGAATTCTCGCCCACGAAGCACAAACTCTTTGCCACGGCAAGCAAGCATGAGCGGGCATTTGCTGGTCGAAAGGATTGACACCGCCGCGCAACGAGTTCGTCAGCGCTGGCCGGAAACTCCACGCTGGGCGATCATCCTTGGCTCCGGTCTGGACAGAGTCGCCGAAGCAATCGACTGTGAAGAAACTTTCTCTTATGCCGATATCCCCCACTTCGCCAGCACCACCGCCATGGGCCACCGGGGCCAGCTCCTTTGCGGCAAACTGGGGGGTGTCCCGGTTGTTGCCATGCGTGGCCGGCCCCATCTGTACGAAGGCCATTCGGCCCGCCAGGTCACCTTTCCGGTCCGAGTGCTGAAAGCGTTGGGCATTGGCGGGTTGATCGTCTCCAACGCGGTCGGAGGGCTTAATCCGCGACTGGCGGTGGGGGACGTGATGGTGATCGACGACCATATCAACCTGCTGCCGAGTAACCCACTCGCCGGAGTCAACGACGACCGACTGGGCCCCCGTTTCCCCGACATGTCGTCGCCCTACGACCCGCGTTTGGCCGAGCGGGCACTGGCCATTGCCCGCAAGGAAAATTTTACCTGCTGGCGTGGGACCTATGTCGCCATGCTGGGACCAACGTACGAAACACGGGCCGAGATACGGATGCTGCGCACCCTCGGTGCCGACGTGGTCGGCATGTCGACCGTGCCCGAAGTGCTCGTCGCCGCCCACGCGAACTTGCCCGTACTGGGCCTCTCGACGGTGACCAACGTCTGTTCACCCGACGTGGCGACCGCCACGTCGGGAGAAGAGGTGGTCGCGGCCGCCAGACAAGTTCAGGAAAAACTGCGCAAGCTGGTGTTGGGCGTGATTATCGGAGGGACTCACTCATGAACACCGTACAACTCATCGCCAAGAAACGAGATGGCGGAGAATTCTCGAACGCCGAAATTGGCCAATTGATTCGTGGCTACGTCGACGGCTCGATCCCCGACTATCAGATGTCGGCCCTGGCCATGGCCATTTATCTGCAAGGAATGACCACCGAGGAAACGGCTGCGCTGACCGATCAGATGCTTGTTTCCGGCAATCGTTTCGAGTGGCCCGATGGGGGCCTTCCCAGCGTCGACAAACATTCAACCGGCGGCATTGGCGACAAGGTGTCGCTGCCGCTGGCACCGATGCTGGCCTGTTGTGGCCTGGCCGTGCCGATGATTTCCGGCCGCGGCTTGGGGGCCACTGGCGGCACGCTCGACAAGCTGGAGTCGATCCCCGGCTTCCGCACCGACCTGTCGATGGACCAGATGCGACAGGTTTGCGCGTCGGTCGGCTGTGTGATCAGCGGCGCGACCGAGGGGCTGGTGCCGGCCGACCGCAAGCTCTACGCCCTGCGCGACGTGACCGCCACCGTCCCATCCATCCCACTGATCACCGCCAGCATCATGAGCAAGAAACTGGCCGAGGGGCTCGACGCCTTGGTGCTCGATGTGAAATTTGGCACCGGGGCGTTCATGAAAACGGCAGACCAGGCTCGGCAACTGGCCGAGTCGATGGTCGCCACCGGCCGGCGGATGGGGCTGGCCACCACCGCGATCTTGACCGACATGAACCAGCCGCTCGGGCGCATGGCGGGCAATGCGGTCGAGGTGAATGAGTCGGTCGCCGCGCTCGAAGGCCATGGCCCCGACGACCTGATGGAAGTCACGCTGGCCTTGGGGGCGGAACTGCTCGTTTCGACCGGCCGTGACGAATCGCTATCGCAAGCTCGGGCCGAATTACAAAAAACGATCGATTCGGGCGCCGCCCGGGAGAAATTCGCCCAGATGGTCGCGGCCCAGGGCGGCGACCTGGATGCCCCGCGACCGGTCGCGCCCCCGCAAGAAGTGGCCAGTCCGGCCGCCGGCTACGTCACCCGGATCGACACCGAACAATTAGGCCAGGCGATCATCGCGATGAAAGGAGGCCGCCAGCAACTGGGCGACCCACTCGATCATTCCACCGGCCTGGAAATGCTCGTGCGACTGGGAGATCCGGTCGAAGCGGGCGAACCGCTGGTCCGCTTGTTCGCACCTGCTGGCAGCATCGCGCATGTGAGCGCCATGGTGCGCGAGGCGATCGAACTGGGGCCAGAACCATGCGAAGCACCGCCGTTGTTGCTGGATCGAATCTAAGAGGCGCGAGTTGGGGAAAGCACCTGGAGAGTTACAAAAAACGGAGGAGTCTGGGGTGATACCCCTTTAGCTTACGAATCTTCTTCACCCACGTGACAAGCACGTGGGGGTCGCCAGAGGTGGAGGGGCTGGAGATACCGGCATCGCCGCGATGCAAAGTCATGTACCACCCGCATAGCGGGTGGCTTGAGGAAGGCTCCTCAAAGGAGCCGGGAAGAGAATATCGTACTCGTACTCAGCAAAGCGGTACTCGTACTCGAACCCGACTGGGAGGCAAGGTCGGTCATCATCAATAACCATTCTCGGCCGAGCGGGTTGCGCTGGGTACAATCGGCGGATGGCCGAGGCCGAAATGAGCCGCGGTGATTCTCGATTGCCAGCAACTCGGAAAACCAGGGGCCTCGGCCACCCGTCGCCGTTACGGAATTCACGGACCCCGGTTAACCCGTTGCCCGCTCTCACTAGGATGCAACCTCCATGAAACAACGCCCGAGCGCACTGCTGCTGATCGGTCCCACCGGAGCCGGCAAGACGCCCCTGGGCGCAAGGCTTGAAGCCAGCGGCCTCGGCGGCCGCCGCTGCGTCCATTTCGACTTCGGCCAGAACATGCGTCAAGCCGTGACCGCCGGACCCACCCGCTCGATTCTCTCGAGCCGGGAAATCGCCTTCCTCCGCGACGTGCTCGACACGGGCGTCTTGCTCGAAGACAAGGACTTCCCGATCGCCGCGCGGTTGCTCGAGGATTTCATCGACCGCCAGGCCACGACACCGGAGACCCAGGTGGTCCTCAACGGACTGCCCAGGCATGCGGGCCAGGCCACTCGCCTGGACCCGATCGTGGATGTTCGAACCATCGTCCACCTCCGCTGCACGCCCGAAACGGTTACCGCCCGAATCGCGGCCAACACGGGCGGCGACCGGACCGGCCGCGACGACGACGACACCCGAGCGATCGGCCGCAAGCTGGAGTTGTTCGCCCAGCGGACCCTGCCGCTGGTGGACCACTACCGGCAGCAGGGCGCGACGATTGTCAAAATCGACGTGGACGCCCGAATGACCGCCGCGGAAATGGCGACGGCCATCGAACATCATGGATGTGCCAGCCGATAACATGCCGTTATCTTCTCGCTTGACACCCAACCAAAATTATCGCATAGTATGTCCACGTTACGTGGACATACTGGCTTGTTTCCAGGATTTCCCATGATTGAACTTTACCAAATCCGAGCAAAGATCGAACAGGATGTATTCGACTACCGCGCCCTGATGGAGGCACTCTCCGAGTACCAAAAGCCACGCGATAAAATCACGAAGTTGCTCGCCAGTGGCGTTGTACTACGTATCAAAAAGGGCCTCTATTGCTTCGGCGAGGTCTTCAGCAAGCAACCGATTTGTCGTGAGTATGTGGCTAACCTGATCTATGGCCCGTCCTACGTCAGCATGGACTATGCCTTGAGCCACCACGGTCTCATCCCGGAACGTGTGGAAACGGTTACCTCCGTCACCACTGGCCGCAGCCGGAGTTTCGATACACCGTTAGGCCTTTTTTCCTACCGCATGCTACGAGAGTCTCGTTATTCCATCGGTGTCATGTTGGAACCATCGGGCAATGCCCATTGCCTCCTCGCAACTCCCGAAAAGGCCTTGATTGACAAGGTCTGGGCCGACAAGCGGATGAGCGGCCAGCTTCTTAACGACTTCAACACTTACCTGAACGATGATCTTCGTATCGATCCGGAGGCACTCCATGAGCTCGACTTTCCTCGCCTCAAGCGGATCGCCGCAAACTTTGAATCATTAAAGATCCGAAATCTTGTGAAATTTCTGGCCGGAGCAAGGGGGTCAATCGATGCATGAAGCCATTCGTACCATGCTGGCTCGTTACCAGTGCAATACTCAGGATGACTACATCAACGCGCTGCGAGAAATCCTCCAGGAGATTGCCTTGCTGGGATTGTGGCGCGGCAAATTCTTTGAACATGCGGCCTTTTACGGCGGGACCGCCCTGAGGATTCTTCATGGATTGGATCGCTACAGCGAAGATCTCGATTTTTCGCTTATCCAACCGAATGACCAATTCTCCCTTGGCGCCTATGGCGATGCTCTCTGCAAGGAAATCCGTAGTTTTGGATTTCAGGTTGAATTTGAAACCCGGCGCAAACCTCGGCGCAGTGCGATCGATTCAGCATTTCTCAAGACCAACACATGGCAACAATCAATCGTCATGGGAGTGCCTAAAAATCTATTAAGTGGCCTGCACCCATCTAAAAAGCTGAAAATCAGGTTGGAGATCGACACCTGCCCGCCAGGCGGTTTTGAGACGGAGACGAAGTACGTACTGTTACCGATTCCCTTTTCGGTCCGCGTTTATCGGTTACCCGATCTCTTTGCCGGCAAGATGCATGCAATCCTGTGTCGCAAGTGGAAGAATCGAGTCAAAGGACGAGATTGGTATGACCTGGTCTGGTACGTTGCCAGAGATTCGCAACTGCATCTGGGCCACCTTGAAAATCGCATGCGGCAATCGGGGGACTACACCGAAATAGGCCCATTGACCTCGGAAGACCTGAAAGCCTTGTTGGGGCAGGCACTGGACCGATTGAACCTGGAACAAGCGCGTCAGGAAGTAGCCTCCTATATCAAGGATCCACGCTCTCTGGATGTCTGGTCCAAAAATTTCTTCCGGGGACTCTTCGAGCGGATTGAGCTGGTGTAGTCAGTTATCGGCTGCCCCTTAATGTCAACGTGCCGAGCTCCATGCGCTGCCCAGCACCACCCGCAGCAACCGGGGGTACCGAAAAGTGGTAGCCTGACAGCCGGCCGGCGGAGTTCTTGTTGAAACGCACGCTCAATACATAGTTTCCCGCGGGCACATCATCGAGGCGAAACGAACCGTCACGGTCAACACTGGCGGTGAATAGTGGCGACTCCCACTGGAGCTGCTTTGACGTTTCGTAGGCGCTCGTCCAAGCCATGCCCGCATCGGTCCACCGCCAGGATTCCCACCATGCCCTGGTCCGCTCGGGATTGCCCTGAGCTTCGGCGGGCGGCGCCGGCCTGGGCGGCGGGGAGATATCGGCCTGAACATGGATGAGGGCAAAATTCCACAGCACGCGGCCGGTATAATCGGCCGGCGGGGCCAGCTTGCCAACCACCGGCCGCCCCGACCCGCCCAGGTTGATCGTCGTGTTTTCCCCCGCGCTGAACTCAGCCGATACCCTTTGGGATGAGGTAACCTCGGTCGCTCCGTCATTGACCATCAGCAATATTTGGCGACCGATCCGGCCCTTCCCCGGAAACACCCGCTCAAAGACAAACCGGCCCTCCTTTCCGGTCGTCATCTTATGATGGGTGAAGATGTTCGGCACCTTGTCACCGTAGGAATGGATCGGTTCGTGCTTCGCGGATGTCGTTGAGGAATTTTGACCGCACCAGCGCTCCGGCGATCGGCTCGCCCGACACATCGGTTACTCGGCCGGACACCGAGAGTCCCCGTTTTAGCTCTATGCGAGCGGTTGGCGCCGCGCCGGGCTCAACCTCAAAGCCGCTGCGCGGCAACCGCATCCGCAGCGGACCGTAATCGGAGTGGCTCAAGGCGACGTGAATGTCGCGCATGGAATCAGGAACATGGTCGAAACGCCATTTGCCTTCCATGTCGGTCACGATCCGCGTGCCCACACCCAACTGCCCGGTATCGCCTGGTCGTTTTTTGAAAAAAACGCTCGGACTCACCCGGACGCCTGCCACCGGTTTACCCGAGTCGTCGACCACCACTCCGCCCACCGACCAACCCGCATCGAGTCGGGCGATGAATTCATGAGGGATTTCCTGTGGATGGCTGCTCGAATCCCAACCGGCCCAATACGGCCCATAGCCGGGTTGCTGGATGCTGAGATTGAATCGTTCGGGGCGGCCAGGGAGCATCAGCACGAGGCGTCCCTGGTCGTCGGTCATGGCAAAGGTGCCATAGTCGCCAGCGCGGACGAACTGGCCACAGTGAATCTACTCCGCCGTCGGCGCAGGGTTCGTGCGAATCTCGACACTGGCATGAGGTACCGGGGTGCCTGCGGAATCGACGACGTGCAGTTGAAAGTCACCCGGCATGTATCGCTCATTCGCAGTCTCATTAACGCCAGTTTGCGCCTTGGTCTGCCATATCGCAGGACCACAAACTAGCAGCACGGCCAGCATTGCAAACGCCAGCATTCCGCCGCGTGAGAGACACAACGGTTCGCGGAGCGGCTCGCCAAACAGGCGCGCCACGCGGCGGCGCAGCTCCGAGGGCGCGCGGCCACTGGCGGCCAACGAGGCGAGGTCTCCGGAAATGACGTTGCTGGACGCGCCCAGTTCGGCAATCCGGAGCAGGGCAGCCGCGTAACGCAGTTGCGGCTCAGTATCAGCCTTTGACACGGCCCGGCAGGTCATCTCGTCGCAGCAGTATTCGCGCAGTGCGCTGATCCGGCGGCTGAGAACCCAGAGCGCCGGGTTGAAAAACAACCCCGCCTCGGCCAAACGTTGCAGCAAGTTCACCCACAGGTCGTGCCGCCGCACATGGGCCAGTTCGTGGGTAAGAATCATTTCCAGCTCGCCAGTCGACAGACCGGCCAGGGCTGCGGCGGGCAGCAGGATGGTTGGTTTGAGCAGTCCCACCACCTTGGGGACCACGACCCGCTCCGCCTGAGCCAACCGGGGCACCACCCGCAGCGACCAGCGCCGGGCAAGATTGCGTAACATCTCCGGCAGGGGCCCCTCGGTGATCGGCCTGGCCAGGCTCGCCAGTTGGTGGGCTTGCAACATTCCGGACAGCAATCGCCCGAGCATCACCATGACTCCGGTCGCATAGATGCCGGTCAGCCACGGCGCAAAACGGAACCAAATAGCCGGCCACGGCTGTTCCGCGGCCGCATCGGATAGGGGCAGGCTATCACCAACAGGTGTGACCGCTGGAGGTTGGCTGTGAGCTTCCAACCCTTCCCCCGATGGCAAAGAGAGCGGAATATCTGGTGCAATGATCGCTTGTGGAGTTGAGGCAACCTCTGTTTCACTCGCGTCAGCCCCGGCGCCTGCTGGTACGTCGTGCGACACGACCATAAAAGTGATTGGCAGCGCCGCGAGGCCCACCAAGAGCGCCCCGACATGCAAGGCATAGCTACGCTCGACCGACCCCTTTCGCCATAATCGATCGACCAGCCAGACGATCGCCGACAGCAGGGCCACTTGCCAGAGCGAGTGGAGTAGCACGAGACAAAAGTGGCCGCAGAACAGCGGATCGAAAAATGCTTGCCCGTTCATCGCTTTTGCTCCTTCGCCTTGCGGCTGATCAGCCGCCGCAGCTCGGCCAGCTCCCCGGCGTCGAGATCGGTCGTTTCCAGCAGGTTGAGAACCAAAGCCGAAGTCGAACCGTCGAAAGCACGCCGCAGCAAGTCGCCCATCATGCGGCCAGTAACACGCTGCTTTTCCTCCTTGGGAGAAAAGAAAAAGGCCTTGCCCGCCTTGCGCCGGCGCAGAAAACCTTTGCGGTGCATGATGTTGAGCATCGTGATGACCGTGCTATGGGCCAGGGGTCGGCCCGCGTTCGCCTCGAGCCGGGCCCGCACCTCGCGGACCGGCAGCGGCGACTCGTCCCACAAGACTTTGAGAATTTCGAGCTCCAGCTCGGTCGGATGCTCCGATTCGCTACGCGCCATGACAAGGTCCCTTTCTCGAAAAACGGGGGGTCGATCCGGCAAAATTCCAGCCGGCGAAGGTCAGATATCAGCTGCTGTTTGCCGGCCCTTATCGTCTAAAACATTAGATGTTCTAGCCGAACCTCAAGGTTCCGTCAACAGGATCTTCTAAATATTTAGAAGATCAGTAGTTCCAAGCAGTGGCCGATGAAGCCGACCCGGGCAACCGCTAGCGAATAAAAACGCCGGTTCCCGGGCGGCTTATCGCCCTGCTCCACGCAGGGCGTCGCGACAATGGAGAAGTACTGAAGTTTATTTCCGAGTGCGATTCCGGGACCGATAAGGGGCCTGAACTCTGACTACGCACGCCACTACCGCAGCGAAGGAGAACGAAGGAAATCGCTGACGACCGCGAACCGACGAGGAAATGGCTACGGTCGTCGAACATCATGGATGTGCCAACCGATAAGTACGACCGCGTTTGGAAGGATTGGCAATCACCAGGAAGCCGTCTTGCATCCATTTCTGAGCGATGGCACGAGCACCACGAGGCGAAAGATTCAGAAGCCCGGCGATCTGGGACGTAGTGATCTCTGCCCACTCGTCGAACAGGGGCAGTACCTTGCGCTGACGGGCATCCAGAGACCGAATCCACGTCGCGCGATCGCCAGCCCCGGCGGATTGCCGCATCTTCTCTCGCACGGTCTCGAACGATGCGGCCATACCATCAACAAAGTACTCGAGCCAACCGGTGACATCGGATTCGGCCCGGCCCATGTAGTAATTGTGACCATCTCCCACATCGAGAGCCGTATAGTAGGCACGCAGGTTTTGGGCATAGTATTCTTCAAGATTGAAGATACCCTGCAGTCCGTAGCCATTCTGATGCAAAACTGTATTGGTCAGAAGACGTGCCATCCGGCCATTGCCATCGTAATAAGGATGAATCGTGGCGAATTGATAGTGCGCCATGGCGGCAACGATGGGAACCGGAACCTCGGCAATCTGGCGGTTGATCCAGGCAACCATCCCTTCCATCAGGGACGGCACATCGCCAGCTTCCGGCGGCATGTAGACGATCCCCCTGCTGCCGGTGTCGCGAATGACGTTCTGACCATCTCGATAGGGCGTCGGTTTACACCGCGTTTTACCGGCGGCCATGACCAATGCATGGAGTTTGCGAATATAAGATTCGGTGATGATCGCATGGTTGGCGGCGTAAGATTCCGCGTAATCGAGAGCGGCGTAGTATCCCTTGACCTCCTTCTCGTCACGTTCCCGCTGACGGATGTGATCACGGTGAACCAAGACCCGCTCGACCTCGGACTGGGTGAGCCGATTGCCCTCGATCTGGGTAGAGTAGTGTGTCGAAACCAACCGGGTACTATGACGCAGGCCGGCAAGGACGCGCTCGTTTAATGGCAAATCGGCCACCGCCTGCCGGGCTGCTTCAATCCGCATCAGACCTCGTGCAATCTGACTGGACAACGTGTAATTCGGCGAAAAGCTCATGCCGTTATTGTGCCGTTAACATGCCGTTAAAACAAGGGCAAATTGGGGTCCGACCAGGAGCCGTTTTAGCGATTTAGACAAAGCAAAAATCGTGGCCTTGTGGATGCATACCCGGGTGACAACGCCAAACGTACATAACCGCGGTGACTATTGGTGTTGCATGTGCCTGTCGTTTCCCGCAAGCCCCCTAGCACTGCCCCTGAAGAGTGGGATTAGAACATCCCGCCACCTCCATATCCACTTTCCACATAGGGACCTTCCTTGGTCAGCATCGCCGACATCGCCCGAATCGCGGCCAAGTGGTCGGCCGAACGCTCCTTGTCCCGTAACACTCCCGTGAGCATGTCGGCCACCTTATTGGCATGGTCAGGTTGGAGATTGGATTTTGCTACAGAAATCCCCTTCCTGGCATACTGACGAACCAACGGGTCGGGATGTAACAGCAGCGGCATCATTTTGGGGAAGTAACGATTATAATTGCCCAAGCTTGAGAGAGCAAAAATGATGTTCGATGGATCCTCCGAGGAAAGCGCCTGGCGAAAAGGATCGAGGACGGCTGGGTTGCGCAGTTTGCGATCGGACCGCAACAGGGCGGTCATTGCAGCCTCGCGAATCTTCGGGTCGGCATGCCGGGCCAACGACACCAAACGCTTCATGACCGATTTGTCGGTTGGGGGAGCCGGGTAGCGTTTGCTGGCTGGATTACCCTCCCGGGGCGGGAGAATGGGTGGAACTGGCTGCGGCATGCCTGCTGGGGCGTCCAGCACTGGCTCCTTCTCTGGCTTCTCCTCTAGCTTTTTCGCTGACTTCTCCTCTGGCCGTTCCCTGTCGGCTGTCGCTGCCGGCTGGCGTTCTCGGGAGGAAACTATCGGGCCGCATGCCAGGGTTGTGCCCAAGAGGAACACCATGAGAACGGTCCAGCCAACGTCGCCAGCAAGATGCCGTAACGATTCTTTGGACGGGACCAGCTTATACGCCAAGATGATCGAAAACCATATCAACACCCTCTTGGATTCCAAGTGTTTTCGATGTTGATCTACAATATGTCGAATCGTAGATTCCCATTGATCCAGTCATGTAAGTGCTCGTTCACACCCGCCTCGTCGGCAAACTGGGTCCATCTCTTGACTGCGGACAGTACCTCCTCGACGATCGCATCGGCACGCCCACGCTTCATCGAGGCCGTCTTCGCGCACTGACGAAAGTCGTCCCTTGTGAACTGGTCGCGTCTGCCGTTCATGCTCATTTGGTGTTGGGCCGTCCATCGCCCTGACGGGTTGAAGCTGTAGGTCACATCAAAGGCCGGAGCGAGCGACCATTGACCGGCCCGATCCATCAAGAACGCGATGTTTTTGGTGTGGTCGTCCTGGTTTCTCGCAATGATGTTGAAGGCCATTCGGCGGTATAGTTCTTCCACCTCGCCGATGGAAAGCCCAAGTTGGCGAATGGTAAGTAGTGCCTGCTCATAAGAATAGGCACCCGCTGCATTGAAATCAAAATGTGCCAGCCCACACAGTGATTGCATATGCCGCTTCTCACCACCGGCCCGACGATCGAAGCGTCGTGTCATGAAATGGTGCCGCCCACCCTCCTCAAGGATCCGACACTTGTTCATCTTGATGCCAGCGGCTGTCGCCATTTTGTAGTAAGCAAATTCGATGTTCCCATATCCTTGAGGGTCTTCCAGTTCCTTGTCTTTATTGCCCGTGACACCGTCGAACTTCAGCAGCCAGTACTCGAATCCTTCACCGGCCGCAACCTGTCCGGAACGCACTTCGTCTGTTTCAGGGTTCCACGCAATCACTGCCTTAGCCCTTGCTCCACCGGCTGACGTCCCGACACGCAGAATGTCCGCTAACCCTTTCTCCTTCCTCTCGTCAGTGAATGATGTCTGCAGATCGTTGCGATGGCTAAGGGCTTCAGATGCCAGTTCGACCAACGCGTCGATTTGAATGCGAGTGGCTTGTGAGGGTAATGGCCCGATGGCGGGGACAAACTCCAGAGCGCCCATTCCCCGAGCCCCGGTATAGCAAAGCCGTTCGACAGCATTGAAGCCAGCGGGTGTCCGTCCCTGAGTGGCGAGCCAGGCATCAATCAGCGCGTTCCCAAAGCGGTCCGGCAGTGAGTCCGCCAACAGACCGGGAAGACCGTAAAACGTATCACGGGCCAGTTCAGGAAACGAGTAGATACGATCCGACAGCGGCAGTCTGAGCGGGGAAATCTCGATTCCGCTTCCGACAAATTCGGGGTGGTACTGGAAAACGGCAACGTCTTGATCCTCCTCCAGCGATACGGCACCTATCGTTGTACCCCAAAGCCGAACCTCCGCGAGTGTGGTCATCGCGAGTCACCCCATATCCATCGGTCGCCTCGATCAGGCTTGCCGGAGGAAGAGCCAGACGATCGCAATGATGAGCCTCGTTGGCGCTGCCGGCCAAGAAGCTTCCATTGTTCGATTGGGCTCTGGACCGGCGGCGGGATGAGCGCATCGATGTGCTTTAAAAGATCGAGCGAACGGAGGATTCGGATCAGACTCGGGGTTTGCGACGTCTCGCCAGCTTCAATGCGTTCGACGGTACGCTTCGATAGTCCGGCATCCCGGGCCAGATCGGCCTGTGTGAGATTCAGGTCCAACCGTCGCCGTTTCAGCCGCTCACCGAGCTTAGCAAGGACTGCCTCATCCGTATCGTAGTGCGATGCGTCCACTACTCGTCACTTATGTCGAGTTATTGTCGTTATTTAATACTATATCGTCATATATGAAGAATTATAAGTCACTCGTACGCGTCTGTCAAGGCATTTGCAACCCAGTGGGATTGCCATCCCCGGCGGCATTCAGGATTTGCGTGAAGTCGGCCATGTGGATAACCTTCAAAGAGACGTGTTCCTGATATCGATCGTTTCAGATCCGAAAAACCGACTCCCCCGGCAAACCAGGCGCGACTCAGGAACCGCGCTCCAGGAAACAGCCCCTTTTCACGCCATTGTCTGCCACTGGAAGACCATTCATCGGGTGGTAGTCAACTCCGTGTGGCGGCAACCAACGGAGCACACTTAGGGCCAGCGACGCCACGAGCAGATCCTCCACCGAACCGTTGCAGAACCGGTCGATAATGCCACGCACCGCATCGGCAGCCACCGAACGAGAGGCCATCGTAGGGAAATAGACATACGTACGTCCCTCGGCCTTGTTGCGCCTTCTCATTCATGGTCTCTTGGGGGATGGGTAAAAAAAGGCGTTACCTTTTGTTTTACGACAATCCCAGACCGGCTTGGACTCATCCGCGGGCAATACGATGTTGGACGGTAAAACCATTCGCGTGACGACGAAAGGAGCCCGCTGGGCAACACTGATCCTGACGCTCCTCTCCACACCACTGCGAGCAGATCCTTCGGCAAACGGTCCGCCAGTCCTGGCCAGGATGCCGATCGTGATGGAGTCCACGCAGACGGCCGCTTCGCGCCAATTGGCTAAACGAGTACACGCATCACGCCTCCTGGACGACATGGAAGAGAAAACCGGTTGGTCGCATCATGGCTACGGTAAAATGGAGTTCACTCGGCAGCGTGCCATCGACGGCGTGCAATCTCTATCTCTCGTCTCCCCCACGTTGTCGAGCAAACCGACCAGCGGGCGGCCGATGGGAACGGCTGTCGTGCGTCATGCGCTACCCAAAGAAGATTGGCGGCCATTCAACCGCCTTTCCTTTTGGGTCTTTCCCACCCAAGCCGGCGTTCCAGTCATTTCGATGGGGGTCGCCGTGCATGTCGCCTCCGATCGAGCCCCGGACTCTCCTCATGAAACGGCATCCTTCCATTATTTTCTGCTGAAACCTCGGCAATGGAATCATATCGTCTGGGAAATTCCCCATCTGGTCCGGCACCAGGTGGAGGCCATCGAATTCCATTATCGTCTTCGTGGCAGGCAGCCGGGCGTGGCCTCCAGCGCCCGTTTCGATATCGACCACCTGGAACTGCAACGCGTGCAAGCAGATTATTTTGAAGGGTGGGCCGTGGCCCCAGGCAAAATCGCCACCAGCCACACCGGCTACCTGCCGGGCGCCGAGAAAACGGCCATCAGCAGTACCCTTTCCGGGGACACTTTCCAACTCCTTCGGGCGGACACGGGCGAGGTCGTCCTCACCAAGCCGATGCGGGAAGTGCATGCCTCGTTGGGCAATTTTCAGCTCCTCGATTTCTCGGAAGTCCGCCAACCTGGCCAATACCTGATTCGGG
Organism: Planctomycetota bacterium; assembly: GCA_024276705.1. Lineage (GTDB taxonomy): Bacteria > Planctomycetota > Planctomycetia > Pirellulales > Lacipirellulaceae > JAJRWS01. Next base: position 8,153 of record JAJRWS010000250.1, on the reverse strand, counting down.
CGGAAGGGGCCACATGTCCTCCCATCCGTATCGAACAGAACATCTGGCTGGAAACAATCTGGAAAACGCTCAACTTTTTTTATTGCGAGCGCTGCGGGATGGAAATCCCCGGGATCCATGCGGCCTGTCATCGCGACTTGCGCACGGCCCACGCGGGCAAGCAGATCGTTATCAACGGCGGCTGGCATGACGCGGGGGACCTTTCGCAAGGGCTTACCAATACGGCCCAGGCCACCGAGGTTATGTTCCGGCTTGCCGAACACTTCCGCGGCCAGGATTCTGCCTTGGCGACCCGCTTGACGGAGGAGGCCGAGTGGGGACTCGACTGGCTTCTGAAAACCCGTTTTGGCGACGGCTACCGGGCCGACTGGACGACGATGGATCTTTGGAGCGATGGCATTCTCGGCAACATGGACGATATTGTTTGGGAGGCCAAAAACAATCCCCAGGGAAATCTGCTGGCCGCCACTGCCGAAGCAAACGCCAGCCGTCTTCTCCGCCAACGAAAACCGCGGCGGGCCGCTGAAGCTTTGCAGGCGGCTCGGCAAGATTGGCGTTTTGCCACCGAAGCGATCTCGAAGACCGACCTGCAGACGGCCGCTTTTGCCGTAAACGCCGCTCTCGCTCTCCACCGTGCGACTGGCGACGCATCCTATGCAGCCGCTGCCCGTCAACATGGCAAAACGATCCTCGCTTGCCAGCGGCGGCGCACCCCGCCTTGGCATACTCCGGTGACCGGTTTTTTTTACACGGATCCCGATCAACAGCATCTCGTTCACCACTCCCACGCCAGTCACGAACAAGCCCCGATTGTCGCCTTGGCACAGCTTTGCGAGACCTTTCCCAACCATCCCGACTGGATCGCGTGGTATGCGGGTGTGGTGCTTTATTCCGAGTACCTCCGAACGGTTTCCGCGCTCAACGAGCCCTATCGGATTACGCCCGCGTCCATTTACCATCTCGGTGAATCTCAAAACGCCGATTTCCTCGACCAGGTCCAAAATGGTTTCCCGCTGGGGAAGAGCCATTTCCTGCGCCGTTTCCCAGTCTGGCACGACCTGACTTACCGGGGCAACAACCCGGTCCTCCTGGCCCAAGCCAAAGCCTTGTCGGTGGCCGCCAGGTTGCGGTGCGATCCGAGCCTGCTCGATCTGGCCCAAAACGGGATGGCCTGGATTGTGGGCAAAAACCCCTTTGCCCAAAGCCTGATGGCCGGTGAAGGAGTCGACAACCAGTCTCTCTACAGTCCGACTTCAGGCGACATCGTAGGCGCCCTGCCGGTCGGCATCATGACCCACCTCAACCACGACGTGCCCTATTGGCCCAGTGAGACGAACTCATGCTTCAAAGAAGTCTGGGTTCACCCGGCCACCCATTGGCTGAGCCTCATGAGCGACCTGGAAGAATTCTCGGATGGTGAAGAACCGGCAACCGACGGCGACTCGCCGGCAAACCGGCCGGCCTCACTTGAGTTCTCGCTTTCCCAGGAAACCGGCCAGGACGGGACCGTCTCCATCACCATAACGGTTGCGGGAGCCGACAGCGTCCACTATTCAATCCGCGCTACTAACCTCCAAAGCAAGCAATTCGAGGGGCGGATCGATCTCCAGCAAAACCAACCGGCCTCCATGGTTTGGTCGGCAACGATGCAAGCGATCGATGAACCTTGGATCGCTGTTTTCATTCCCAACCATGACTTTTCCCAGCGACAGGAAATCGTAGGTTTTCCTCAGGCTCATGAAATGAGGTAAAGAGATTCCCATGTTTCTCATCGCACCCGTTTTTCTCCTGCCCGTTTCGATCGTTGCCTTCTGGTCGCTCACGACTGAATTGCCAGGAGAGGGGATGGCCATTCCTCTGACGGTCGATTCCTCTCGCCCAGAATCCCTGGAAATGGTTTTCATCCCAGCGGGCCATTTTCTCATGGGCTCTCCGGACACCGAGCGGGGTGCGTTTCATGAAGTCGAAGGAATCCGCCGGGTGACTCTCTCGAGGCCATTTTTTCTTGGCAAACGGGAAGTGACCCAGGCTCAGTGGAAAACGGTGATGGGAGACAACCCGGCGAAATACCATGACAAGCCCGACCACCCTGTTGAAAGGGGCTCCTGGAACCAATGCGCCCTTTTTTGCAACCGGCTCAGTCGCATCCACGGGTACGTACCGGCCTACGACGAAACGACCTGGACTCGGCAAGCAGGGGCCAATGGATTCCGACTGCCGACGGAAGCCGAGTGGGAGTATGCCTGCCGGGCGGGCACCTCAACCCGTTTTTCCTTTGGCGATGCGCTCGATGCAGCCGATGCGGGCGATCTCTTCTCCAAAACCTTGGACCAGCATCTCTGGTGGCGTGGCAATAACAAAAGCCTGGCCGGGACCAAGCCAGTTGGCGCCAAGAAGGCGAATCGGTGGGGGCTTCACGACATGCATGGAAATGTGTCGGAGTGGTGCGAGGATTATTGGGTCAGCGCGCGCCGCCCTGGCCCTCTGGTCGACCCCCGTGGGCCAGCCACGGGCACATCCCACGCCATTCGTGGAGGGTATTTTGGCAGTTATGCGCGTTACTGCCGTTCGGCCAGTCGTTATTGCGATGCGGGAGACCACTATGGCGATTACGATTTCGTTGGGTTTCGTATCCTGCTTCCCGCTTCAGCCTCAAAGGATCCCCTGCTCGACCTTGAATCACTCAACCATGAATCCCCGCGGTGAGCTACTGCTGGACTATCCAGATATTGCGAAACTGGACTCGGTTTCCGTGATACTGGAGATAGATCGGCATCTTGTCAGCTTGCCGCCGGTACGGTGGTCGCGTCTGGTGGTCGGTGGGGCCTGTCAGCGCGACGTGGTCTTGCACGAGGATGCCGTTCTGGTGGATGGTCATGGTCGCCGGTCGAGTGAGCTTGCCTGAAGCGTCGAAATCAGGTGCCGTGAACACAATGTCGAACATCTCCCATTCGCCAGCGGGTCGGCAGGCGTTTACCAGTGGAGGATACTGCCCATAGATTGCGCCGGCCATTCCATCGGCGTAAATTTCCGAATGGTTGTCGTGTGAATTGTAAATCTGCACTTCATACTGATTCATCAAGTAGACGCCGCTGTTACCATGGCTTTCCGGATCGGCGATCCGCCATTCGACATGCAGTCGACAGTCCGAAAACGGCTGCCTGGTCGTCAAACCGCCTGGACCGGGTTCCATCATGCCCGCCTTGACGACGCACTCACCTTTTTCCCATAGTTCAAGGCCACTTCCGTCGAACAGGATCACTGCCTCCTCGGGCGGTTTGCGCGACGGTTCAAGCGAAGCGAAACTTTTGGGCCCGACGGCCTGCGGGCGCGGGCGCGACGGATCGTGAATCTTTTCCAGGATTACCGGCTGAACGGGATTGGTAATCTCCTTGATTTCGAGATCTTTGAATAGGACGTGCATTTTTTGCCCGCCGTGTAGCTGGAGCCCAAGCAGGCCCTCCCGCGATCCCGGATCGTCTTTCAGCCGCGCGGTCGTGATACCGTTAACGGTCACGGTCACGTCGCCACCGATGGCGCCATCGACTACCGCCCATTGGCCACCTGGCAGTGCCGTCCAGCCGTCGAGCGTCTTGCTGTCAAAGAGCGAACTGAATTCGTCGACCGCGTTGGAGCGAGTATCGAGGGTGAATAAGGCACTCAAAAATAAAACGGTGGCGATGCGAATCATGGGTAACCTCCCTCGACGGTCATCATGCTGGTAGACGCCGTTTGTGCTGCTGACAAAAGATGCTTTTCCAGTGATCTCTTGCAGGCAACATTGAAAGAGCTCCGCCCCCTAAGCTAGACGAACACGAACGTGCATGCAAGAGAAAAGGGGCAGGACCCGTTCGGCAATTTAGGCAATACAATAACTGGGGCCTAGATTTATCTTGATTTATTTATGCATACGGAGGTGATAACGCCAACGGCACAAAACCGCGGCGATGATTGATGTTGCCTTTGCAACCCCCGTAGACGTCGCAACAGAACATTTTACGCAAGAGTTGCGGGCGACTATCGCATCGATCGGCAATCTCGCGACCGAAAATCCCGGACTCGTCGAGGCGGAATCGCTCGAACAGTTCGATGCATTATCCTCCAGGTACCAGACCCGGTTTGTGGCCCTGACCACGGTGATCAACCAGCTCCCCAAGGTGAAGCTGGCAAAACAGGGGCGGACCTTGATCGGGCGTTGGCTCCTCTCCACAACATCGCGGACGGCTGCGGTGGCGGCTCTGTCGGCTGCTGTCATCTGCTGGCTTTTCTCTTGGCTTCTGGCCCGCAAGTTCCGAGGCCCGAGTCGACGGCTGGCATGGTACGGACACCTCTTCGCCTGGCTGGCTTCGGGATTACATTCTGCATCTTTGGGCTGGCCCCGGCCGGGATCCTACCGGAGGCCATGCAGCAGGCGATCATCCTCGGCCTGGGAGGAATTATTGTGACCGGCACCCTCGACCATCTGTTCTGGCAATACGCGCTCCAACGCCGGTTTCATTTCAGCCTGCGGGCTCTGCTTGGCGCATTGACCGCCATTGCCGTTCTCTGCAGCCTTTGGCTGGCGTCGGGTATCACGGGTGACAACGTGAGCACAATGGTGACGGTTGCCGAACAGGGGACCGAGCTTTTCTCAGCAAGTAATATCCGCGCCGCATGGCAACTCAATAAAAACTCGCTCACCTGGGCCCACTGGCAATGGTTCCTGCACAACGGACCAAGCCTTGCGGTCGGACTCATGATTCTATTGGTACTGCTTTGGAATCTATTTTCAGGGCTTCCCCAATCCTCAGACCGAACGCCGCAATCGGGACCGACTCGGAGCATGCTCTGGCTCCGGCAACTCTTCTCCTCACTGGCCGTCTCGTCCTTCGGGCTTGGGCTCGCCATGCTATCGATCTACCTACGGGACGGTCATCCGTCCTCTTCTCAAGAATGAGGAATACGATTTAGACCTGGTCTGTCAACTTGCCCTTTCCAAAGACCAAATGTTGCAGATTGCACTCAAGAAGTTAATCGGCGACGAGGTTAAGTCGTATGCGGACGCTCACGACTTCAAAGACCCGGCTAAAGAGAAGCGTCGTTGCTGGCGTCTCAACTATCAGGATGACGTGAGCTTTCACATGGACATTTTGCCGTCAATTCCCGACGACGAGCAATTCGTGGCCTTGCTGGTTTCGCAAAGCATCCCCAAAAAGTTCGCTGTTGAAACGGCGGCAATCACAGACAAGAAACACACCCACTATGAAGAAGTGTCTGACGATTGGCCGAAGAGCAATCCGCGAGGCTTTGCCGGTTGGTTTGAAAGCCGAATGAAGGCAGTCGCTCAAACACGCCGCGCGATGCTCGTAGCAAATCAAGCTTATGCATCCATTGGCGACGTGCCTCCCTACGAATGGAAGACGCCACTCCAACGGTCCATTCAGATTCTAAAGCGTCACCGCGACGTGATGTTTCGGACCGACCCGGACCGAAAGCCAATTTCGATGATTATCACGACTCTTTCCGCTCATGCGTACGGTGGAGAAATTGAGCTGTACGCAGCTTTGTCAAATATCGTCGACCGAATGCCCCAGTTTGTACGTGAAACCCAACCGAGGGTTCCCAATCCGGTCAATCCAGCTGAGGATTTTGCGGACAAATGGGCTAAGGACTCCAACCTAGAAAAGAACTTTTGGGACTGGCACACGCAGGTTAGGACTGATATAGACAACCTTTGCAAACCCCTCAATGAGGACCAAGTGCAACGGTCATTACGCAGTAAGTTTGACGTTGACCTATCCTTCAACCGAGCTAAGCAGATAGCAACGCTTTCGGGAGGAGCGGTTGCCGCGATTCCAAGAAAAGCACCCACAGTTATTCACTCGGCACCGAAGCCGTGGTGTGATGATGCGTAAATCGTTGCAAAAGACTTATGGTACGGCTACAGTCACAAAGAACAGTATGGAATTCTACCACAAGGAGAACTGTCTCACGGAACAAAGGGGCTGATTGAGGATTACCAGTCGATATTCAAACTCAAGAATAAGGAGGAGTGCCTTGAAATGATTCGATTGGCTTCTCTCAAGAAACGTGTTGCCAATAAACAACCCTGCTTTTGTGGCGGCAAGAAAAAGTTGGGAAAGTGTCATAACAAGTAAGAATTTGACATCGCGACCAGAGGAGTGAGGGTGTGGAGCAGTGTGGTTGATGACGGAGCGTGAGAAGGTTGAATCACGGAGGATGAGCCGATGTTCAAGTTCTCTGTTCAACAAGAAGGTGAACCGATTGCGGCGGCGTCTTGAAAGAACGTGGTTTGCTGTGGAATATGAGAGCATGAAACGATGAGCAACGGCCCAGAATACAACGAAACACAACGCGCCGCATGGGAACTGTCGAAGGACCACTTTGGCAACCGGATAGCTATCTGATGAACTATGTGATACGCAACGATCAATATACGTTTAAAGCAGGGCCCAGTTGCTCCAGCTCTTGTCGCCTTTGCTCGTAATCAGGCATCACTCGGCCGAGAAGTCTCCAGAACTCTCGGGAGTGGTCATGATACCGGATATGACAAAGTTCGTGGGCGACGACGTATTCCAGCAGTCGTTTGGGAGCCATCACGATGCGCCAATTGAAACGCAGGCGGCCATTCGTGCCGCCGCTGCCCCAACGGGTCTTCATCTCGCGCAGTTCGACGCCCGTTAGGGTTACGCCCAGGCGGGAGGCGAATCGGTCCACCGCCGATCGGATTTGAACGTCGGCATGTTCGCGATACCAGTCGACGAGTGCGTCTCGAATGGCAGTCCGGCGGCGCTCGGCTCCCCAGCGGCGAGCAACCGGAACGACCAATCGCCCACGAAACATGGAAGCCCGCGGAATGGGCGGTGCCGTCGATTGCAGTTCAATCTTCAACTGATACTGGCGGCCGAGATAACGGAACGACTCACCGCTGGCGAATGTTTTTGTCGATTGCCGACCGTTGCGGCGTAGACGCTCTTGCTGCCGAACAATCCATTCGGCTTTCTGGTGGACCTTCTTCGCCACGATGGTTTGACGTGTCCCTTTCGGTACGGCAACAGTCACCGACTTGTCTGGGCAGACCGTGATGGCAATCGTCTTGCGACGGCTGGTCCGCTGAATCGAATAGGCGATCCTCGTCCCGCCGAAGTCGATACGATACGTTTGGTTCATGTCAACCGCACCCTTGCCAGGTCCATCACGGCGGAGGTGACGGCCTCGATATCCTCGGCGGGAAAATCGGCAAGACGCAGCTGTCGCTTTATCTTCCGCCGCATCTCTCGCTGAACGTCCTCCTTCCGGGACCAATCGATGACCGCCTCATGCTTCAGTGCGTCGAAGACCGCTTCGGAAAGCTCCGCGAACTTGGCTGCCATGTTGCTGTCCGACTGATAAGGCAAGTACTTCTTCAGTAGGCCATAAAAGGGGAATGCCTCTTCCCTTACCGGGTCAAGGCGTAGTCGTCGACTTTCCTTTCAGCCCCAGACCCCAAGGTGACCATTTTGCCAACCCTGGCAAAATGGTCGCCCGGGTCGTAACCCGCGTTCTCACATGCAGTTACAGCACGCTGAACGACGTCTTCAAAACGCCGCCAGGTGTCGTAGCCCAGTACCTTTTGCAGGTCGCGGGCGAGCCAAAACTCGACCCCCGCCTCCTCCTCCACGTGGACCAATTCCTCAAAGCTGGCATGCAATTGGACAATGAGTTCTTTCTTCATTTTTTTGGTTCCACAGTTTGCTCGGCTATTGCTGCTCCGGCCGAAATGCTAGGATTCTTGCAGCCCCACCGGAGATCGCATCTCCGGCCCAAAGCCGGCCACTAACGCTGGCGTTTTCTTTTGTGGGACTTCCATGTTGGCGTTGACGCACGTACCGACTGAACAGCGCCAGACCCTCCTGGTTAAGCTCATTTCGAGCATCCCCGCAATCTTGAGTTACAGCGTATTTGGAAGGGTAGTAAAATCCAAACTCGTCGATATGGTTGCCTATGCCGATAACCGTGACACCGCCTGTGCTCGTAATCGTTCACAGGCCGTAGATTCGGTGCTACGTTAATGGCATATCCAAAGGCAAGCGAAATGAGGCCGGGAGACTTATGCGCATCGGTCACGTGGCATTGAATCATCTGCGTCAATCTGCGTCATCTGCGGGCCCCCT
>JAJRWS010000249.1 GCA_024276705.1 Planctomycetota bacterium | reverse complement strand
TGCATTCAACAGAAACATAAGGCCATGGATATTGATGATGACCGACCTTGCCTCCCAGTCGGGTTCGAGTACGAGTACCGCTTTGCTGAGTACGAGTACGATATTCTCTTCTCGGCTCCTTTGAGGAGCCTGCCTCAAGCCACCCGCTATGCGGGTGGTACATGATTCCTGCAACCTGTCTCGCACAACCGGCCACTGCATCCCCAAGCCCAACGGGATTCCAATTCATTGACTGGCTGCTCATTGCGGTTTACGCCTGCGTTACCATTGCCCTGGGCTGGTATTATGGACGCCGCCAGCGCAGTACTCAGGAATACTTTATCGGAAGCGGCAACATGCCCTGGTTCCTGATCGGGATTTCGCTCTTCGCTACCTTATTAAGTACGATTACCTATCTGTCCATACCAGGCGAAGTATTAGGGAAAGGTCCGTTCTATCTGGCCAGCCTGTTGACCCTTCCCGGAGTCTACCTGATCGTAGGTTATGTCATCCTGCCCGTATATATGAAGTTCCGTCTGACCAGCGCCTACGAACTGCTGGAGATACGTCTGGGCTTGAGTATCCGTATGTTGGGCGCTGGGATGTTCCTGAGTCTGCGGCTGGTCTGGATGTCATTGCTGGTCTACCTTGCCGCCAAGGCGATGGCCGTCATGATGGACGTGGGGGAACAATGGATCCCCTGGATTGTGCTTGTGACGGGCTTCGTCTCCGTGCTGTACACCTCACTCGGCGGCTTGCGCGCCGTAGTGATCACCGACCTCATCCAGACGGTATTGCTTTTCGGTGGCGCTCTGACGGTGTTGGCTATGATCACGTGGGAGCAAGGCGGCTTGGGCTGGTTCCCCCGGCAATGGCAGGCGCATTGGGATGCCCAGCCGCTCATTAGTTTTGATCCGGGCACTCGGCTGACGGTCTTTGGCACCTTGGTGAGTATCACGGTCTTCTATGTCTGCACGGCAGCGGGAGACCAGGTTTCCGTGCAGCGTTTCATGGCCACCAAAGACGCGCGCGCCGCGCGCCGCGCTTTTCTCACTCAGCTCTGTGTCACGGCCTTGATCACAACCACTCTCGCCCTGGTAGGCTTGGCGCTGATGGGGTATTTCCAGAGCCATCCCGATGCATTACCCACCGGCATGAGCCTTGAGGCCGATGCCGACAGTATTTATCCGCACTATATTTCTTTTCATTTACCCCCGGGAATTTCGGGCCTGGTGGTCGCGGCCATGTTTGCCGCTGCGATGTCGAGCATCGACTCCGGGGTGAATTCCATTACCGCCGTGGTGATGACGGATGGCTTCGAACGCTTCGGTTATCAGCCCAAAACCGAGCGGGGCCATGCCTTTGCGGCGCGCTGCCTGGCATTTGCGGTTGGCGCAATCCTGGTGGGTTGCAGTTCCTTCATGGGCACGATTCCCGGAAACATCACCGCCATGGCGGGAAAAACCACCAACCTGCTGGTAACGCCGATCTTTGCCCTGTTCTTTTTTGCGATCTTTGCGCCGAAAACGCGCCAGACCGCAGTCTGGACGGGATGGTTCTTCGGGGTGGTGACCGCTGTACTCATCGCCTTCTCCGGGCCAATCTTCGGCTTTGATCCGGAAACCGGCTACGACCCGGTCAGCTTCCAGTGGATCGGGCCGGCAGCATTGCTGGCCAACCTGACCGCTGCATTCCTTGCAGACCGTTGCATCACGTTACTGATTGGGAGGCAACTCGCATGACGGTGCTGGCAGAACATAGGCTGCAATGCGACATCCTCGTGGCGGGGGGCGGCGCGGCGGGTGTACCCTGCGCAATAGCCGCAGCGCGGTGTGGCGTGAAGGTCGTCCTGGTACAGGACCGCCCGGTACTGGGCGGCAATGCTTCCAGTGAAATCCGGATGCACATGGTGGGGGCGAACGCCTTTGGCCAGCATGATCGCGGTATTCCGCTTAAAACCGAAGCACGGGAGGGCGGCATTGTCGAAGAGATCCGCCTGGAAAACGCCGTCCGCAACCCGCAACGTTCCGCTGCCATGTGCGATCTCATCCTCTACGATCTGTGCCGCGCCGAGGAAAACCTGACGCTCCTCTTAAATACCAGCGTGACGGGAGTTGTCCTGGATGGGGATGCTATCGTCCAGGCGATTGCGGATCGCCAAAGCACGGAAGACCGATTCATCATCACGGCGAAAACCTTTATTGATTGTACCGGGGACGGGCGTATGGGCGCCGAGGCCGGAGCACCGTTTATGGAAGGGCGGGAAGCCAGGGCAGCCTATGGCGAATCCCTGGCCCCGGAAAAGGCGGATGCTAAACGGCTTGGCTCCTCGATGGTCCTGCAGGCTAGAAAACATGATCGCCCGATGCCCTTCATCGCGCCTGCCTGGGCCCGCAGCTTTACCGAGGATGATCTGCGCTTGCGGCTCTATACGGTGCCGGGCGATGAACAGCCTTCTCATGAATACGGCTACTGGTGGGCGGAATATGGCGGCACGCGGGATACCATTAAAGAGAATGAATCCATCCGGGATGAAATGCTGGCGATTCTCCTGGGGATCTGGGACCATGTGAAAAATGGCCCTCCCGGTACACCTGCGGGTGCCGATCCACACAATGCCTCGCATTGGGCGCTGGATTGGTTTGGCTTTTTGCCGGGAAAACGCGAAAGCCGCCGTTTTGTGGGGCAGCATGTGCTGACACAAAACGATGTACTTGCATCAACCCCCTTTGAAGATGCCATCGCCTATGGCGGCTGGCCATTGGACCTGCATCCGCCCGCAGGCATCGATGCTCCCGATCTGGATCCCTGTGTCCAGCATACCGTACCCCATCTCTATGACATCCCATTACGAGCCTGTGTTTCGACGACTGTTGCCAATCTTATGTTTGCCGGGCGTAATATCTCCGCCACCCATGTTGCTTTTGCCTCGACACGGGTGATGGCGACCTGTGGGGTGGTGGGGCAGGGCGTTGGCACAGCAGCGGCTATTGCGATACAGCAGGTGCAATCGCCTGCTTCCCTTACCAACGATCCAACCATGCTGAACGCTATCCAACAGCGGTTGCTTCGGGATGATTGCTACTTGATTGCTTTGAATAATGAAGATGAAGAAGATCTCGCAAAGCAGGCACGCATCACAGCTTCCAGCGAACAACATGGCGGCCCTGCGGTACAGGTAACACAAGGCCAGACCCGTTGTGTGTATGGTGAGAAGGGGGTACCGCCGGACAGGCGTGAAGCCTGCAACCCGCGCTGGATGTCTGATCCTGCCAATACCTTGCCAGCAACTTTGACGCTTGAATGGGAGGCCCCCATAGAACTCCGTGAAGTCCAGCTCATTTTCGATACCGGGCTACACCGCCACCTGACGTTAAGCCATCATGATGGTTATGCCGCCTCCATGCATTGGGGTAAAGCCCAACCAGAGACCGTGCGCGACTATACGCTGTCTGGCCATGAGGGTACGAACTGGGTCGTGTTACTGGAAGTGCGCGGAAATTATAAACGCAGGTGTGTGCATCTTTTTTCACCGGCGTTATCGATACAAAAGCTCCGTATTACCGTGAGCGCCACCAACGGAATTGACCATGCCCGTATTGTTGAAGTCAGGGCCTATGCTTAGAGCCTATCCCAGAACCTGTCGAATCGAATTGATAGCAATATGTCATGAGGTTCTGGGATAGGCTCTTAAGAACGGGAAACAACGGTCTTGGCGCAATGAACGGCTACGAAAATCCCCCCCCCCCCCTTGCGGTGGCCTCACTGCTGCTTAATATGGCTCCCAAGCACCCCTGTTTGGCAGATGGCAACCTTGGGACCAGCAATGCCTTACCAAGCCTTCCTATTCGAGTTGCCGCATCACAAGTACCGGCAGGCCAGACATCTTCCGTGAGAACGCCCCAATCACAACGTTTGACAGAGGATTTGCGGTGAATTGCTTTGAAGCGGACTACCGTGGCAGCGCGACATCCACATTTTTTACCGACTCTGAAAACATGCCTTTTATCCCTGCCATGGGTTTGCGGACGCATGGCTTGCGTCTGTTTCTGTTCTTCTTGGCAACGCTTGTCTGCAACGCATCTCTCCGAGCCGAAATTGGTACGAATGAGGCAGACCCGAGCGGTTCATCGAATACAACCGGTAACTCACACCGCAGCAGCGCGAAGCTGATCCCCGATTTCAAGGCATTGGCTGGTTCGCCCCCCACAACATTTGACTTAACGGGGCTGTTTGCCGACACACCGGTCCAGGATTCTCCGGCAGCCACCACCACGGGAAAGAATTCCCCACAGCGACTGGAGTATTCAGTCGTCCATAACAAAAAACCTAAAGTCGCCGATGCAGAAATTGCAGGCAGCCAATTGACAATCCATTGGAAGAAAATTGGCAAGACCGAAATTACGGTTCGAGCAAGCAATCCAGCCACTCAGGAAATTGTTGATGTCCGCTTCAATGCGAAAGTGTGGAAACCCGATTATGGAATGCTGGCAATGACGGTCCTGGGCGGACTGGGCATTTTCCTGCTGGGAATGAAAAACATGTCCGAGGGCCTCCAGGCGGTCGCCGGCAACGGCTTGCGCCGTATGATCAGTGCGGTCACCGATAACCGCCTGATGGCGGTTACCATGGGCGCTCTGGTTACCACGCTTGTTCAGTCGAGCTCGATCACCACGGTCATGGTCGTTGGTTTCGTCAACAGCGGATTCATGAACCTGTCCCAGGCAATCGGCGTCATCATGGGCGCCAACATTGGCACCACGATCACCGGCTGGATCCTGGCCATGAAGATCGGCAAGTACGGCTTACCCATCCTGGGCGTGGGTGCCTTCGGCTATCTCTTCACTCGTAACGACCGGGTCCGCTACTCATGCCTGGCCTTGATGGGATTGGGCATGGTTTTCTTTGGCCTGGAACTGATGAAAGACGGATTTTCCATCGTCAAAGAACTGCCTGAGTTTGAATCGTGGTTCGCACGCTTCGACGCCAGCACTTACCTGGGAGTGCTCAAATGCGCCTCGGTGGGTTGCATCTTGACCTTCATCGTGCAGTCCTCCTCGGCAACCTTGGGGATTACGATTGGTTTGGCATCGATCGGGGTCATTCCCTTCGAGACGGCCGCGGCGCTCGTGCTGGGTGAGAATATCGGCACGACGATCACCGCCTGGCTCGCCTCGTTCGGGGCGACCACCGCCGCGCGTCGGGCGGCCTATTTCCATGTGCTTTTCAATTTGCTGGGGGTCGCCTGGATTACGGCCCTGTTCGGGCCTTACATCCACTTGCTGAACTATTTATTGGATCTTTCGTTCTTCCGCTGGCTGGCGGGCGCCGACGCTCAGACTGCGGAAGCCATCAGCGTTACGGTGAGAATCGCCACCGTGCACTCCTGCTTCAATGTTGTGAATACCATTCTGTTCTTTCCCTTTGCCGGACTGATCGCAAGACTGCTGGAACGGATGGTTCCACAAAAGGCCCATAAGGAAAAGCCGCACCTGACCAGCCTCGACATCCGCATGCTGGAAACGCCGGTTATTGCCGTCGAACAATCCCGCGTGGAGATCTTGCGTATGGCGGACGGCTGCAAAAAAATGATGCGATGGCTTGGCAAAATGGCCCAACAAAAAAACCCGGATCCCAAGCAGGTCAAGAAATTATTCCATCGTGAAGAAGTACTCGATACCATCCAGGATGAAGTCGTCGTCTTCCTCTCCGACATGCTGGCCGCAAACCTGCCCCATGAGGTGATCGATGAAGGGCGGAATCAGTTGCGGATTGCGGACGAACTGGAATCGATCAGTGATTACATCACCGACATCCTCAAATTCCAACTGAAATTACATAACCAAGGTTACACCTTTGACGAAATCGTCCAGCAACAAATGGGCCAACTCCATGAACGAGTCGCGCAGTACTTGCAAATGATCTTCGAGGGCTACCAACAGCGACATGCCGACATCCTAACCAAGGCGAATTCACAGCGAAGCGATGTCTCGCATCGGATCAAGAAAATACGCAATGAGCATTTGGAACGGTTGAGTGTGGAGCGAATCGATCCGCACATCAATGTGGCCCTCATGGCCACCCTCAATGCCTACGGCCGGGTCACCGATCATGCTCTGAATGTGGCCGAAGCGATTGCCGGCGTGAAGTGAAAGAGCGGAAAGCGGAGAAGCAATGCGTAATTTTAAATGCCGGAATTGGGCAGAGCTTGTTTCGGGCTTGTTTCGGCTTACGGCTCGCGACCCGGTACCCGTATCGCTCAAAGCAAATCGTCCCGATAGGCATGCAGGGCCGTCTCGTCTCCGGTGTGCCAGAACAAAACTGTTTCGTCTGCTTTATAAATACCTTGCCGAATCTGATCGAGCAGTCCGCCCAGAGCACGGCCACTGTAGACCGGGCCTACAAGCAGCCCTTCCTGACGCGCTAAAAGCGTGATGGCCTCTCGCTCCAAAGCGCCCACCACACCATAGCCGGCCCCCAGGTAGTCATAGTTCGTTTGGAATTGTTTCACTTCCAGCCGCTCTTGCACCCCCAACAATGCGGCTGCGCCGTTAGCGACACGACAAACCGCGACTAAAAATCGTTCCGAGGCATGCTCGTCGGGAACCTGGCAGTCGGGAACCTGATCCACGCTGATGGCCGTCACCTGCCCCTGAAAGCCGCATAACGTAGCTCCCAGGACGATTCCGGCCTGGGTCCCCCCGGAACTGGTTGGAAAGACGATGTGATCGACCTGAATTCTTTTTGCTTCCAGTTGTTCCATCAATTCCACCATGGCCGCCACATAGCCAAGAACCCCACGAGCATTGGACCCCCCGACCGGGATTATGTACGGTTTCCGGCCCTGTTGCCGAAGTTCGTCGGCTAGATGGTCGAGGGTAGCATTGCGCTGGGATTTCTCTACCCAATGCAGTCGCCCGCCCAACAGCTCGTCCAACAATAAATTCCCTGCTTCCTGCCTGGGCTGCCCCCCCAGGACCAGGTGACACTCCAGGCCAAACCGGGCCGAAGCCGCAGCCGTCTGTCGGCAATGATTCGACTGAGGTCCCCCGGCGGTAAGCACACAATCACACTTCTGGCCAATCGCTTCGGCCATTAAGAATTCCAACTTGCGAGTCTTGTTTCCCCCAGTGGCCAGGCCGGTCAGGTCATCGCGTTTCACCAGCAGTCTCGGCCCCCCCATGTGCCTCGTCAGATTGTGCAGCTCCTCCAGCGGCGTCGGGAGATGAGCCAGCGAAACGCGCGGGAGAGCGGCAAGTTGGTTGGCTGGGAACATGGACTTCTTTCACTCGACCGCTGCCGGATAGAGGCTGCTGAACAAGCTCACCGCGCTGGCCGCGTCGGCCGCGTAACCATCCGCGCCAATCTCTTCGGCAAACATCTGGTTCATCAAAGCATAATCAGGCATAACAACCCCCGTATCCGCCTAGCTCACGGGTTAAACCACTCATCAACTCGATGAGTTCCGGCCTGACGGCTGGCGCTACGGAACATGCGGTACTGAGGATATAACCGCCTCCCGGCTTGGCAACCTCCAGACGGTGCTCCACCGCTTTCCGAACTACCTGCTCATCGCCATAGAGCAACGTATTGACCGGGTCGATATTGCCTTTGATAAATGCCTTGCCCTTCAACACGGGACAAGCGTCCTCCAGTTCGACGGTTCCCAGCGGTGGTGGGTCGAGCGTATCGATCCCCTGAGTACCGGTCTGCAACATCAGATCGAGTCGGTCCCCGATCGCACCGCAAGTATGCGTGTAGATCTTAAGCTCCGGGTACTGCTGGTGGATCCCCTGGATCAGTTCCCGTTCGTAGGGTAATACAAATGTTTCGTAGTCACCACGGGATATCAAACCGCCTCCCGCAAAAGCCGAGGATATGAGCAGCGCGTCCACCCCCGCGGCTCCGTGGCGCTTGCCCAGATCGATGGCCCCGAGCGTAAGCTGGCTGAGCATGGCATGCGATTTCCCCGCATCATCAAGCAAGCCCATCAAAGCATACTCGTAATTGAGCAATTCCAGGAGCTGGGAGAAAGGGCTAAAGATTTCGCTTTGGACGGAAATCGAATCTCCCACTTTGGCCCGGACTGCCCGTATCGTATCGCTATGATACGATGGAAAAAAATCTTCGTGAGGACGTGGTTCTTGCTCGAAAGCCCAGGTATACGGGTAGGTGATGTCGGTAAGATCCCATGGTTCGACATACCAGAGGGTCTCAGGATCGACTTCCTCGAAAGTCGGAAAATAGCGATTGCCGGAAGACTGAAAATAGTGCGGGTTGTCGTCGTCGGGAATGCGCGTGTAGTTGCCATTGTTCCACCAAACCCAAGTTTCCTTCTCGCCCTCCTTGCGTTCGATACGATCGAAGTGTTTTTCGAAATCGGGATCGCGGCCTGGCAGATTGACCAGGATACCGTCGAATTGGTACCGACGCTGCATGGCGACCATGGCGTCGGCCAAACTTTCGCTGCGCATCCAGAGGTCGAATGGATTCCCTTCCGAATGAAGAAAGTAATGGCCCATTGCCAGTTGGCAAAAGGTCGGCACCCGATCAGGAACACCCAAGTCCATGGCAACCTGGACGCGCTGGCGGCTTGTCATTTCAATGGCTGGCATGGTCAATCGCTCTCTTTGGGACGATGAGGCTTCAAAGTACGGAAGATGCTGCTTCTTCCGGATCGTTTGGCGATTCGCGTCCCATCCACAAGGACGTCGCAACAAACCAGGTAAACGTTGCAACGAACATGGTGGTTTTGAGCGTAGGAAGCTCCATGATGCCGTAATAGTATAAAACCGAAGGGCCAATCGTACTCGCCAGGGAGAGCCAGGAAATCAGTTGCAAGAACAAACGCATGGTTACCTCGGTAAATAGTGGGCTGTGGGCTGTGGACAGGATTACCCTCGCGCTTGCTGGTAAAATTTGCTCAGCACCAGGTAAAGCAGGGCGGCGATGAACCAGCCTGGCAGGCTGACAAAGTAAATCTGGACACCGGCTGTCAGCACCAGCCCCACGCAGGCTCCCATCGTCAAGAACCAGGTCAAGCCGGCGGCCCAATTGAAACGGCTACCACTCTGCTCAGCGTAATAGGAGATCAAACCAAATCGCTGGAATAGGTAATGGTCCACGAAAATTATCGCTCCCATCGGCATCAGGATCATGCCATAAATGGCCACGAATCCCAACAGTTTCATTGCGATGGCGGGAAAGAGGCCGGCGATTGTTGCGATCGCACCGGTCCCCAGCGTGACGGCAAACCGCGATCGGCTCGGCATGATCGCCTGGAACGCCAGGCCCGCACGGTAGATGGTCGGGTTCGCGGTTGTCCAACCGGCAATGATCACACAGACCAGGCCGGCAACGCCACAAGCACCATACGCCAGATCACCAGGCAGCGGCGCAGGTGGTTCAACCTGTTTCGACTTGATCTTCCCTTCTTGCAATAGTTGCTCCTCTATTTCCATGGCTTTCCGGAGCAGTTCCGCTGTTAATGGTGTGTTGGCCAATTGTTCTTGCGAGTATTCTCCCTGGGTGTTATTGACCAACAGATCCGTCATGTACTTGTCTGGGTGGGTGGAATGCAGCAGAAATGCAAACAAAGACGCTGCGGCAATCCAAGCCATGAAGTGGCCCACATACATTCCGGCCGCCGAGGCAATGCCATACCATGACTTGCGGGCAAAACGAAGCACGGAAAGATCAGCCATGCCGATGTGCATGGCCATATTGCAGAACCAGGCAAAAAAGGTCACATGCCAAAACGTGAACTTAATCTGCCCAGGTAGAGGTTCACCACCTTTCCATATCGTTGTTTCGGCCAGCTGCCAAAGATCGCCAGCTGAGTGGATTTCCGCACCTGTGGCGACAATGAACTGCTTAATCGAAACGACTCCAAAAGCCAGGAAGACCAGCACCATCCAGGGAGCCGC
>JAJRWS010000248.1 GCA_024276705.1 Planctomycetota bacterium | reverse complement strand
GAAGCATGCGTTCCGGAATGCCCAGTTGAGGCCATTTTCCACGAAGACAACGTACCCGAGTAGTGGCAAGGCTTCATTGAGCTCAACGCCGAGATGGCTTCAACGTGTGAAGTCATCACCGAGAAGAAAGACCCGATCTGCGATTCTTAAAGCGGAGAGCAGAAAGCATCAAGCGAAGAGCTGTATCGGGTAGTGCGTGCTTTAGCTCCACCGCCCGACGAAATGCGAGTCCGCAACCAAAGGGAACTGTGCAGCCATGCGCGCATGGTTTGGAGTAAGGCACTCCAACGGCCTGCGCTGCAATAGCCGACGCAAAGCCCTGATTCACGACAAGCCCTGATTCGCGACAGAAGGTTCCTGGTCCGTGAACGGAAGGATCTCTGGTAACCTCTTGAAACCAAGAGCGATCCTTCACTCGGTGCTACCCGGGACAGGATGACGCTGGGTGGATCTGACCGGAAAAATGCGTTAATCGGGCGGTATTGCGGTTAAACGAACTAGCCGAGTGTGAGCTCTCCGCCTTCCGCTCTCCACTCTCTGCCCTCCTACCTAAGGTCAACCGACCAGTAAGCACTATCCAGAAACGTCTTCCAACTGGCGTATTTCGGATTGCCCAACTTGATGGTCAGCAACGGGCTCCGCCTGGGCCTTATCGGTTTCCGGATCAAAATCATCCCGGCTTCTCTGGGCGTGCGTCCTCCCTTCCGGATGTTGCACTTTACGCATGCACAGACAATATTGGTCCAGCTTGTCTCGCCTCCACGGCATGTTGGCACGACATGATCCAAACTCAGTTCGCTGGTGGAAAATCGCTTGCCACAATACTGGCACCGACTGGCATCTCGGGCAAAAATATTCCGTCGATTCAACCGTACTCGCTGCTTGGGAATTCGATCGAAATAAAGCAAGCGGAGCACTCGTGGTACACACACCTCAAAATTCACACTGTGTATCCAGTCCTCTTCGGGCTGCTTGTATTGGGCCTTTAATTCACTAATGACGCGCCATGACTCAAAGTCGTAATTGGCATACTGTCCATCTTCAATGTGAATGACCTCGGCAAGTTGATTCAACAATAGCCCAAACGCACGTTTCACGCCAACTACATGAATTGCCATGTATTGTCTGTTAAGAACCAATACGCTTGAGTTCAAGGCGCTCGTCTGGGTAGACTCCATTGCGGTTCCCCTGCTCAACTTGCAATAAAAGGGACCCCCTGTTGGATATTTATTCTAATACAGAAATGGCCCCATCGCCAGCTTGGAACATGGATGGCTTATCGGGCATGCTATTATGGAAAGTTTGGCTCCTCCGGCGGAGCCGGAGGCTTCTATGATTAACCGCTGGGGGGGGTAGTTTAGATCAACTCCGAAAAGGAGGCCCAGCATCAACCCTGGATTCCACTACAATCATCGGGATCGGGATCGCTATCGGGATCGGGTTCGAAAGTCCGCATGTCCAAATTCCAGTCCGTTTCGATAGCGATCCCGATCCCGATCCCGATAAAATTGACTACGGAACTATCAAATCCTGCCAATCCCCCCGGCAAAGCCGGGGGTTTTCTCGGGATAATAATCAGCCACAGCCTCCGATTCACATCGCCCGACCCCAGGACATATCTCTTGCCTCTTGCCCCAGGAAGTCGTTAGGATGAAGTTGTCTCAGGACAAGCTCTTGAAGTAATGCCTGGTATCCAATGCCTGGCACACGGGCCTACTCATGCATGCGAAGGAATGTGCCATGATTCAATTCACTTGCGATTGTTGCAAGCGACCGATTGATCCTCAACGTGACTTACGCTATGTGGTGAGGTTGGAAGTCTATGCTTCAATCGACACCTCGGAAGAAGGGCTTGACGATGAGCTCGATCACCTGGAAGAAATCCAGGACATCCTGGATCGGCTTGAGGATCCCGCGGACCTTGCCGAGGACGAAAAATTGGGCGACGAAATCTACCAGCAAAAGCGGTTCGACCTGTGCAGCGACTGCCGCAACCGGTTCATGCGGAATCCGCTCGGCCGAACCCATTCAACGCTGCTCGGCTTCAGCCAGAATTAACCATGCTCGTTCCGCGACCTCTTTCCCTGCGTCCTCTTTCTGGCCAGGCCGTGGGCCATCCGAGTCCGGGGGAAAATAGTTATTTCCGGGACTGAGCCTGTGATATTTGCTCCCCGGGCCCTTCGCCTTCCATGCTCGTGTGGTTACAATGGGCCTTTTCGGCCCCCACCACCCGCGCATAGGAAATTGAACACGTGATGAGTGATGTGAAGAAAATAGCCGTCATCGGCGGCGACGGCACGGGTCCCGAGGTGACGGCCGAAGCCATCAAGGTACTGAATTCGGTCGCCAAACTAGAAGGGTTTCAGTTCGATCAAACCGTTTTTGACTGGGGTGGCGATCGACTGCTACAGACAGGCGCGGCACTGCCCGAGGACGCCTTGGACCAATTACGCACTTTCGACGCGATCCTGCTTGGCGCGGTGGGTCACCCCGAAGTGGCCCCGGGCATTCTCGAACGCAAACTGCTGCTGGACCTCCGCTTTGGCCTGGATCAATACATCAATTTGCGGCCCGTGAAATTGTTTCCAGGCGTCGAAACTCCGCTGAAGAACAAAAGCACCGAAGACATCGATTTCGTGGTCGTGCGTGAAAACACCGAAGACATGTACTGTGGCGCAGGTGGATTCATGCACAAGGGCACGCCCCATGAAGTTGCAACGCAGACAGCCATTTACACTCGGCATGGCTGTGAGCGATGTATTCGCTACGCGTTCGAATACACCATGAAACGCAACAATCCCAAGGGCAAACGGCTCACCCTGGTCGCCAAAACCAACGTCTTGACTATAGGCCACGACCTCTGGTGGCGTACTTTCAACGAGGTGGCCCAGGAATATCCCGAAGTGGAAACCGACTACAACCATGTCGACGCATGTTGCATGTGGATTGTCAAGAACCCTGAGTACTACGATGTGATTGTCACCACAAACATGTTCGGCGACATCATCACCGATCTCTCCGGAATCATCCAAGGGGGGATGGGAGTCGCGGCGGGTGGAAATATCAATCCCGACCCGGGTGGTGTCAGCATGTTCGAGCCGATGGGCGGCAGTGCGCCAAAATACACCGGCCAGGGAGTGATCAACCCAATCGCCGCCATCAATGCCGCCGGAATGCTACTCGATCAAATCGATCAGCCCAATGCGTCACAGCGCGTCATGCAGGCAATTGAAACCGTGACTGGCACCAAAATGAAAAGCCAGAATGCCGGCAAAATGGGCTACTCGACCAGCGAAATCGGCGACCTGGTGTGCGCGGCGTTGTAGGCGTGAGTGGCTCGGGGCGATTGTCAAGATAACGATCCGGCTCTGTAACAGTCTGGCCGTCTGTAGCAGAATCCATCGTATTGGCCCGATGTCGCCGGCCCACTGCCCACTGCCTACTTCATTTTAAAACTGGCCGTGACGGGGTTATGGTCGGAACCGGTACTTGAGGTAGAACCGGGGACAATCCGGCAGGAACCTTTCACGTAGACCCCGGCCATGGCCGGGGTGCAAAGGATGTAGTCGATCATCGAGTGGAATTCACCCTTATTGTAAGTGTCGGGCCCGTTTTCGTTCGAGCCGTTTTCGACCAATTCGCTGGCGACCGACCAGAGTGCCTTGGGGCCTGACCCTACGAGTGTTTGCAAAGTTTTACTCGACCAGGTGTCGTTAAAATCCCCCAGCAACAGAATCCTTGCCTTCGGATCGGCGGCCAGGGCCTCGTCGAGCAACCGGCGAACTTGCCCAACTTCCGCAAGGCGGATCGGCTCCGCATATTCGCGCCCGCCGGAGTTGCTTTTGAGGTGGACCAACCACATTTCAAACGACTCTCCTCCGGGAGGTAGAATCGTCACCGCCAGCAAATCGCGGGAGAAGCTCCGCTCCACTCCATCCGGTCCGGTAAACCGCAAATGCCGATGCGATCGAACCGGTCCAATCGGTACCCGCGACAGGAGGCACACATCGATGCCGCGCAAATCGTTCCCCTCGAAATGGACAATATTTTGATACCCCATCTCAGGCAGCAGCGCTTGCACAAACCGTTTCAAGTAGCCACGACTCTCAACCTCCTGCAACGCCAGCACGTCAGCGTCAAGTGATTGAATGGATCTGGCCAGGTGCTCAAGTTCCGCCCGCGGTTTGGTGGGCGTTGATTCATCCGCATGGTACGGATCGTCGTGACCATCGAACAAATTCAACACATTGTAGGTAGCAACCCGCAGCACGCCTCCGGCCAGGACCTCACCGTTGGCTGGAACTGGAGTGGTTGTCTCGGGCAGCTCGTCGAGGATCTCGATTTGCTCGGGATCGGTAATGACGATTTGTGGTTTGTCTTGATAAGTCACTACCCGGCCACGAATTCGGACAATCTTCCCCAAATACGTCTCCTTAAGTGGCCGCGGAAAATTGTCCAGGCTTTTCTTGAAAATTATCCCCGTAAATAGAGGGGGACGTTTTGTGTCAAAATTGAGAAAATTGACTCTCCCCGAATTCCCCACACGAACAATTTTCCCGCTGATTAAGGCTTCTTCGCCAAGTGCCGCTCGAGCGTCCTTCCAGTCGAGATGCTGCAGCCCCTCATTGGGGCTAATGACTTCTTCGGACTGGGCCTGCCCAGACTGAACCTGCCTGCCCCCTCCCAGGAGGAACAACCCCAGGAAGAATAACACTGCCAGGAGGAGTGGAAGCCCTGTAACAAATGGAAGCCCCGTAACAACTGGAAGCCCTGTGTTAATGGGTACCACCGGCTGCCCGATCGTCCGTGAAAATTGGACCACAAGTCGTATTAATCGCATCGGCAGGTTTCTTTCCAATCAAATTTGCCCCCTCTCACAACACCCATCGTGGGGTTCCAAGTGCCGTAATGTGGCCCGCGGGCATGGACTCAGCAACGACCCTCGGGGCCAATAACTGCCCCGGCACTTGAGGATAGCAGAGACCAACCTGTTCTCCAAGTTAGCCATGGGTGACCCTATATACTGCCCTAATACCGTTACAATTTGCCCCTTTGCCTAAACGGACTGCCTGGGTCTACAATGGAACCTGTGCCAGCCAGCTTATTTCCTACCGGTCGTAGCTTACGGAATCGCTCGCCTCGAAGGCCGATGAACTATCTGAACTCGACCACGCCCACCTCCCGAATTCCATCTTAAGGGAACTGCCATGCAACTCTCACTCATGCCATTGCGTATTATCTTGCTCAGTGTGGTTCTGCCTTGGGCCATCCCCACCACCTTTATGGCTACGCCTGCCGCAGCTCAAATTGTGCGCATCCGCCCTGGCATGGGGATTCACGTGAATACGCCGTACACGAATATCCATATCGATCCGAGATATGGAGTACGTCCCAACTACAGGATGCCAAGCTACGGGGTACCTCCGACCAGTGGCACGCCGCGTTGGCGTGCCTGGAGACGACGGCGAGACCTGGGCCGATTGCGCGGGCCCGCCAAGATCGAGCGACCAGGCCTTGCCCTGGAACCGAAACCGGAATCGAAGCGGAAACCGCGTCAGGCAAGGGACCTGGGTTCGCAAACGCCCGCCGCCTTCGACGAATCTCCCACCCCAACCGCAGCAGCATCTTCGGATCTGCCAGATCCCGCACAAGTCTTCCCCACCGCGACCGATCTGGCGAATCTGGACGATACCAATTTGCTGGCAACGCTGTCGGACCTCTCCAACCGGCTTGACAAGCGTCTGGCTCGTTACAAGACGGGCGCCGGTTGGCAACGGTATTTACATTTGCCCGAAGAAATTTTGGCACTGCCTGGATTGTCTGCCCACGAAAACCAGAATACTCTTCTCGTCAAACAGGAAAGACTCCGAGAGACCTTGGTGCGGTTCGAGCAAGTGGAAAACAACGCCAATTTTCAATTGGTCGCCAGCCAACCCAGCTTTGTAGCCGCTCTGGCGGCCTTGCGGGAAGTCGCCTCGCGATTGGATGACCATAACACGGTGACTCCCACCGCTTCGACCGCCAGCGACCACAAACAAGAAGTCTTGCCAACGCCGGAACCAGCCCGCAGGCCAGTTGCGCCGAGTGGAGAACATTCCATTTTAAAGCGTTAAGGCGTATCGTTCACCTGCCAGACGGCAACACGCGGCGATTGTCGGCCACGGTGGAAAAATACAATATCCAGGTTCCGGGCACGTCATGCACACATCGAATCAGGGAGAGAATCTCGTTGAATAAGGTCGAATCGATCGCGATTCGTTCGTTGAGCGAATCGGATGCCCAAGCCATCGCCCAGTTGCTGGTACGCGTGTGGCCCAAGAAGAGCCGGCCGTTGGACTACCGCATCGACCAACTGTTCCAACGCCGGCATCTCGACTCGGGAGTTGAATCGCAGGCTCCGCGTTCCCTGGTCATACGCAATGGCTCGCGGATGGTCGCCCATGCGGCGATCATGCCACGAACGGTGGGAACCTCCCGTGGCGAGTTGACTCTGCTCGCATTGGCTCATGTCTGCACCGATCCGGACATACGAGGCCAGCAGTTGGGCAAACAAATCGTCCAGGCTGTATTTACACTGGTGGATGACGGCACTTTTCCATTCTCATTATTCCAAACCAACGAGCAGGTAAAACCCTTTTACCAGCGGCTGGGAGCCTGCCTGGCTGAGAATCGGTTTGTCGACTCCACGAATTCAAACCAGCAGAAATCTCCCTTCAAAGACCCGGTGATCATGCGTTACCCGAGTGGCAATGGCTGGCCCGAAGGGGTGATCGACCTGCGCGGGCCGGGGTATTGAGGAGGCGGTGTTTCGGTGTTTCAGTGTTTCAGTAGGCATGTAAGGAATGACCAATAAATAACGAGCCGTTTTTCAGCCGATTTAGTTTGGAACCGAATGAAAACAAACACCACTGAAACACCGATCTATCGAAACACCGAAAAATCTCGCCATGCCTCGCTTTGTCCTGTTGCGTCATGAATGCCCTGCCGGCTATGAAAAGCCTGGCCACTGGGATTTCATGCTTGAGTGGCCCGAGGGCCTCCGGACCTGGGAACTGCGTGAGTTGCCGGCGCTTTGGCGGACTGCATTGGGAGCTGACATGCCAGCTTCGACGGGGCCAGCTTCGACGGGGCCAGCTTCGACGGGGCTTGAATCGACAGGGCTTGAATCGACAGGGCCCACCACCGAATCTGTCCGCGCCCGTCGCCTGGCCGACCATCGGCACGCCTATCTCGACTACGAAGGTCCCGTGAGCCACAACCGGGGCAGCGTTTCCCGCCGCGATCGAGGAACCTACAGAGTGATCCGCGAGACAAGTGGCCGATTGGAAATCAAGCTGGCCGGCGACCGTTTGCAGGCCGACGTCATCCTGGAACTGGAGGCCGAAGGTGGAATCAACTGGTGTCTGTGGATTGAAAAAAAGGACAGTAGGCCCGTGGTAAGAAAGTAGGTATCCAGAGGACGGGTGGCTTGAGGAAGGTCCCTAAAAGGGGCCGAAAATCACTGCTGTACTCGTACTCAGGCGTCAGCCGGTACTCGTACTCGTACTCGAAATGGCCCCAATTGATTCGACAAACTGAGGAAGTCCACAGAAGACGTGTCGAGTACGAGTACGAGTACGAGTACCGCAATGCTGAGTACGAGTACGAAAATCGCAGAAAACGGCATAGCCTGATAAATTCTCACTCCCCAAAGCTGGTGGTTTGCGAACGTAAATTGGACCGGCCACGCCTGCCAATCTGCTGCTTCCGATGCATGGCCCCACCGCCCACCGCCCACCGCCTACCGAAACACTGGTCTACCGGCCGACAATTTCCACGGTTTCTGTTTTCATGATTCCTTGCGGTACGTTGCGGCTGACCAGGATGGCATGGATTTGAACCTGACCGGCCCGATTGACCGCAACCGGAATCGTAAAGGGCAATTTTTCTCCCGGCCGCAAAGTGGCCACCGGCTCAAAGTGTAATTCGTTACCCACCGCCCGCCAACGTACCGTGGCCTGAACCGTGGAAATATCGGGAGTCAACTCCTGGGGAAACTGAACTTTCAAGGTCACTTGCTCATCCGCCGTGGCCGCAGTATTTTTCACCACAATCTGATACGTGGCCCGGGATCCCGCCCGAGCCGGATTGGCAAAAGAGAGGATCTCCATCTGCAAGTTTGCCTGGAGTGGGGCGGCTGCCGCTCCTGGGGCGCTGCGGGACGGCCCGGCTGCGATTTCCACGCAGTGATTCGCCACTTTCACCAGGCCGCTGGCGGCACCTTCCACATCAGCCGTCACTTTCACCAGGCTGCAAGCTTGGGGGGAGGGCTGAAGGCAGAGGCATTCAATCTCAACCTTCTTCGATTCACCCACTTCCAACCTCTGATACTGCCAAAGGACCCGCCCATTCAGCGTTTGATAGAGGGGCCCCGGCGGGCGTGGCTGCAACGCCCCGTTGTACTCGTCGACCACCTGAACATTAATGAGCGGCACCTGGCCGGTATTTTTAATGACCACGGTGAACAGGGCCGTTTCGCCTACGTTTTTCAAACGATCGCCATCCTTGATCACATCGAGTCCCGGCTGCAACTGGGGCGGTGGCGCGGTAGCCGTGATGCAGGCCCGGCGCTGGTCCCGGGCGCCCTCCAGGCTCGTGACGGTCACATCATGGCACAACTGGCCCGCCTTGAGGACGTCAAAGGTGAGAAACAGGGCCCGCTGCTCACCCGGGGCAAGTTGGCCTACTCCCGTATTCTCGATTTGCAGCGATCGATCGCCGTCTCCCAAATGGCTTAATCCAGGGTCGAATCGATCATTCATGACAATGCCGGTTGCCGGCGCATTGCCTGAATTCCGAATCAGCACCTGGAAACGGATTTGCTTTCCCACTTGAGCGGTGGGATCACCGCGAATTTCCAATTGTAATTGAGGTTTGTTGGCCGCCGCTGCGGGAGCCGGCGGCGACGTTGCGGGCGGAGGCGCTGTGGCAGGGGGTGTCGTGGGTCCGATGGGGGTGGTTGGGGCAGGGCCGATGGGCATGGTCGTGCCCGCCGGTGGAATCGGGGAAGCTGACTGAGGCGATGCGGAACCGGCACCACTCCAGCGAACTGTGGTAGAACCGCTGCCGATGACCAATCTCGGCGCATCGCTGCCATGCCAGCCACTGGGTCGAATCAACTGCATTTTAATCTGCGAGGTGGCAGCCGAATGGGTGGGAGTCACTTCCACGCTTGCCCGGCCATCGGCTCCGGTAGCCAACTCGACAACGCTCTCCGATTGACCACCCACCCGTGCTCCGCCCCCATCTGCCACTTCATAACGCACCAGCCAACCTGCCAGCGGCTGGCCATCGGTCTGTCGGGTGACCGTCGTGCTGAGCACTTCGGGGCCGGAGCCGCCGGCAACCTCCGCGGGTGGAAAAACCCACTGGACATCGACCCAGTAAATCGTCGCATTCGCCTTTCGATGTTGCCAAGAGTCGATGGCTGAAGCGAACGCAGTCACATGACTGGTCCCCTCGACCGACGAGGTAACGCTGACCCACGCTTCTCCTTGACGAATCTGCACATCGTCCGCCGGGTTGTCGGTACCGCGTGTCAGCTTGGCTTTTACCGCGGTCGTATAACCGGTGGCATAGTGAGTGCCAAGAATTTTCGGCTGGTTCCACGGCATCCACGCCGGTTTCATCCAGCCCCGACCGCTGAGAGCAACAAAATGGCCCACGTCTTGCCCCGCCAGCGACCAATCAATGCGTTGATCCTTCAGGAAATAGCCTTTTGCCGTGCAGATCCCCCCTCGTAGCAGCACTTCACTACCCACGGGTGCAAGTAACCTCTCGGGAGTGAGCGTGAGGCGATCGTGAGGTGTGACTGGCACGGTCGCTGCTGTTGTAGCAGCACCGGCTGCGCCCGCAGCTGCACCTGCAGCCATGGCGGCAACAGGGGGTGCTGGTGGTGGGAAGACCGGATCGGTCAGTGCAGGTTGCACCGGAATATTCCCCGGCGGAGGACTGCCGTAAGCATTGGCGGCCACGGCGGCGGCAGGTGGAGTCTGATTGTGGGGCCACAGCAGCACCCGCTCACCGGTCGGATCGATCTTTGGTAAGCAACTCGAACATGCTCGCCCCAGCCCAGTCGATGAGCAACTGGCGCATCCCCCTACCAACAGCATGCAGACCCCCAGCGCAGCCAGTAAGCACATGCGTGATGAAACGGTTCGCAAAGCCATCAGATTTGCAGGGAGTTGACGCGGAGGAAGTCATTGCCATGGGTTCGGGTGAATTCAAGGAACCCAGGGTGCTGTTAAAATGTAACGCCTGAACTGCAAAATGAGGCGTTTTTCCTACATCTTGTCGACTTTCTGCACCTTCCCGAGACCGGTCGCAGGATCTAGATTGAATGCTACGATTGTTCGGATCGCACTGAAACGGAGCCAGGAAAGGGTGGAATGGATTCTGACGAGGTGCATGGGTCCGTGAGCAAGCTGCAATCAGCGAAGATTCAAGCGTTTTTCAGGTTTCCATGCCGTGCCAGGAGTCCTGGAATCTCAAGCGGGCCAAATCGGAACTGGAAACAGGATAAACCATAACGATTTCTTGCTTTACGTCGCCGTGGCAACTATGATCGAAGATGACCGGCTGCCATTCGCTAGGCACAGATTGATAGCGAATTGCTGATTGACTTGCCCCGCTCCCCACGCGGATGCAAGCGAACCAATTATTCTCCTATCGAGTATTCTCCTATTGAGGCTACCATGCGTTCACCATTGTCTGTCCAATTCGTCGTTTTGCTGGGCCGCCTGATCTGCGTCAGCATGCTGGTCTTAGGCTTATTGCTGGCCGAATCTCATATTGTTAGCGCTCAAGGTCTTGGGGGGGGCGGTGGCGGCATTGGCGGCGGCGGTGGCGGTGGTATCGGCGGTGGTGGAGGTGCGGGTGGAGGTGCCGGTGGAGGCATTGGCGGCGGCACGGGCTCAACGGTGGGTAACGGTCTCACCTCCGGCGTAGCGGTTGACGCCGAAGGCGTATTGCGACGGGTGATCTTGGCTGATCCCACCGGCCAACTGAACCGGCGCCGTCTGCAGGAAGCACGCGGACGAATCGACCAGAACATGGCTCGCCCCAGTCCACTGCGTAAAGTCTCATTGACACGTCTTTTCAGACAGATCAACCGGTCCATCCAGGAAGGCCCGATTGCCGGGGGCCCGATTGCCGGGGGCCCGATTGCCGGGGAAAGGGGCCCAGATGAAGCCATGCAATACCTGGCAGGGCTGACCCGAGTTCGTTATATCTTCTACTATCCTGAG
>JAJRWS010000247.1 GCA_024276705.1 Planctomycetota bacterium | reverse complement strand
TTCAAACATGATGCAATCGGGGACAAGTTCACAGGCCAACGTTGCTTACCCGCAAGCCGTGACTCAGAAGATTGTACCTCAACTGACGCCCAAAGAAGCGGCGGAAAAGAAAGAATCGATTTTCCAACTTCAAAAAGCGTTTATTGAATTTCTGTTCAAGGCGGACCTCATACCGGACGTCACCGAAGATGGATTGATCGACAGGGCCGATCTGCGCGTCTTGGTTGAGCCGATGCTCGAAGTCAATCCAGAGGTCGAAACGGAACGACTCATCCGAGAGATTCGAATTCCTTCAGAAACGGTCGCCTCTTTTGATGACGCCCTGGAAGAATTGATGGGCAAAGAGCAATCGCTCAGCGCTGCGTTGGTAGATAATGCCGTCGAGTTGCTGTAAGCCAGATTTCTATCTGTGAGTCAGATAAGGTGCCAGGAACCTATTATGCTGGCACCTAGTCTTACCAGCGGATTGCGTGGCATACCCGGCCAATAATCGGGAGTTAAAAGAGGGTTGTAAGGGGACATTCCACTCAGTATCGCTCTCTACTGCGAAGCAGTTGAAACAGACGGCGCGTTCAGAATCTCTAACTTCAAATTCCTAAACCGTACTTCCATCGGGCCGCCGGAGTGAATTTGCAACGCAAAAATGCCGCGGCGTTCGCCTGCGGGGTCGTCGAGGTCGACGCAGAGTTGGCCGTTGAGCCAGGTTTGGATTTTGGGGCCGTTGGCAAGGATTTCGTACTTGTTCCACTCGCCTTTCTTGACGTGGCTTTCGCCTGACTTGTCCCACAGGATGGCTCGCCCATGTTCTTCGTAGAGTTGTCCCCACCAGCCGACGCCGATGTCGGCTTGGTAGCCGGCGACGCCAGCGTTGTCGCCCAGTGGTTTGCTGCGAAATTGTACGCCGCTGTTGCCGACGTTGTCCAATAGTTTGACTTCAAATGTTAGGCGGAAATCTTCGGCGGTCAGGTCGCTGATGAGAAAGGAATTTTGCTCGATGCCGGGCGACTTGCCGACGATTTCGCCGTTGGCGACCGACCAAAGCGTAGTGTCGCCGCGCCAGCCGGTGAGATCACGGCCGTTGAAAATCATGCTGGCATTGTCTGGGGTCGCGAGCATCGAGACTTGCGATTTTCCGCGCAAGTAGGCAAACAGTGAGGAAATTTCTTGAGGTGAGAATGGCTTGAGCTGGTTCTCGGGCATCATTGAGATGTCGTTGGTCGTGCGTTCTTCGATTTCTTCTTTGGGCAGCACAATTGTTTCGGTCGCGCTGCGAATCGTAATCGACCGATCGTTCTCGGCGGTGATAATGCCGGTGAGAACACGACCACTGTCGGTGACGACGGTTGACGAGCGGTACTCCTTAGGTATCAAGGCGCTGGGATCAATGACATTGGACAACAGATAGTTGACGTCGGCTCGATTCGAGCCGGTAAGATCAGGCCCAACCGTGTCGCCTACGGCATAGAGCTTGTGGCATTGTTGGCAGGTCTTGGCAAAGATCGCGCGTCCTAAATGCGGGTCGACATTCGCGTCCAGAGCCGTCACAGCGAGCATTTCACGAAGCTGCCGAATTTGCTTTGCTTTATCTGCGGGCGTATTACGAACGCTTCCCCACATGTCGGTTAAGAGTTTTGTGGCGCGCTGATCTTTGAGATTGTGAATTTGTCGCACAAGATCCGCCGAGAGATCGGTCTTGGCAATGCTTCCCGCAGCGACCGCCTGCAGCATGGGGATGGCATAAGTTGCCCGTGAAGCGAGCGTCGCCAAAGCTCGTTGCCGTTCATTTTGCGGTAGGTCTGCGTAAAGACTCAACAAGGTATTGGGCGTGGACGGACTGTCGTATCTGGCCAGCCCGCTCAGCGCAAGGTCGCGAAGCGCCGGTTCGTGCAGCAATTCTTGCAACGTGTTGACCAGTTCAGGATCTTGATCCGCCAGCAAAACATTCAGAGCGGCACGACGCACGTTGGTAGCGGCCTCTTGGGAACGAACCAATTGCCGTAGCGACTCGATCGAGGCACGGTGTCCAAACGTTACGCCCAAGGCGGCAAGCTGGCGACGCACTTGTGGATGCTCGCTCGAAGCGAGTTTTTGATAGACTTCGGGCCATTGGTTGGGAGAATCGACACGTCGTTGTCCGGCGAGCGACTTCCGCAGCGAGGCCAAAATCGCAATGCGTTCGCCATCGTCGGTTGACTTACCGAGTGCGCCGACCAGCAAAGGCAACGAGGACGCAGCATCAAGGTTGCCGATCCGTCGCAGCATAAAATCGCGCACCAATGGAACTGTCTTGCCGCACGATAAGCCCAACTCCAACGCTCGCGCTGGGTCGACCTCTGCCAGTGGCTCGGCGGCGTACCAAACCATCAGCGGTAGATTGTGATCTTGAGCATCCTCGGTATGACTGGCTAGTGCGGCGACGATATCCCAACGTCTGTCTGGTGCGATACGTTGCAGGGCTGAGGCGAGGTAAAGTCGCACCACCGGCGAAGCATCGTCGTGCGCCATCTGTGCCATTTGTTCGAGGAAAGCACTCTCAATCTCCTCCTTTTCGAGTGCCAGTTGAATCGTCCAAGCTCGCACGTAAGGGCTCGCATCGGCGAGCAACTGGTCACGGAGCGCGCCATCAATTCCACCAGTCACGTGCAGCGTCCAGGCGGCACGCAGACGACGCGACTCTTGAGCGTGAGAGGTCGCGACTTCGACCAATCGTTGGCGGGCGGCTACGTCCAAGGGGCCTTTCGCGGCGCGCTCTTGCAACACACGTCGAGAATGACGGACGAACCAATCGTTTTTGTGTAGGACCATCTCGGCCAATTCGCGATCCGTTTTTTGGCTGAGATCGACAGTGAAGGTCTCGGGGTTTTTACCCTGTTGACGATATTGGATTTTGTAGATGCGACCGTTGCTACGATCGTGAACACTCGCGTCGCCGTGGTGGCAGGCTTGCATGTCGTACCAATCGATCACGTAGACTTGGCCGTCTGGTCCGTAGCGAAGATACAACATCTGTGAGGCGAGATCCTGAGTCAGCAAGAAATCGGCACCATGTTTGCCCACGAAGCCCGATCCGTGCGGAACGAGGATGTCTGCGTTGAGCCGCTGACCGTGAATGTTGTTCATGATGATCTGATCGCGGTATTTGTCGGGCCACTCCCCTCCTTGGTAGATCATCGCTCCGGCATGCGCATGGCCACCCCCTGCCGCATCCGATTTTCCATTTCCTTGGTGGCTCCAATCGCCCAGAAAGTGCCGATGATCGGCGATTGTTTTGATGTCGTCGTACGTGTGCTTGTTAAAATGCGAGCCTGCTTGCCGTTGGTAACGGGCACCCTGAATGATGTGATACAGATGGGGAATCACGCAGGCGGTCGCAATGGCTTGGCCGCGGTCGTCGAAATCGACGCCCCACGGGTTGCTTGTGCCGTGGGCGAAGACATCGAACTCGTGACGCGTCGGATGGTAGCGCCAGATGGCGGCGTTGAGCGGAGTTCGCTCTTCGTTAGGCGTGCCCGGTTTGCCGACTCGCGAATGGGTGAAGACACCGTGGCAGCCGTAGAGCCATCCGTCGGGGCCCCAAATAAAGGCATTGAGCGTTTCGTGCGTGTCTTGGTAACCCCAGCCGTCGAGCAAGATTTCGGGCTCGCCGTCTGGGATGTCGTCGCCGTTGCGATCAGGAATAAACAGCAAGTAAGGAGCCGCGCCGACCCACACGCCGCCGAAGCCAACCTCTAAACCGCTGACGAGATTCAAACCTTCGGCAAAAACTTTGCGCGTATCGAAATGGCCGTCACCATCAGTATCTTCCAACACGAGAATCCGATCTTTGCCTTTTCCGTTGGCGGCGCGCCGTGGATATTCGTACGCCTCGGCGATCCAAACGCGTCCGCGATCGTCGAGTGTCATCGCAATCGGTTGTTTGACATCAGGTTCGCTGGCAAATACGGTCGCTGAAAAACCTTCAGGCAAGAGCATCGCCTCGACCGCCTGTTGGGCGGTGAGCCCGGCGTGAGGATATTCGTCGATCTCGAGGAGCTGAGGCGTCTTAATAGTCGCTTTGGCTTCCTTTTTTTAGCAGGTGAGGGCGTCTTTTTCTTCGGGACTGCGGTAACGGGACGGATCGATTTCGGTTGTGCTTTCTCCCACGCCTCACGCTCCACCTCCTTCACACGATGGAGTAGCGCAAACGTGCCTTTCTTACTGCCAACAACGATGTCAAGCCACGAGTCGCCATTGAGATCGCTCACCATGACCTGTGTGCCGACGCCCGAGTTGCCATCAATGGGGTAGGGAATAAACCTTACCTTGCCCGCTTCGCGAACCGTCTTGAACCAATAACTCACCGCCGGGTCGTGTCCGCCGGGGTCGCGTCCGCCGTGCGCCCAAAATCGTTTGCCGGTGACGATGTCGTCGATGCCATCGCGATCAATGTCGGCCATCTCGATGGCGTGCAGTTGAGAAAAGACGACGCCATAGTCGTTGTCGTCAGGCTTGTCGCCCATGATTTGGTGGGCTTTGAAGCTGCGGACACCGTCGTCGACTTGGTTCTCAAACCAAACCAGCCCGTAGGCGTGCGCCGCTTGACTGGTGATGATATCGTTGTCGCCGTCTCCGTCGAGATCGTAGGCATACATTTGCGAGCCACCTGCTGCTGAGAAGGGCACCGCGTGAAATGTCCACTCTGCATCGGTCAACGAAGCCGGTTGTTCCCACCAGCCATTTTTTTCCAGCAGGTCGGTTCGGCCATCGCCGTTGACATCCCCGATGCCCAAGCCGTGCGTATACTTTTGATATCCTAGGTCAGCCGAGATGGGGTGAAATTGCCAAGCCGTGGTGGGATCGTCGCTGGGGATTTCTGCATAGCCAAGCCGACCGCCGGTGTGGAACACCAGATCGGGTCTCCCATCACCGGTTAAATCCTGGAAAGTGGGCGATTCGTTGTCGACCACCGCAAAGACCAAGTGACGTTGCCAATGGCCCGATTTGCCTTGCGGCCCCGATTTACCCTGGGGATTGGCGTACCAATACACGGCTTCGCCGGGGAAGCCGATAATCAGAATGTCTGGCCACGTGTCACCGTTGAAGTCGTAGCTAAAGGCCAAGAAGTTGCCAGCATAGCCCTTGATGTCGTACGGCTTCGCCTCGTAATACTCGTTTCGCTCAATGAAATCGGGCCCCGCATACCAGTACGGCCCCGAGATGATATCTGGTTGGCCATCATGATTGATATCTGCAACAGTGGCTCCCTCGCTGAAAAACTGATCGGTCAATTGTAGCCGCTGAAACGAATGCAGTCGGTAGGGCTCCTCTGCGCGAAGTGCCGATGGCCTAGCGATTAACAGTACGAGGACAAAAAAACATCGTCGGGTAATCATGGGTTTGATGCTCTCTATGTATCAGTGCTTTGTATTGAAACGTATTGAAACGAAATTGTCCCCCGGCAGAGTCGGAGGCTAAGGGGAATCATTTTCCAGCAGCGCGGGGCTACGCTTGTGTAAACTCAGGCAGTTGAAGGATCGCTCCGCCGGCGACGGCCGACTCGTGCGCCAAAATTCCGACGCAGGTCCAGTTGGCGCTGGTCGCGGCATTGGGCCAAGGATCGCGGTCGGTGCGAAGTGCCTCGACAAATTCGTGTACCAAATGCGGAT
Source organism: Planctomycetota bacterium (assembly GCA_024276705.1). GTDB lineage: Bacteria > Planctomycetota > Planctomycetia > Pirellulales > Lacipirellulaceae > JAJRWS01. The sequence continues at coordinate 3,110 of JAJRWS010000247.1, read as the reverse complement.
GCGAACCGCCGTGCCCGCCACCTTGGACGAAGGACAGATGGCCGGCGTCTTCGATCGATTGCGTAAATTTTTGAATCTCCGCCGGCAACCGGTGGGCGAAATCGGGGATCTCGACTTTTTCGGGAATCTCGGGCTCGGGACGTTTGGCGGTGTGCAACACATGTGGCTCGCCCTCGACGAGCGTCCATTCGAACGATTTTTTTGTACCGTAAACATCACAGCTTTCGCGATACTGCCGCGCGGTATCGTAAAGAAATCGCCAAACGTGCGCCGACACGTCGCTGTTGACGAGCTTGATATGACACGACTCGACGGCAAACCGGTTGCCGCTCTTCTCGCGGATGTCGTCGCGTACGTGGCCCGACCCAAAGCAAGAGACGTACTCCGCCCGATGATCCATCAAGCCAAGCACTGGGCTGACGACATGCGTGGCGTAGTGCATCGGGATCATGCTTTCCCAATACTCGGGCCAACCATCCATATCTTGCGGGTGCGAAGCTTGCAGATATTGAATCTCGCCGAACTCGCCTTGGTCGTAAAGTTCTTTGATGAACAAAAACTCGCGGCTGTAGACGACCGTTTCGGCCATCATGTATTTGAGACCGGTTTCGCTGACGAGCTGGCAGATTTTTTCGCACTCGGCCACCGTCGTCGCCATTGGCACGGTACACATCACATGTTTGCCCGCTTCGAGCGCCGCGATGCTCATCCAGGCATGGTCGCCGATGGGGCTATTGATATGCACAAAATCAATGTCGTCGTCCGCCAACACGTCCTCAAATTTTGTGTACAGCCGCTCGATCCCCAGCGCCTCGCCCATTTTGGTGAGTTCCGCTTCGTTGCGCCGACAGATCGCCAAGACGTTGACGTGCGGGTGATGTTGGTAAATGGGCAAGAATTCTGCACCGAATCCCAATCCTACCAGAGCAGCGTTCAAAGGTTTTTGGTTGGTCATTTTTTAGTGGTAGTCCTACGAAAAAAAAGAGTGGACATGACACAAAGGTAGCGGTCCATTGTACAACCAACGTAGGACAGGCCTCTAGCCTGTCCGTGAAAAAAGAATGGACGAAAAGGACGGGGCAAAAATAACGGACAGGCTAGAAAGGGCGCTAAGTAGATTGCTGTTGTGATACACGCTAACGACCAGATCAACAGTGCACCAAGGGACAAAATCCGATTTGGGAACGCCCAGAATCGCGCAGAAATGTACTCTCTGGCGCGTCGGCGTTTCGCGCCGAACGCGCGAAGCCAAACTGGCAAAGTGCGTCGGTCTATTGCACTTGTGTAGTTTAGCAACATGCGATTTTGCGATCGTGAGATGCAACCGCCGTCGCGAAATAACCAACGGCAATTCGCAGCCGTTTGCTCAACTCGGCAACTCGCCTCCCGACCCAGGATGGTTCGACCCTTGTCTCAAATGCGGGTTCTCGCTTTATTGACGCTGCTTCGTCGAAACCGCTCTATATTCACGTCGTTCCAGCTTACTTTCTTGTACACTCAAACAAGAGACTCACTGCTCCGAGAATTGCCAGCAGCAGCGAGCTCGGTTCGGGCACGGTGGAGAAAAGGTAGGCACTCCCAGAATCGTTACCTAGGTCGTCGTCCAAACGTGCGCCGACGAGGGCATTATCGCCATCGATGCTGACCGACACGCCGAATAAGTTGATCGGCGCACCATCGCCAGCGACCAGCTTGGCGAGTTCTTCGCCCGTAGACACATCGAACAGATAAGCAGAACCAGAATTGCTTGCAATGCTGTCGTTCCCATCCGCCCCGACAATAGCCACGTTGCCGTCGATGGCGACGGATACACCAAACCTATCGTCTTCGGCACCGTCGCTTGGGGTAAGTTTGGCGAGTTGAACACCCGTTCTCACGTCGAAAAGGTAGGCGGAGCCTGAATCGTTGCCGTTGTCATCATCTCGCCAAGCACCGACAATGGCCGTATCACCGCTGATCCCCACGGACCGTCCAAACCAGTCAAACGATCCGGGGTCGCTCGGGAGGAGTTTGGCGAGTTGGGCTCCAGTGGTGACGTCGAACAGATATGCGGAGCCAGAATTGGGTTCGTTCCGGTTTTGATACGCTCCCACAATGGCTGTATTACCATCGATAGCGACGGAAACGCCAAAATAGTCGGCCAATGCGGCATCGCTCCCCGCAAGTTTGAAAAGCTCTGCCCCAGTGGTAACGTCGAAGAGATAGGCGGCGCCGGATAGAGCACCATTCTCGTCGTCCTGTTGCGCTCCAACGATGGCGATGTTATTACTGATGTCAACTGACCAGCCAAAATAGTCCCCTCGCGCGTCGTCGCCAAGACTTAGCTTGACGAGTTCTGCGCCAGTATCAACATCGAACACGTAGGCGGCACCGGAAGCGTTGGTGTTGTTTACTGCCCCTCTTGCACCGACGATGGCCTTGTCGCCACTAATGGCGACCGAGACGCCGAACTCGCCATATGATCTGCCGTCGCTTGGCAGGACTTTTCTTAACTGCTTGCCATTAACAATATCAAACAAATACGCGGAACCAGATCGAATCCCATTGTCGTCGTCCTGCCACGCGGCGACGATTGCCACATCGCCGCTGAGGTCGACCGACCAACCGAACTCGTCGTTTGTATCGCCATCACTGGCTCGCAATTTATGCAGGGCGTCCCCGACGGCTGCAGAGGCGGAATGGGCAGCAAAGTAGGCGCAGTTGAACAGAAGCAATAATGCTATGATTTTCATGAAGATACGGGTTCTTTTCCTGGAAACTGCTCGATACATCCCCGAAGTTTAGTTTAACGGAAATGTTTACTTTCCGCCAGCATTACCTGAACGGATTCGGGCGGGGTAAAGTGAAGTCTCCGGACAATGATAGCGTCCGGCCGCTGAAAATGCTAACTGCGGAACATGGGAGTGTCGTGAGCACGCGAACGAGCCTACTCAGGTAGCCTAGCGGCTGTTGTTCCAGTTAATCATTAAGCCTCCTCGCCAGAATCTGTGGGTAGATTCCAACGGATGCGGGGGCTTCAGACTGTTACCACTGTGTTTCCAGTGGTTATTTGTTGTTTTCAATTCGAGTGTCAGAACGTAAGTGGGTACAAAACAAGCGAATTCAATAGT
>JAJRWS010000246.1 GCA_024276705.1 Planctomycetota bacterium | reverse complement strand
CGGCCTCATCACTCACGGACACGACGTGCCATCTCGCGTGGCCATCGACGACGACGGGATGGTCGCATGGGTGCCGCGGCGGTGGAATTCGCCGTCGTGGCGCCGATCTTTTTCCTGATGGTTGTGGGAATTTTGGAATTCGGCCGCGCGCTGATGGTACAGCAGGTTCTTGTCAGCGCATCCCGGGTCGGGGCGCGCCAGGCCATTACCCTCAATGCAACCGCCTGGGATGTCATCGACACCGTGCAGGAGTACGCCGCCAACGCAGCCGTGCCTGGCACGGCGGTGACCGTCAGCCCTAGCCCTGACGTGGCCGCTCCGGGACAGACCATCACCGTAACCACCATGGTTCCTTTCGACCAGGTTAGCTGGATGCCTTCGCCCTGGTTCCTCGGCGGCAAAACACTCACTTCACAATCGTCCATGCGCAAAGAGGGGTTCAACTAAGGGACGGGTCATCAACAACTTCGGCGTTTCCATACAAAGTCGCGGTAACCTTCCTCCTGGTGAGGAAGAGAATGGGTGATGTGAGATGTGGGAATCGATGACAACACCCGACGCCTCGCGGGTGACTCCTGGCAACCTCCAGGTTGCCGTTTCTCCACTTTCCACCGTCTTGGGAAATATCTTCTCCCCTATCGTACTTTTCTGACCTAGAGTTGTAGTGACTGGGTATCCCCTCGATATCGGTTCGAGTCTTGTCTTCTCAGTCTTACGGTCACGGCCCCGTTTTCATCGGTCGTAGGAAAGGAGTTTTACGCGTCATGCGCTTTTCACGAAACCAACGCACGACTGGCAAGCGGCGAGGAAAACCATGCCGTCAAGGTACGACGATCGTGGAAGCGGCCTTCGTGCTACCCGTTTTTTTCTTTATCATCTTCGCGATTATCGAATTCGGGCATGCCCAGCTAGCCATCAACGTGATGCAAAGTGCGTGCCGCAATGGGGCCCGCCTCGGTTCCACCGAAGGGGCCACGACCGCGGAAGTGACCAGTCAGGTGAACCAGATCATGGCCAGTGCTTTCAACACGAGTACGGCCAGCATCTATGTCCTCAATGCGGGTGTCTACGACACCAGTGGCACGCCTCCCATGACAGGCAGTGCCATTGAAGCCTTGCCCGCCATCGAACTACTCAACGCCGATCCGCGCCAGATATTCGTGGTGCGGGCGACGATTCCGTATAACGACATCGCTCTGGTTCCCATGCCGTTCATGAACGGCGTGGTACTGGGTGGCCAGGCATTCATGCGGCACGAATAACAGGAGACTCTCTAATGCGCAATATCAACCAGCCACGGTATCGCAACAGGCGATACAATCCAGGAGAGGCCAGAGGCGCTCCGGGCAATCATCGCCTGGGAGCCGTGGCCGTGGAATTTGCCGTGGTCGCCCCCCTGCTGCTGTCGATCGTGGTGGGACTCATCGAGCTCAACCGCACCTACAGCACTCAAAACACGCTGGAAGCAGCCGCCCGTGAAGGAGGCCGATTTGCCTCGATCGACCGCACCGACCTGCTTGGCAGCGGGCAATCGGCCAACCAGAAGCTGATTCAGGATGTGAAAAACTTCCTGGCTTCCGCCGGCATCCCCCCGGAAAGCATCCAAGTACGTGTCCGCGATGCCAACAATCCATCGCTCGATTTTAACCTTGATGACCCGGCCAACGACTTGCGCCTGTTCCAGGTGCAAGTCGATGTGCCGTACTCCTCGGTAAGCTACACGCCGGTCGACCCGATGAGCGACTACAGCATGTCCGCTGCCGTGACTTTCCGAAATGGACGCGCGCCGTAGACGCAATGATGCCTCCCTTCACCCTCAACCCCACCTTCCCTCACTCAAGCATCCCCTCCCGAGGAACCCATCATGAAGAACCAGCAACCTTCCACGGCGCGTCAGGCCAGGCCTGAATCGTCCCGGCGCGGTGTTATTGTCGTGCTCACCGGATTTACGTTGATCGCCGTATTCGCCTTTGTCGCCCTGTCGGTCGATTCAGGGCGAATCGTACTGACCGAAACGAGAATGCAGAACGCGGTGGACGCGGCGGCTTTGGCCGCCTCGCAGGAAATCAATGCCGCGGTCTTTGCAGCCGGGCAAAGTACCGGCCCGGTCGATCTCGGCCCCGATTCGGACGCGGTTGTCGCGGCCCGAGCCATGGCGGCGCAAGTGGCTACCGCCAATAATGTGTTCATCGATCCCCAAACGGATGTCCAGTTCGGCAATCGCTCACATGATGCAGCAACCGGCACCTGGCCCATTGCCTGGGGCACCACACCTTTCAACGTCCTGAAAGTAACCGCCCGTCGAACCGAAGCGGATGCCAGCGCACCCGACGGCCAATTCCCGTTGGCTTTCGGTTGGGCAGTCGGCCGCTCGCAGGTTCCCCTGCAAAAATCGGCAACCGTTTTCATCGAAGCACGTGACCTAGTCGTGGTGCTCGACTTCTCGGCTTCCATGAACGACGACAGTTCCATCAAATCGTTTAGCAAGTTGGGCCAGGCAGAAGTCGAAGCGTCGCTGGACGCGATGTGGGATGCGCTGCGGGCGGCCGACCCCAAGTGGCCCGGCACCAGCATTTCGAAATTCCCCGCCAGCGGATTTGGCGAAATTGACTCGTACTATGGCACTTACAATTCCAGCACCGACACCGACACCATCTACAGCGCCCTGCGGCTGGATGAAGTCGACGACGCTGGCAACATGCTCTACCCGTGGCCGCAGGCAGGCCGTTATTCCAGTGGTCTACCCCGATCGAAACCGAGCGATTCGACCAGCCGGACTCGGTGGCGGGACTATATCTATTATGTCAAGTATCGGAGTGGCGAGTATGGAAAACGGTACGGTTACCGGTCCCTGATGAATTATTTGCAGGAGCGCCGTTACAGCGCCGCTTATTCGGAAGATCTGTGGCGTACCCCCCACTATCCGTTCCATGCCATCAAGGAAGGCGCCACGCTCTTCTTCGCTTTCCTCACCGACCTGAATTTTGGCGATGAAGTCGGCCTGGTCAGTTACGGCAAATGGGCCGTGCAGGAGAAGACGCACAACGACGGCGAGGTATCGATTGACATCTCCGGCAACCCGATCACCAGCGACTACGCCACGATCGACACGATCCAACGGCGACACCAGGCGGGTGATTACAGCGGCTGGACCGGCATGGGCGATGGCATCCTCAAAGCGAGGGAACTGCTGGTAGGTGCCGCCGATGACCCCACCGATATTGGCTACAGCCGCTTTGGCGCTCGGCCGACCATGCTCATCATGACCGACGGCCAGACCAACCAGGGCCCCGATGGCTGGACCCTGCCGGGCGATTTCAACTGGGCGGACTGGACCGATTACGATGGCGACGGCGTGGCCGACTACACAACCACCGACTGGAAGAAACAGTACTCCTTCTGGGAGGCGACCCAGGCGATCCAACGCGGCATCAAGCTGCACACGATGGCCGTGGGGGTTGGTGGTGATCGCGACTTGATGCAGGCCATCGCCTTCGCCGGCGGCGGCATCTTCATCAATGTCCCGGGTGGCAGCACGGTTGCCGAAATGCAATCGCAGTTGATCGATGCCTTCCGGGAAGTTGCTTCCAAGCTGCCTCCCGCCAAGCTGGTGCAAGATTGAGCACGGCTTGAACTGAGTTCACCCTCTGTCCCTCAGGCAGTCGGCGGCGAAGTGTGCGTGGCCACGGTGTCCTGGTCCACGCCTCCTCGCTTGCTGACTGCCTTTGGTTATTGTCAGTCTTCATAGAGGGCCGTGTCGTAACGACGGCGGCGACCGAAACGGCGCCGACGTCGATGCGAGCGGGTGACATATTCGCCCTCGACAAAATAGTACCCGGCCAGCATCTTGTAGAAAAACAGCAAAATCAGGGTCCCTCCGATAGCGACGAGCATCCCCATCGGACTCACCGGCATGATTCGCCGACCACCGTAAAAGTAACTCACCACCCCACAGCCCAGCACGCTGCCGCCAATTCCCAGCATCACGGTGGCAATGGCACCTCCCGGATCGCGACCTGGCATGATCGCTTTGGCCAACAGGCCGACCAGCGTGCCAAACCCGATCCACACCAAAACATCATTGGCCAGTTGCCGAACCGAATCGTCCAGCACGACACCTTGTGCCGCATCAAAACCTTCCATGGTTGTATTGGTTTCCTGGGATTGGGCTAACCCGACAGCACACAACCCGTCGGATCAGGCAGGAAAATTACGATGATGGTCCGTCCGGGAAACACGCTTTCCGGCGGATACTCATAAAAAAAGCGAAGAAAAATTCAACCTCGGGACTGTAGCCAATCTCCCAGGTAGCTGGCAACCCCGACTGGAGCTCCTCGTCGCTCCGTCGCTTTGGATTTTCG
>JAJRWS010000245.1 GCA_024276705.1 Planctomycetota bacterium | reverse complement strand
CGCCGGGACGTCGTAGATGGTCCGGCCACTGGAAACGGCGGTCACGCCAGCGAGCACGCGCACCACTTCCGAATTGTCCAACGCGACCCGGATCGCCTCGTCGAGCGAGAGAACGCTGGCTGGGGCATCGGTCTGCGGATGGGAAACGGTGGGGGGCTTGGGCGTGGACGGGATTGGCACGCGGGCCAATTGGGTTGGATGACGCAGACGAAGATGTCGCTCCTCGGGCATGATGAAACGCCAGCCGCGGCCCGCGGTAGCGGTGGAGCGCGGAACCAGGAGTGCCACCAGGAACAGGAGCAACAGGCCCGGTGACGCGTTATATCTCGGCAGTACGTTGCGCAGCATCCCCATAATCGGGGTTTTCGACCAAAAGGCGCGGGTCATACCAGTCAATCGGTTTATGCCGGTTTAACTTGACAGTTCACCTCGACTTGGCACCTCACTCTAGCGGCTCGTACGAATGTAACGATTGCAAGGCCTGCTGGTAGTCGGTCGTGTCGTCGATGATCCGGCCGTCGCGCATGACGATGGTTCTCTGGGCGCCTCGCGCTACCTCCGGGTCGTGGGTGACCAGGATGACCGTGATGCCTTGCTCCTGGTTGAGTTTCCGGAACATGTCGATCACTTCGCGGCTGGTGCGCGTGTCGAGGTTTCCGGTCGGTTCGTCGGCCATCAGGATCGAGGGCCGGTTGACCAGCGCACGGGCAATCGCCACCCGTTGCTGTTGGCCCCCCGAGAGCTGGCTGGTGTGATGATCAAGCCGGTCTCCCAGGCCGACGCTTTCCAGCATTTCGAGCGCCCGCTGGTGCCGCTGGCGGGCCGACAGGTTTCGGGCATAGAGGAGCGGTAGTTCCACGTTCTCCAAGGCCGAAGTGCGATTGAGCAGGTTGAAATTCTGGAAGACAAAGCCAAGCTGGCGGTTGCGAATCCGGGCCCGCTGGTCGCGGGACATGTCGACGATCTCTTCACCATCGAGCAGGTAGCTGCCGCTGGTGGGCCGGTCGAGGCAGCCGAGCGTATTCATCAGCGTCGACTTGCCCGAACCGGAAGGCCCGACCAGGGCCACGAACTCGCTTTGTTCGATCACCAGGCTAGTAGACCGCAGCGCATGGACCTGCACCTCGCCCAGATCGTAGACCTTAGTCACATCTCGCAGTTGGATGAGTGGCCCAGTTTGGACGTCGGGGTCAACGACGTTAGGGTCAACTCTTGACACTTGACTCCTCTCAACGACGTCGGGGTCAACTCTTGACACTTGACTAGACGAAATCTTTTGCGGACAGACAAGCACCGAGGAGTCAAGTGTCAAGAGTCGACCCCCCGCTTTAGACGAGGAGTCAAGTGTCAAGAGTCGACCCCCCGCTTTAGACCTCCCGCTTTATCGTCGCCAGTCGATTTTTTCGCTCAGAGCGGCAAGTAAGGCATCTTGCTGCTCGACCGCGCCTGCAAAATCGTCTATTGCGGTCAATCGCAGCCGAGAACCCTGCTTGAAGGCTTTTCGTACGGTCTGCCGCTTGCTCCCAAAGAGGTCCGCCAGTGCACGATCTCGGGCAGGGGTGCGTGCCCCATGCCCAACGTTGGAAAGGTCGGTCTGGATCGAGCGATCCCAACGGGTTTCGAGCGACTGGGCCAGTTGGCCCAGGTCCATGACTTTTCGTCCTGACGTCGCGATGGATTGGAGACGCTTCGAGATTGTCAGACCACGCAGACCTTTCAAATTCTGCTGGAGGGCCGAATCCTTGCTACCATGATGAACGATCCGAATATTCCCGGGGAAACTATTGTCGTTCGTTTCCGAGTCGTCCGTTACCAGGTCCGCTGCCGGGGTCGTGGCTACGGTGCTGACATTCAGGGCAGCCGTGCTCGTGACCGTTTCCGTTGCGGCAGCTGCGTCGTTGTCGGCAGCCACGGGCGCCGTCTGGTTGCCCAGCAGGGCTGCGATCGAATAAGGTTCGTAGTTATAGTTATCCAGTTGAGAAGGTTCGGCGATGGCCAATGCGACGCTGCTTGCTTGGGCCGCTTGGGTATTTTGATCCCCTAAAGCGCTTTGCCAGATCGCCAGGTCACTGCCGTCGACCGCCTTGTCGCCATTGGCGTCCCCGTCGGCCAGGGTGGCAGTGGTGGTCGTGCCCGCGCCCCGTTGCCAGGCCAGGAAGTCGGCCCCATCGACATCGCCGTCCGTATTAAAATCGCTCGATTCGACCACCAAATTCCCAGTCTGCGGGCTGGTGGAACCGAAATCGGCTTGGATTTCGGCCAGATCGTCCCCATCGACCGCGCCGTCGCCGGTGACATCGCCCTCGGCGGGCGTTGCCCCTGAAGTTTTCCCAAAACCCCGTTGCCAGGCCAGGAAGTCGAAGCCGTCGACATCCCCGTCGGCATCCAGGTCGGAACCGTTGCTACTGACCAACGGCAGGGGAGGCGCGACGGGAATCGCGTAATCTTCCACTTCGCCAACCAGCGCCATTCCGGTCAGGCTGTCGACATTTTCAAATTCGCCGTAGCGGAAGCGGGCGAAAATGGTCGCAGCGTCGATCGTCGCGGGCAGGTCGTAGGTAATTTCATTCAGCCCCGAGACCAGCAAGGTTCGAGTTTCGGGATCTCCTCCGATTTTCGTTAAGACCAGCCGCTCGGATACACCGTCGATCACGTCGTCGAAATCATCGTCGCCATTGAAATCCATCCAGCCCGACAGGTAGCCACCGTAGCGGCTGGCGTTGACGACGATTCGGCCACTGCCACCGGCCTGAATAGAGTCGAAAGTGATGCCATCCTCATCGGCCAACTCGGTGATGTCGTCTTGTGTGGCGGTGCCCGATGGCTGACCATCTTCCTCGGTGTCGATCAGTTGGCCCAGGAAGAACGGTCCGACCACATGCCTGGCACCATCCTGGAACAGGGTGGTGACCCCATAGCGGTCGGGGAGGTCCCCAAAGTCGAGGGTCGAAGGCTGCACGATGATCACCGAACTGTTTCGCACACCGAAGGTAAGGCCGCTGATCGTGCCGGCGCCTTCAAGGGTTTCCAACAGCGGCGCATAGCCCAGGGGCAAGGTTTGCTCGTTGGGGGGAATGACTTCCACCCGGATGATATGGTCTCCGGCCGGCACGCCCGCAAAAGCGAATCCGCCATGGACATTGGTGGTGGTGACCGTATCGCCCGCGTCGATTACGCCTGTGTTGTTGGCGTCGATAAAGACACGCAAGCCTGAAACGCCCGCCTCCGATTCCTGCCGCCGCGAGTCGCCATTGATATCGTTGAAGACCACGCCGACCATGTAGCCAGGCTGGCTGGTGCCGTCCCCTTCGCTCACTCCAGGCGGCATGATGGCGAAGTCGACGTCAGCAAACGTATCTCCGGGCTCTACGAAAAAGTTCTGCCAGGCCGATGCTGGGTTGGTTGCTGTCCAATCGACCGGTGGGATGACCCCCACGTTCATCACCGTAGTGAAGGTACTGGGCACGGTCAAGATGTACTGACCATTGATGTCGGTATTGACCACCAGTTCGCCCGCGTCGAATTGGCCGTTGCGATTCTCGTCGGCGAAGACGCTGATCTGCGGCATCTCCACGTCGTCCGGGTTGAACAGGCCGTCGCCATTGATATCGGCGAACACCGTGCCGCTGAATTCCACCTGGGGCAGCGGGGGCGGACCCGGATCGAGCAGGAAGTTGATATGCTTCATGCCGTTTACGGTTTCCTGGCCGTTGCCGTCAAGCCAGGCGCCGGGGGTTCCCGTGCCGTCGACTGGTACTTCCAGATTCGTGTCGTAATCCCAGACTTTGAAGAAGTCGGAAGTGATCCGCCACTCGTTCTGGTACTCCTGCAAGAAACCGGCTGGCGTGATCGAGTCGTCCACCGCGGTGCGGCCGAGCGGATCGTCGATCGAAATAATGTATTCGTCTGGCACCAGATCGAAGTAATAGTTGCCATCATCACCAGTGATAAACTGATCGACCACCACGTTGTCGCTCACTCGGCGGGCGGTGACCGTGACATTGTCCGCGAAGTCCTCCTGAGTCGGGTCGATGACATTGCGTATTTCAAAGATGCCGAATTTTGCGTCGAGAAAACTGGTGTCGCGCAGCGTGTTCGGGTCTCCATCGATGTCGCCAATTTCTTGGGTGACCCGGCTGAAGTTGAATTGATCATCCCGGTTTTCATCCAGGCCGACAAACCCTTGCACACGCTGAGTGCCCGCGCCAATGGGACTGCCGTGCCAGGCGACTTCCAGGCCATCGAGATTGAATGCGGTGCCGCCATAGTTTTCGAAGACGACTTGCAAGCCCCGAGTCAGCGGATTGCCCGCAAAGTCGACCATGGGCTCGCCCGTGGTCGCATCGAAAATCAAGGCGTCATCAGAACGCTCCCCCCAGCTCCGGTTGGTGCTGAAGGTCCAAACCATGTTGCCACCATCGGGATCGTTCGACACGCCATCGGTGATAAAGTTGGAAGGGGCGAGATTCTGCAACGTGAAGGGCGCATTGGGCTCAATATAAAAATGGTTCAACTCCGACTGGGTCCCGTCGGGAGAGGTGAGCATAATCCGCAGATTGTCGAGTGCGTCGGCCGTCCCACCCGCAAGGCTTAGCTTGAGTTCAACGGTCTCGATACTCATGGTATTGGAAAGAGGGACAGAAAGATCGAGTGGCGCGCCTCGGAACGGAAAGGTTTGACTGAAATCAGGCTCATCCGCAAAGTACTCTTCCCAGAAAGCGATGAAGCCAGAGGATCCTCCCAGGCCGCCCGGTACTAGCTGGAAGCCTGTATCGGCACTGCCCTTTTCCACGGCGGGAATGTTGCCGCTAAATTCATTTCCCGAGGTAGTCACGAAGGTTGTAAATGACAACTCCCCAGGGAGTGTCTGGTTTTTTATGCCCCACTGCTGGGCCAACTGGACCGCCAATTCCGCGTCGACCACGCCATGGGCGTAACCGATCTGTTCCCCATTGCTCCCCACCCCCTGGCTGACCGTGTAGCCCGCGGCATTGGTATTCACCTGGGGTGCCGGCGCATAATGGCCAAAGCCTAGATTGGGATCGAGGGTTGGATTTAGCGTTTGCAAGGTGGGATCGATCGTCGGATCCCACGGGTCGGGATCGTGGAACACGGACATCTGATTGGTAATCCACAAGTTCTGCGAACCACTCACGTCGAGTCCCTGGTCGAAGCCATTTTGAGGCTCTTCGAATTCGGCATTTTGCCGGGCGGAGCGAACGAGAATCTCCTGTACGTCGCGCCAGCTGAGGTCGGGGTTCGCCTCGAGCATCAGGGCGATCACGCCCGTGGCAATGGGGGCGGAGGCGGAAGTGCCATTGAAGCGGGAAGTGTAATCGGTGTCGAGCAGAAAGTCGCGGTCGAATTCCTGCCCCGTATCCGGATCGGGGGCAATATTGAAGCCGTTATCTCCGGTCGTGTCGGTCGTGTAGATGCCGCTGCCAATTCCTGTGTCGTTGCCTATGGCTAGGGCGACCGAACCGGTGGGTGCTGCCACCAGGACATTCGCTCCTGTTTCCGGGTAACTGGTGGTTGTGCCATCGGCGTTGTTGTAAAAACCGTCGTGGTCCACTCCGGTCACGCCAATGGTATAACGGGAATTGACCCAGCCGTCATACCCCGCGGAATCGAGCACGCCTTGGCTCTGAAATCCATCCGGAAATCCCGATCCGGCTCCGTTACCAGCCGCCCATACATGGATAGTTCCCAAGCCGTCGCGTCCGGCAGTAGGGCCAAAGATGGTGTCACGCAGGGCAAGCAGTTCGTTCGCGGTAGGACCATCCAAGGAACGTATCGCATCGGAAGGGCCCCAACTGTTGTTGGTGATGTCAATTTCATCGGTGGCAAAACGAAAAGCATTGATGGTTGCCTGTTCCGTCACATCGCCGCCAAGCAACTGGATGGGTGCCAGTACGACACCTGGCGCCACCCCGGCACCGCCTATGCCATTATCAGCGATTGCACCGATTAGCCCGGCTACAGCAGTCCCGTGGGCGTCGTCAAGAAAGAGGGGGTTGCCGTTATTGCCCCCGGTTTGAGCATTGAGCTGCAATGTGGGGGAAATGTTATCCTCCAGATCCGGGTGAATAGTCTGCACTCCCGAGTCGATGACAGCGACGACGACACCCTCACCGGTGAATCCCTGATTCCAGACTGGGGCGACGTTGATGTCTTCGCTTGGGATGGCGAAGATCTGCTGGAAATCGGGGTTGCCGACTTCTTGCCCCGAGTTGATCAGATGCCACTGGTTCGGTAATAGCGGGTCGGTGGGAATCGAGCGCGACGATAGCTCACGGTCTCCGAAGTTTGCCGCGATCAGCGACTGCCAGGCGATTTCGTTCTGCAGGATCGCTGCCTGACCGGCCGGCGTCGCACTGGAGATCGATTGCACATTGAGCTGGATGTCGTCGGCCACGGCGCCCTGGATGGCTGCCAGCGGGCTTTCGGCCGAGAGCATCTGCCGGTCCTCGAGCGGTTCGAAACCGAGCTGGCGCTGCTTGAGGCGTCTTTTGTCGCGGCGGCTGACTCCCGTGGGGCGGCGGCCTGAACCGGTGGCATGGATGCGATTTTTTCGTGGTAGGAGCCCGTACACTACACTGTCCTCTTAATGGATAACTGGACGTTGCCTCTGTTCACTTCTCAGGTCGTGGGAGCTTCCGTTGCCTTGATCGGTCCTCTTCGGAGCTTTGCTCTGGGCACTGCGATACACTATTCAACAAGTGTGCCGATTCAACAAGTGTGGTAGTACCCCTGGTCGTTATCGGCAGCAAGCCTGGGTGAAATTGATGTTTGCACGGAGTACGCTGGAATCCGGCACAATCCGTGCATGGAGCGGATCTTGCAAATCCCCAACGATCGTTTCTCTCCCGTTGGCAAGCATCTGTTCCGGCGGGGATGCTGGCAATCGATCAGCATTCATCGTAGTTGGATGCCGATTCGACGTCAAATTCTTTGCGCGCGGGAAGTTTTGATAAATTTTGCGGCTTGTGCCGGAAACGCTGATTATTCGGCCAGCGCCGGTCCGATAACTTGTTCCAACTGAGCCGTGGAGCGAATATCGCCCAAGGGCCCGCAAACCAGACATTTAATGGTCACTCCGCAGCAGAGATGCGGAGATTTCCACGTTTTCGCGACGTGGGAGTACCAGGGGGGGAACCAGACGAATGAGACGAAGCCTGACAAATTTACACGCCATGGCCAGCATCGGCGTGGTTCTGTTGCTCCTCGTGAGCGTACGGTCCACTCGAGCCCAAAACCGACAAGTCGGGTACCGGCCGCCCAATTTCAATACACTTTCCCAGCAGGAGCCGCCCGCTTACCAGCCCAGGTTGCCTGCCTCACCCCTGGCTGGCGGGCTGACGGCTGCCCGTGGCGATGCCTTTATGGACGCCCATGGTAAGGCGATTGTCATGCCGGCCAGCTACTACCAGGATAGTCAGGGCGGTGGCTATTCCCAGGAATATCAGGGAGGCGGTTATGGGGCTGCTTGTCCGAGCTGTTCGGGTGGCGGCTATGGCGATGCGAGTCTGGGAGCCAGCATGATGGGTGGAGGTAACTGTTACGGAGGGCCCGACCAGTCTGGCCCGCATTATTTTGACGTCAGCGTGGCCGCGGTCTTTTTGCGTGGTGAAGAACTGTTTGACGGGGCGCCGTCGTTTGCGTCGGTGGGGGTGGGACTCAATGCGCCGCGAGTACTCAATCCCGGAGACGAAGGAGACTATGAGCCGGGTTGGAAAATCGCCGTCCGCTACGACCTGGGACCCCTGTCGTTGTTTGAAGCGACCTACATGGGGCTTTACGACATCTCGGCCAGTGGCCAGGCACGCTCGCTGGATGAAACCAATCCGCCGGCGAATTTCCAGTTATTCAGTCCATTCTCCAACTACGGTACCGGCACCCTGATTCCGGGTGTCGACGATGCCGCGGTGGTTCAGCTTGGTTATAAGTCGGACCTGCAAAGCACGGAACTGAGCTACCGTCGCTACTGGGTCGACCGGAGCCCACGGATTACCGGTACTTTTCTGCTCGGTTTTCGTTATTTACGGCTGACCGAAGACTTTACCTACAATACGTTTGCCCTGGCGGGAGATTCCAGCCGGCTATGGAGTAGTGAAAACGACATGCTGGGAGCCCAGGTGGGCGGAGATGGCTGGTTCACGCTGCGGCAAGGCCTGCGGCTGGGAAGTGAAATCAAAGTGGGGCTTTACAATAACCACTATGTCTTCACCAATGCGGGCAATTTACCCGATGTGGCGGACAATTTTCGAAGTACCGTGAAGGGGGACCAGGTCGCCTTCGCCGCCGAAGGCAGCGTTTCGCTGGTGATCGATATCCTGCCGAGCTGGTCCCTGCGGGGCGATTACCAGGTGCTTTACATGAACAGCTTGGCGCTCGCGGGTGGCAACGTCGATGCGGCCAATTATTTCTCCACCGCCACACAAACTCAGTCTGACGCCCTCTACCATGGCTTCAACGCCGGGTTGGAGTATATTTGGTAGGCGACAATCTCTGTGGGGCTTAGGTTTGCCCACATCTTTATAGCGGGTGGTGCAGCTATAAATGCATGACAGGGGGGGGTGGGGAGATTTCCCCATACGCCCCCTGCTTTTTGTATTCCTCCCGGTGCATTTCCCAGCCTCTTCCGGGGCTTTTCCGATAGTTTTCCAGCCCACCGAGCAGCCTAGGCTAATGCCTACGGCGCAGACGCTCTGGGTTTCCATATCGTTGGATTCCCCAGGCCCCAGCCCCCAGTCCTCAGCCCTCAGCTCTATTTTCCTGGCGACATATGTTTTGCATAGTGCGCGGGCGACAGGTACAATAGCAGTTACTTTGCCGGGATGAGGGAATTTCCGCTTTTGTCGTGATAAATTCCTTCTGTGCGAACTTTGCGCCTGGGCAAATATTCCTACCTGAGTAGTACTTCCCTCCTTGATGGTTTTTCACGCTAGGGTCATGGTAATGTCAGACGGTCAACAGTTTGGTAAAAGTCGCTCCCCACGGAAGAGACGTAGCAAAAGCAGGCGTTCGAAATATTCCAACCAGGGATCTCTCGGACGTTCACTTCACATTGAGGCATTGGAAGACCGGCGGCTGCTCAGGGCCTGGACCGTGGTGAATCTTGAGGATCTTCGGGATGATGGTGGAGGGGGCCTTGAAGTGGTTCCCGGCTCGCTGCGCGATGCGATTCTCCAGGCCAACGAGATCGACGAACCGCACACGATCATGTTTAACGAAGGTTTGCAGGGAACTATTTACCTGCAGCGGGATGGGGACAATTTTGGCCAGCTCGATCTCGTCCGGCCCTACCAGATTCTTGGCCCTGGGCCGAGGCAAATTGCCATCCAGGCCGCTCCTGGCAGCCGGATATTCAATGTGGCTGATGGCGACGATGATGCGGGTGCCCGTGTTCAAATCGGTGGCTTGACGTTGACCGGCGGTTCCGCGTTTGGCAGCGACGACGATGGCCGAGGCGGAGCGATTTTCAACAAGGAACGTCTCTCTCTCACCGAAGTGGTGATCACTGGCAATTCGGCCTCGAATGGAGGCGGAATTTTTCAAAGCATTAAGACTTCCTCGTTGACGATCGAGCGTAGTTTGATTTCCGGCAATTCGGCCGGCAACGGTGGCGGTATCTACAACGGCCTCGAGGGGGACGACACCCAGCCGACCACGACGATCATCAATTCGACCCTTTCGGGGAATTCGGCCAATCCGGATTCCGGTTATGGGGGGGGGCTCTTCAACCGTAATGGTACGGTCAACATTCTCAACAGCACCATCAGCGAAAATTCCGCCTACCTGGGGACGGGGGTGGGAAGCTGGGGGAATCCGCTCCCGGAGGACGAAGAATCCGATCCGCCGCCCGAGACTATTTTTACGACCGTCACGTCCTCGATTCTGGCTTGGAATAGCAGCGCGGACCTGGCAACGGTCGGGATGGAAGGCGATATCCCCCTGTTGCCATCAGCCAGGAGCGGGGGCTACAACATTATCCGGTTACCAGGACCTGCGGTGGATCTGCTGGCGACCGACCTGCCCAAACTGACCGACCCGCTGCTGCTGCCGCTGGCCGATCGTGGCGGATCCACCGATGTTTACCTTCCCAACAACGATCCATTAGACCCCGATTTCGGGGCGATCAGTCCCGCGATCGACGCTGGAAATCCGGATTTTGAAGGTGGCGGTTTTGAGCAGAGGGGCCGCCACTTCACCCGCATTTTCGACATGCTTGGGGGAGGTGAGATCATCGACATCGGAGCGGCTGAAGTACAGAACGGTACTTTTGTCGTGGATGTGCTGGTCGATATTGCCAATGGCCAATTTTCGGCCAACGGCTTTTATGAAAGTCCGGGTGATTTCTCGTTGCGGGAAGCCAATGATTTTTCCGAGAAGAATCCAGAAATCGATACGATCTATTTCGCCGATTCGTTGCGCGAGGAGGACGACACCGACCCCTTTACGCCTGCGCCCACGATCACCCTCACCGGGGGTGATTTGCGGATTACCAAGCCGGTCTTTGTCGAGGGGCCCACCAAATACGAAATTGAGATCAACGCCAACGCGGATGGCACGCGTGTCTTCACCATCGACGATGGCGATGACAGCACGTTCATCGATGTGACTGTAAGTGATTTAACGCTGCTAAAAGCGGACGGGGTGATCGAAGGAGGGGCGATACACAGCAAGGAAAACTTGACCTTGCTCGACAGTACGTTGAAGAGCAGTTCGGTTGCATTTCAGGGGGGAGGGCTCTTTGCCGAACTGGGCGTGCTGGTCGTAGAGGGGAGTACTTTTCTGGGCAATTTCGCCGCCAGCCAGGGTGGGGGGCTTTATGTTGCCGCCAGCGTGCCGAACGCGACGATTTCGAATTCGACCTTTTCGGACAACACGGCGGCCGTGAACGGGGCCGGGCTATTCAACGCTGGACCGGCGACCACCCTGGAGTACAGCACCGTCACGCTGAACAACTCTGGCAGTACGGTTGGCAGCGGGGTGCTGAACGATGCTTCCACGGGGCTGCTGAACGTGCAATCGACGATTATCGCCGGGAATGTTAACAGCGATATCGATTTCATGTTTGGTCCGGGAGAGAATATCATCTCGGATGGCTACAACCTGATCGGCATCGGCAACGCGCTCGGCTCGTTCAACGGTAGTGGCGATCAAACGCTGGTTCTCGATCCCAAGTTGGCGCCCATCCAGTTGACCGGGGGCCCGACTCCCACCCACCGCATACTGGAAGACAGCCTGGCCCTCGATGCCGGAGATCCGGCCGCGGTGGCGGGCGTGGGCGGAGTGACCGTGTTCGATCAGCGAGGCAATCCTTCCACGCGTGTTTTCGACGGGAGCCTCTCGGGGGCGGCCCGAATTGACATCGGCGCCTACGAACTGCAGGAAACGGTCTATACGGTCGATACGCTGGCGGATGAGAACGACGGGGATTATTCGGTTGAGAATTTTTCATTGCGGGAGGCGATTGAAGTTGCCAATGTTACCGACAGCCCTCTGAAGGAAACGATCATTTTTTCCGACGACCTGTTGGTGGACCTTCAGAGCCCGACCATCTTTCTCAGCACGGCGAACCTGGTGCCCGGCACATCGCCCGACCTGAGGATCACCGATACGGTGACCATTTTAGGGCCTGGCCAGGGTAAATTGGCCATCGATGGTTCCGGCTTACAAGGTGCTTCCAGCTTTACGGTCGACAATGGCGATGCGGGGACCGCGGTCGAGGTGGCAATTATCGGCCTGCGACTGCAGAACAGTTTGGGCCGTGCGATCTCCAGCCAGGAAAACCTGACCGTGGACGATCTCTTTTTCGTCAGCAACGCCGGTGGAATTGCTCAACAGGGCGCGGTGCTGACGGCCAGCAACACCACGATGACGGGAAACAGCGCCAACTCGGGAGGTGGCCTGTGGGTTCAGGACGGTGAGCTGAACATCGACACCAGCCTCATAGTCGGAAATGAAACCTCAGGGGTAGGGAGTGCTGGAGGTGGAATCTTTCTCAGCAATTCCACCGCAACGCTGGATCAAGTGATTATTTCCGGGAATCGGGCATCCGGCGGAAGTACTTTTGGGGGTGGACTCTACGCCAGCAACAGCACTGTGTTATTGAAAGATACGACACTAACCGGCAATCAGACCACCGGTTCGCAATCCCAGGGAGGGGGAATCGTCGGAAACCAGAGCAATATCACCCTTGATGGGACCATCGTCGCGCTCAATAAGACTTTGGGCTCGCTTTCGGAGGGTGGTGGAATCTATGTGGTGGGAGGAGATTTAGCAATCAACTCCAGTACCTTCACCCAGAATTCCACCGAGGGCAATTTATCCTCCGGGGGCGGGATTGCCTCGGTAGGCGGCAACGTGACGATTTACCAGAGTACTGTGGATCAAAACAAGACCACTGGAGATGATGCCGATGGGGGGGGCATTTACCAGACGGGCGGCAATCTGGTGATACGCGACAGTACGCTCTCTGGTAATGAGGTCTCTGGTGATGCTTCCCAGGGCGGTGGTGTTTTCAGTAGTACCGACCTGTCGGACGATTCAACTGCTCGGATACTCAATTCCACCATCTCGGGGAATGCCGCCACCGGCGCTTCTCCAGGTGCAAATAAATCACTCAGTCGTGGAGGGGGAATTTACAATGCGGCCGGTCTGTTGGATATCCAGCACAGTACAGTGACCGACAATCAGGTACCCTACCTGGGCCAGGGAGGCGGTGTGGCCAGCTTGGGGGATTCGGCTACGACACGTACCGAGGTGCTCTCCTCGATCATTGCGGGGAATTCGGCCAGCGATGCGGGAGTGGCGGACGCCTGGACAGACGTTGATTTTGTCAGCGCAAACTTCAGCAACTCTTTTCAGTCGCTGGGTTACAATCTGGTGGGTAGCGGGTTGGCAGTGAACGGAGGTGCGTTTAACGCTTCTGGAGACCAGACAAATGTGAACGATCCCATGCTGGGACTCCTTAAAAACAATGGAGGCTCGACATCTACCCATGCGATTTTGGCAGGAAGCCTGGCGATCAACGCGGGCAATCCCGATTTCGACTCCAACAATTTTGACCCGCCCATGACCACCGACCAACGGGCGGCCACTCGCATCCAAGTTGGCAGGATCGATGTGGGGTCCGTGGAGTCGCCTTTCGCGCCGGGACTGGCGGCCGATTTCGATACCGACAACGACGTGGACGGTTTTGATTTCCTGCTCTGGCAGCGAGGGTTCGGGATCGACTCGGGGGCGACAAAAGCGGATGGCGATGCCAATCTCGACGGGGCCGTGAACGGTTTGGACCTGACGGTGTGGAAAGATGGCTTTGGGTCCGTGGCAGCAGCGGCCGCAACGTCCTCGAACACGATCGTTGCCGCCAGCGCTCCGGCCGTAACGGCCGCCCTGGTGGCGGTCAGTCCGGTGGCGACGACCATCGACGCGAATGCCAGCGTAGAGAGTATTGCCACCAACGCACTGGCCTCGAGTGTTCAGACGGTTTCGGCCATGGCTTCCACGCCAAGGCAAACGATTTCGGCTGCCTTGAGTTCAAAGTTGCTTGCAGGCCTGGACGGTTTGACTGGCCAGACCGTTCGCACAGGCTTGTCCCAGGGTTCAGGCCGCGGGCGGACTGCCTGGTCTCGGGCCGAAAGGCCGCGACTGCAAGAAGTACAGCGGAATGTCCATGATCGATTGCTCGCCGATTTCGCGCCCGGTCCGCCCGTCCACGACCGCCTGCTAGCGGACGAGTGGATTGGCGTTTCCCGTCGCCTGGCGAAAGAGCAAGCTACCGAGCATGGGGCGGAACGTGCCGATTTGTCGCGGGTTGAAGACGCCGTTTTCGATATTTTGGGCGCAGCGGTTTGACGGGGGGCAGTTTAGGAGGCGCGAGTTGCGAGGCGCGAGTTGCGAGTTGGAATGAGGCTAACCGTCCAGCGGTGGCAGCGTTTGTCATGGGGGTGAGCACACGGGCATTTACTTTGAGCCGTAGGCGCTAGCCTCGGCTGCCTTCAGGACAACGTATAACCCTGAAATGCCCGAGGCTAGCGCCACGGCTCAGTTGCATTAGGCCATCGAGTGCCACCCTCATACCTTGCTCAGCAGTGGATATTTAGTATATGCTTCGCACTGCTAGGCAAGCTAGGGCTTGCCCCCATCACCTACTTTGCCGTTCTCCTGGTGTTTACGGACGAGTATTCACCACGGGACCAATAATTCAGTAACGGAGTAAACAGCGTCTGGTGGCATCGCCTTCTCACAAAAATCCGACGGATCGCAAACCGGGTGTCGACAGTGAGTCGGCCATCCTGGTGGGTGTTGAGTTGTCGGCAGGCGATTTTCAGTGCGGTCAGGGTCAGACAAGAGGGGCTCAGGGGAGCCCGACGAGGCCACTGGGCAGTCCATGGACCTCCGAGCGAGGGCGGTCGGTCCATCAGGATGGACGGCTCGACGAACTGGCCGGGCTGGTAGAAACGGCAGGCGCTCAGGTCGTGGCACGGATTACCCAGCGGCGCGAGCGGCCCGACAAAAAAACCTACATCGGTCGTGGCAAAGTGGAGCAACTCGAGCGGATGATCGAAGCGACTGAGGCCGAGGTGGTCATCTTCGATAACGATCTGTCGCCGGCCCAAACTCGTAACTTGGAGCAGGCCACCGGCGTCAAAGTGCTCGATCGGACCGAGGTGATCCTCGATATCTTTTCCAGCCGTGCCCAAACTCACGAGGCCCGGCTGGCGGTGGAACTGGCCCAGTTGGAGTATTCGCTGCCCCGTTTGAAACGAATGTGGACCCACCTTTCAAGGATGAAGATGGGTGTAGGCATGCGCGGTCCGGGCGAAAAGCAACTGGAAACCGACCGTCGGCTGGTCGAAAAGCGGATCCACGATCTTCGCCGCGATCTGGAAAAAATCGAGCGACGCACACAGCGCCAGGTGGCCGCGCGCCGCGACCGCATGACCGTTTCGCTGGTCGGTTACACCAACGCCGGCAAGAGCACGCTGATGAACGCGTTGACCGGAGCCGGGGTGTTGGTCGAGGACAAACTGTTCGCCACGCTCGACACTCGCACGCGTCGCTGGCAGCTCCCTGGCTGGGGGCCCGTGCTGTTGAGCGACACGGTCGGGTTCATTCGTGATTTGCCCCACCGGCTGATCACCAGCTTCAAATCGACACTCGAAGAAACCTGCCAGGCCGACCTGCTCGTTCATGTGGCGGATGCCAGCAGCCCCCACGCATTGGAGCAGATCCTGGCCGTCTACGCGGTGCTGCAAGAGCTGGGTATCGAGGAAAAAGACACGCTCTTGGCCCTCAATAAAATCGATCTGGCCCGCGACCCATTGCAGGTGGAGGCGATTCGTAATCGCTATCCCAACGCGGTAGCCATCAGCGCTGTTCGTGGGGATGGGATCTCGCATCTGGCTGCCGCGGTGAGTCAGGCGATTAGCCATGATTTCCTCGAACTGGAAATCGAAGCGGAAGTGAGCAACGGCCGGTTATTGGCTTACCTGGCCCGATTCGGCGAAGTTCTGAGCCGCACTTTTGACGAGAATCGAGTGAAGGTTCATTGCCGGATCTCCAGCAAGTACTTGGGGCAACTGCAAGGCAGTTTGAGAGGTGAGAATGTTCAGATACGGCCTTACGGAGAAGAGCGGGGGCAGGGGAGCGAACCATTGGGGGTTAAATTCAAGGACAACTGAGCCGTAGGCGCTAGCCCAATGCCACTTACTTTGTCGATTCAAGAGGGTTGAGCCGAAGGCGCTAGCCTCGGGTGCTTGTTGGATCTGAATAGCCGGTATAAGCCCATTGACGCGGAGAAGAGTTGGAATGTTAGAGGGTCCTGCCCAGTTGCTAGCCTCGAGTTATTATAGTGTTTGCGTTGTCTCCAAGGCACCCGAGGCTAGCGCCTACGGCTCAAAGTATGTGCTGTGGGCGTGAGCCCACGGAATAAGTGTTGAGTCAATCAGCCAGCCGCATAGCGGCGACGTCGCTGGTGGCCACTCAATTCGATTTGCAACAACCTTTCAACTTTCTACGCATGGCCTGCTCAACCTTTTCCGATCGCCGTGTCCTGGTTACGGGCGCTTCCAGTGGCATCGGCCGGGCGTTGGCATGCGAGTTGGCACGCGGAGGGGCGCGGCTCCTCCTGCTGGCGCGGCGACAGGAATTATTGGAGACGGTGGCTACGGAATGCACCACCCTGGGAGCCACTGGGGTCATGGTTCTGCCAGGAGACCTGACGGACAGGGCCGTCTGCCAGCAGGCGGTTGAACTGGCCCAAACCCGTTGGGCGGGACTCGACCTGCTCGTACACGCTGCTGGCATCAGTGCCCATGGCCGATTCGATGTCTCGGACGAAGTCACATTGCGGCGCATCATGGAAGTGAATTTTTTCGCCGTGGTCAACCTGACTCGCCTGGCATTGCCCCTGCTGCGATCGGTGCCGAAAGGCCAGATTGTTTTCATCGGCTCGATCCTGGGACACTGCGGGGTGCCCTGGAACAACGAGTACGTGGCAAGTAAATTTGCTTTACGCGGCTGGAGCCAGTCTTTGCGATCGGAGCTTCATGGCCAGGGGATCGGAGTGTTGCTGGTAAGTCCAGGGACGACGCATACGGAGTTTTTCGACCACCTGATTGCCCGTCGAGGAACCGTTCCCTGGAACGCGCAACCGGGCATCTCTCCCGAAGCGGTGGCCCGTCAGACAGTGCGTGCGATCGAGCGGCATCGGCGTGAGATTTTCCCCAATTGGCGCGGCCGCCTGCTGGTGTGGGCCAGTCGTGTCAGCCCGGGGCTGGTAGCCTGGTGGATGGGTAAGCTCGGAGAACATGGGGTGAAGCGCAAATGATGTTGAGCGTAAGAGGGCGGGGTCGAAGAAATTCGGATTGCGGAATTCGGATTGCGGAATAAAGAAAGTACAGCTGCAGCACAAGCCGAAAACTTGTACCTCACCCCTCCCTCTCCTCAAGCGGGCGATACTCCTTCGCTGTGTAAGGTAGGACAAACACCATGTCTCTGGAAATCCTCTACGACGACGGGCCTTGTCTGGTGGTGAATAAGCGGTCGGGTTTGTTGACGCAAGCCCCCGCTGGGATCGATAGCCTTGAGGTGCAGGTCAAGGATTTTTACCGCCGGCGGGAAGGAAAGCCGACCAGTGCAAAGATCTACCTGGGCTTACCGCACCGACTCGATCGGCCCGTGTCAGGCGCAATCGTCCTGGCCCGGCATGCACGGGCCGCGGGCAAGCTTTCCGCGCAGTTTGAAAATCGCTCGATCCGCAAAGTCTATTGGGCGTTGGTGGAGGGGCTTGTCGAACCCGAAGAGGGAACCTGGACCGATACGCTGCGAAAATTGCATGGCGTGGCCCAGGTTGAGGTCGTCGACTTCGAACACCCGGCCGGTAAACAGGCCGTGCTCCACTACCGGGTGCGCCGACATTGGCCGATCGAGGGTAATCAAGGAGTTACTTACTTGGAAATCGATCTGGAGACAGGGCGTACCCATCAGATTCGAGTGCAGGCGGCATCTCGCGGGCATGCGGTCCTGGGCGACTGGCAATACGGCAGTCGTATCCCCTTCGGAACCCAATTCGAAGACTCGCGTCTGCGGGCCATCGCCCTGCATGCCAGGGAGTTGTCTTTTCGACACCCGATGACCCAGGTGCTCGTCGACCTCCGCGCCCCCCTTCCACCGACTTGGGCCGGATGGAGACTGGAGTAACCCACTCTAAAGCCGAGAGCCAGGAAGTCTGGCAGTAGAACGACTACCCATTACGATTGGCCCGAGGCGAAGACTTCTTGAACGGAGACCTCGAAGCCCGGCAGTACGAGGGATGTAGCCCTTTGTTGGAGGCCAAAAATACCATGCTTTTGGTACGTACCGTCCTCGAGAGCGAGAACCATGATTTCTTGTTTTTCAGGATCGACGATCCAATATTCGGGTATTCCCGCCTTGGCATATTCGGGCGGCTTGATTTGGAGATCGCGCCGCCGATTCACTTCGCCCTCGCTGATCACTTCGACAACCAGGTCGGCTCCCTCGGGGCGACCACGATATTCCCCACGCCCGGATCGCAAAAATAGGATGTCCGGCTCTCGGAACTTTCCGGGCCAGAGTCGGACAGGCAGCGGTGAAAAGAGAACTTCGCCAAGGTTTCGGTCGCTCACGAATTGATCGAACAACAGAAACAGAAACCGCACAATTCGTTGATGCAGTTTGGTGGGCATTGGCAACACCTCAACGGATCCATCCGAAAACTCGACCAGACGAGCCGTATCGAGTTCAAGATAATCGTCTTCGGTCCAACTTCCTTGCGGAGGAAAGAGATAGGCGATGTCCCAAACCGGTTCGCCAGGCTTCGATGTCTCGTGAGACGACACGTCATGGGATGGAATGACGGAACTCATGAACGATCGCTCATGGGAATCTTAAATGCCAGAAAAAGAGCGGCTGGCTGCTGATCGAAAACAGCACGGGTTCCGTAGACCACGTCGGTAATTTGTTCTTGCGTGCCTGCGCGATGCCATGCCAATACTGCCATGTCGATACTGTACGTGTACAGGTTGTCAGTGTCAAGCTTTTTTCAGTCGAATTCCAAATCGACCATCATGTCGGCCGCGACCTGCTCGAGTGCCAGGCGTAGATCGTTTTCTTCGGTTTCCGGAGGCAGTCGCAATTGGGCGGAGGCCCGAAACAGGGCTTGTCCCGTGCCTGCCGCGCGGCTCTGCTCCGATTGAAAACGTTCGACATTCACGCAGTGCGTCGCCAGGACCTTGGATATTTCACGGACGATGCCGGGCCGATCCTGGCCTACCAGGTCGAGGCGCATCGTGGGCTCTTCCTGGGAACTGACCGCTACCGGATCGGTGTGAATAATCAATTTCAGGCCCAGTTTATCGAGCCCATCGAGGGCCGTTACGAGCCTTTCCGCCCCATCGCGTTCGACCTCCACGCGAAGAATGCCGGCAAACTGGCCCGCCAGATGGGCCATTCTGCTTTCCAGCCAATTGGCCTCTTCGTCAGCCACGACGCTGGCAATCGCCTCCACGAGACCCGGTTTATCGTGGCCCAGGATTGTCAGTATGAGCGATATTTTACTCACGTTGGATTCCCTCGATTTTTTCGGGGTTGGTGTAATGAGATGTCGATATTACACATTACGATGTGTTAGTCAAATACTGTAGGGGGTGCGGCCGCACGGCGAGCGGGACACGGCACGTGGATTCGCTTGCCAGTGCCTGGCCGCACCCCCTGGTATGTCCGTGATTACTTCTTGCTTTCCACTTCGGCACTGTGCGCGATTATTTCTTTCGCGCTTCGGTCCTTGTTCCGTTCTCGCCAACGAGTGTAACCAGCAGCATCGTGCTCGAAGTCAGGCAGTCCCTGCATCTAGATAGTAGAGCCTTGTCAGTCCCCACCAGGCCGCGGGCGCTCGTGAGGCAGCCTTCTTGAGATATTTTTCGGCCTGTTGGTACTCGCCTCGACTCAGATAGACCTGCCCCAGACCATTCAATCCGGCCGGATGCTTTGGTGCAAGTTTCACGCACTGTTGAAATGCATGCAGCCCCTTCAGGCTTTGACCGCCGTTGAATCGTGCCCAGCCCAAGCCATTCCAGGCGTCGGCGGCTTTGGGATTCAGCTCGACGGCCTGTTCAAATTTTCCCGCCGCATCCAGCAACCGGTGTTTCCGCCATAGTTGCCAGCCTTCCGCGGCGAGCGATTCCGCCTGGGCCATTTCCGCCCGCGTCGCCTTTTTCCTGGCGGCCTCGGCAACGCTGGCCTCTCCGAACGTCACCCAACCCAGCATCAATGCAAGTATTAACGCGATCATGGCAACTCCTCCTATCACAAGTGCTGACAGCCAGGCCATACGTTTTCGTTGACGTCGAGCCTCGTCGTCGTGAAGCGATCGGGCCAACAGTTGGTCCGATTCCAGGAGTGCCGTGTCCAAGAGATCTTGTTCGTGTTCGGGGATCATTGTGTCGGTTGTCGGGTGTATTTTACTCATGGCATCAACTCAAATCGACTTGATCAATTTGGCGGCTGCTTCAGCCGACAGCTTGCCTTCGCTCACGGCGTCCAGGATTGTGCCTTTGGCCTGTTGAGTCCGGCCGATTTCTTCACGCAGGGCGGCGATGACCTTATCCAAACGCGATCGTACCGTGGGATAGGAAACGCCGGTCTGTGCGGCCATCTCCTTGAGGCTGCCGCTCGCCAGTACGAAAATTTCAATGAATCTCTGGTGTTCTGTTGGCAGATTGGCCAGCCGGGCTGTCGGAAAAGGTGCTTCGACGTCGATGCCACATCGGTGGCACGTCATCCGACTGACGGTCATTACCTGCTGGCAATAGGGGCATTCGGCGTTAATTTGGGAATCGGCCATATGTTGATTGTAAAATGTTGTTGAGTATTATGTTACGATAAGTTCATTTAAAGTGCAAGAAAAATAAATAAAATTAATCCACTCTAAATCCACGGCCTCTGGCCGTGCGACCCTGACAGGCTCTGCCGGTCCGGCGAGAGTTTTTCAAGGTCATCCATGGATTGAAAGTTCAGGCCTT
>JAJRWS010000244.1 GCA_024276705.1 Planctomycetota bacterium | reverse complement strand
TTCCTCAGCTCCCCCCTGGCCCGAGGCGAGGGCATGATGGGCCTCACCGATTACATCCTATCCAAAGGAGTCAGTGACGCTTTCTGCGATACGCCCCAGGACATCCCCGACAACGAGCGTGGTCTGTTCGACTATCGCCTGCGCGTGAGCATGCGCAATATCACCGACGGGGCCAGCAACACGATGGCCGCGGGCGAAGGGGCTGGCGGCCGGCACTGGCCCTTGTGCGCGGATCCCGGCTGCACTCAACCCAACCAAGGCTTGCCCGACCCATTACCGAAAGCCAGCAGTGAACCTTACTACGCCCGCCAGTGGTGGATTGGTGCCGGTAACGCCAAGATGCTTCAGGACATGCTGAAACTCTCGACCGCCGGTCATCTGGGCTGCACGCTGGAACCATTAAACAAGTCGCCAGTGACTCAGTTCCTGTTCGACGAAACGGCTCCCCCGACCATTTGCGAAGGCACACTCACGCGCGGCAGTGCCAACACGCACCGGGTGTCTGGTTTTCGCAGCGACCATCCGGGAGGCGGAAATTTTCTGTTTGCCGACGGTTCGCTGCACTTCATCACCGAAGGCATAGACCTGGCGATCTACCGGGCCCTATCGACGATTGCCGGCGGGGAACCAGGAGGCCAATTTGATTGAGGGACTATCGGCCACCACCGCGGCTCGTACCGCAGCACAAGGGCTTGGCTCGAAACATAAGGAGCGCACATGGAGTTTCTCTCCATCTGGTTCAATTTGTGGTCTGAACTCTCACCCAAATTGCCCGACAAGCTAATCGATCCTTGGCTCAACCGGGCCGAGATATTTGTCGAGCCAGGCAGTGGTCTCTTTCGTGAGATCCTTTGGTGGGATGAACTGTCCCGAATCGAATAGGTGAAGGCTCTTGTCCGCGTCGGGCGTTCCAAGCAGGTCAAACAGCGGCTGAACGGCCAACTCGATCGGATAGAAAGTGTTGTATTTCCCATTCAGCATCAGGGTTGGAATCGTCACACGCCGTACGTAGGTGATCTGGTCAACGTCTTCGATTGCTTCCTGCTCGTTGAAGCCTGTGCCACTGAGAATCGAAACTTTGAGTCGATTCTCAACCGCCGGAAAAATTGTACCCATGTCCGCGCCCCAGCTGTATCCGTAGTAAGCCAGTTTTTCGTGGTCGACGTCCGGTCGCGTTTCGAGATAGTCGATGCATCTACTGAGATCCTTCGACCACGCAAACACGTGATCTCTGTACAGGAGTGTGGCGGCAGGTACTACCATCGTTAAGGAAGTCCCTCTGTCAAAGGTTCCCTTGTAGATTGGATACAGCACAGCACGACCGTTCTGTACGATGAACGCAATATGTTTAGGTAGCACTTTTTCATTGAATGATTTTTGATGCAGGACAAATGCAGGCGGGAAATAGATGACGGTCTGGAATGGGGGTAACGTGTCGGAGGGATAGTAGAAGTGGGCCGTCACGCGTTCGTTACCGTACGCAGCATCAAACTCGATCTTCTCGTGTGAGTAACCTTTTGCCTCTCTCTTGAAGAGGACCGTTCTTTTCAATGGCCTATCCTCGTCGTACGAGAAATTACGTTTGTAGATCTCAAAGACTTCATCTGAGATCGGTTGCACTCCGGAGAAATCTCGCTGCATGCGAATAATCTCGTGGTCGATTTCCCTCGTATCAGATCCCTCAAGGAGGATCTTCACGCAGCGAAACCCAAAGGTCTCTGACCGCATGAACGGTCTCTGAACATCCGGATAGTTGAACATGTATTTTGGCTCGTCCCACGCGCCGCCGAGAATGTATCGATTGCCTTCGCCCGCGGAGTTCCAGCACCATTCCTTGATATTACCGGCCATATCGAACAGACCATACTTTCCCACGCCCGGATAATGTCCGACTGGAGCCGGTTTCTCCAGTCCAAAGTTACTGAGTGGGACGATATAGGTAGCGTCCCAGAGGTTGGCTGCTCGAGCCCAGTGGTACACGGAGGGAAGTCGTTTTCCGATGGACTCCGCATAGGCAGCCGCCTCAAACCAGCTGATTCCTCGGACAGGATGGTCGTCCTCGCCTTCGGGAAAACGCCCTGACTTCCAGCCTGCCGGGCCTGGGTTCCCGGTTGAGTCGACGAATTCTGCCATCGCATCTTCCCACGAGAGCGACGAATCTCCTTTGGCGAACGGCTGCTTCCAGAATCGCTGTGAAGCATAGCCGCCCCCGTCCACGAACTCTTGGAATTGACGATTTGTGACTTCGCATCGATCGATTAGATATTCCCCAACCGGGAGTCGATCGATGTGCGCGAGTCCACCCAATGTGACGATCGTGGTTCCGCCTGTCACTCTCGCCATGCCTGAGAACTGACCGCCATTGGATTTCTCGAGCCTGAATTTCATCTCGTTTTGCGCGGTGGTTCGGAGAAGGACCAAAGTGGCGTGGTCTTTTTTGCTCAGTTTCCAGTGAAGCGGGTTTTTGGGAACACGAACACGTCCGATGGGAGTTGTACCGATGTGACCCCACCCATCGTTCGGCGCGTTCCATCCTCGGATCGAAATATCGACGCCGTCCTGATCTGTCGCGATCAAGGTATCCGTTGAAAACTCCGGCCACATTTTCTCAAGGGTCGGATCTTCCGGGATCAGGCGTTGCACCTTGGTCGCGAGGACGAGAGCTTCCGCGAACCGCTCATCATCCACGAATTGCCTGATATCCGAAAGACGCTCGCGGGCCCAACGTTCGTTCCACTTATCCCATGCAGTAACCAGTGCCAATGTGGCCAACGACAACGTGATGATGGTAGCCCAGGTCAGGAGCGAATTTCTCCGCCTCCACTTCACTAACGCGTTTGGCCAATGCCTGTTCGGGAGCCATGTATTGCAGCGTTCCGATCAAATCCCCCGTCATCGTGACCCCCGTACCTGCTTTGATGCGCGCAAGCCCGAAATCGGTGACGTACAACTTGGCCGAACTGTCAAGCAGTAAATTCGCTGGCTTAATATCGCGGTGAATGATGCCCAGATCGTGTGCGTGCTGCAGAGCCAACGCAGCTTGAATTCCCAATGCCGTCACGCTGCGAAAGTAGTCTCGACGGGAAGTATGGGGAATCGTGGAGTCGTTCGCATTGACCACCGTTTCATTTATCGCCGGCGATTGCGTTGAGCGAATATCAGAGCGAACATCGCCGTTGTCGAACGGCATTGTTGCCGCGAGCTCGGCACCTGAGGCTTCGTTTCCATCGACGTCGTCGCAGGGTCCAACGCTGCTCGTAACGCGACGAATCGACGAACCTTCGAGGCCCTCGCCCTCGTCGCGAAATCGTCGAAGCGACGAAATAATCGCTGCCAAACTGCGACCCCGAATCAGTTGCATCGCAAAATAGTGCACGCCACGTTCTTCACCGACCATGTAGATCTGGACAATGTTCGGGTGGTCAAGCGTTGCCACCGCACGCACTTCATTTTGAAACCGCTGAATCTTATGTTCATCAACAAGTCCCGCGAGCGGGAGCACTTTGAGTGCCACTTGTCGTTGCATAGAAATTTGCTCGGCCTGGTACACGATTCCCATGCCGCCCCGGCCAATTTGACGTAGGAGACGAAAGTCACCAAGTTTCTTGTGTCGTTCGCCTATGCCAAAGTGATTGGCTGATGTGTCAAATGATTGCGCGGTAGGTTCGAATGCCGGAATGACTGTTTTCAATACATCGCCGATCTCCGGGTAATGCTCGACGAATTCCTCGAGCTGCGGTCGTTCGCCACGTTCCAAGCTTTGAAGATATTCTTCAACGACTCTGCCAACGAGGTCCTCGACATGATCACCGCCAGACGTCTGTGCCATCACCTTTACCCCATCGTCCCATCCATACTAATGTTATTCTCAACGAGCAACCGATGAATCCGCAGCAGTGCACGACCGTGACGTTTTCTCGCCGTGCCGGGAGCAATTCCCAGCAGGTCGGCGACTTCCACATTCGACAGGCACTCTGCATGCCGGAGTGAGAGTATCTTGCGATCGTTTTCACCAAGTTGTTCGATCAGTTCGGAAACTTGGTCTTGTAACTCGATTTTGCGAAGTATCTTGCTTGGTGTGTTCGAAAGCAGGTTGCGGGCAATGGCAACCGACGACATGTTTGACACCGACTTCTCTCTGTGGATGCTTCGTTTCTGTGCACTAACGTGTCGTCGTCGCTGATCGACGAGTTGCTCGAGCACCTTCCGACGCATCCAGAGTCGCAACGACGTCGGTCGGCGTTTAATAAAGTCGTCAATACGTTTGACGATCACCAGTTGCGTCTC
This sequence comes from Planctomycetota bacterium, assembly GCA_024276705.1. Taxonomy (GTDB): domain Bacteria; phylum Planctomycetota; class Planctomycetia; order Pirellulales; family Lacipirellulaceae; genus JAJRWS01. The sequence goes on along the minus strand of JAJRWS010000244.1, from coordinate 11,198 downwards.
TTGCACGACGTCGGACGCATCGACGCGGACTGATAAGGCCGAATCAAGTTTCATCTGTGCGACACGCCTTAGGTACGGCCGATGCAACTCCAGGAGCCGTTCTAACGCCGCCAGATCACCAGCGGCCACGTGCTCTAGCAGCATCTTTGTCTCGTCGGAATCGGTCGAAAAAGCCATCGCATTAAATCTCCACTAACATAACCCCGTATTAGAACTGACAAACGGACAACTTGCAGGGGTCTTTTCCCAAAAAATTACCAAATGCACCGGTAAACAAGAGGCATTCGCGAGTTTATGGCTGATTTCCCAAAAAACTCGCCGAGCCTGTCCGGTTTAGACAGTAACAACGGGGTCCTTATATGACGGAGACGATTGCAATCGATCGAGAAGTCGGCCCTGAAGTTCGGTCGGGCCTCGGTGAGTCGACCAGATCCAGAAATGGCATTGTTCACAAATCGGCGTCCCGTCACTGCAAAACTGCGTGGCGAGAGACACCGAGGCGAATTCCCCTTTGGACGCTTGTAGTCCAATAGACCCTAACAACGTTGGAGAATCGAGAGATGAAACTTGCAACCTATTTATCGTTCACGACTTGTCTTGGCATCTTGGTGACAAGTAGTCAGGCACAGACACTTCCCATCTTTGACGACTTCGAGGACGGAGACGCAGCCGGCTGGATCGCGCCAGAATACAACCTGTCTGGAACGCGTGAAGTCGTGGATGGCAATTTTGTGCTAACTGGATGGCGGAGGTGGAATAGCATGGACACCGAGTGGGGAAGCGAGGTTTATGGCGACGTCTCGATACACACGCTTTTCAAGATTACTGCCGAAGACTCCGCTGGGGTTTTCGCGAGAAGCACGCTCGATGGGCCGCGAGCGTCTAGGACGGGGTTTCAAGCGTACGCCTTCCTGGAGGGAAACGGTAGACTTTCAGTTGGGCAAGCTGTCGTACATGAGCGAAAGGTTCATGAGAGTCGCAAGACATACCAGATATCAATCGATGTTCCGAAAGAGCAGCGGCTCGCTGTGGGGTGTGCATACGTCGAAAACTTGCACGTCCGGTTTGGGGTTGTCAAAGCCTGGCTATAGGTTGCCTTGACTTTGGCAAGCTAGGTGCTTTTGTCCCGCATCCGGTCGCAGTTCTCATTTTCGAGCGCCATGAACCGACCATTTTTCTTGAAGCCCCACCCCCTACCATTCCGGTAAAAGTACCCTTTATTGCAGCTACCTTTATACCTGCCCATGGTCGTTACCCCGTGATAGAATCGGATCTCTCGAAAGGATAGCTCAAGGTATTTTAGTGCCAAGTTTAGTGCCGATACACATTACGACACATATTAAAAACTATAAAATGAGAGTTAAATGACAACAAGCCCCCGTAGCTCAGGGGATAGAGCACCGGTTTCCTAAACCGGGTGTCGCAGGTTCGAATCCTGCCGGGGGCGTTCAGCTTTGTTGCGGCAAGCCAAACTTTTCGGATGGTGGGCGGAGCCTATTTAGGTAAGGATACGCTGAGCGGTACACGACATCCCGAAAAGATTTGTTTGCCTCCGGGGACGCTGACGCGATGGCACCAACCTCCACGGATCGGACCGCGGGCGGCAAGCCAAACTTTTCGGATGGTGGGCGGAGCCTATTGATGAGGATACGACGAGCGGTACACGACGTTCCGAAAAGATTTGTTTGCCTGAAAGATGCCGCCCGGAACGAGCTATGCGCAGCTCTTGCATCGCTATGTTTTCGGAAACACTGAAACACTGAAACACTGAAACATGCCTGCTCGACCTTACGTTCTCGCCGAAGCCACGCTGCCGATGGTCCGCCAGGCACGCTACGAAGTGGCCGTGCTCCCCTGGGGGGCGACCGAAGCGCACAACTTCCATCTGCCCTATGGGACCGATAACCTCGAAGCCAAAACCGTTGCCATCGAGGCAGCCCGACTGGCATGGGAAAGGGAAGCTCGGACCATCGTCCTGCCAACAGTCCCTTTTGGCGTCAATACGCAGCAGCTTGATATCCCTCTGGTCATCAACATGAATCCATCGACGCAGGCCAGCCTGCTGGCCGATGTGGTGTCCAGCCTGGAAGGGTGTGATGTGAGCAAATTGGTGGTACTGAATTTTCATGGCGGGAACGATTTTCGGCAGATGATCCGCGAACTGCAGGCACAAACCGACTTGTTTCTCTGTTCGCTTAATGGCTGGCAGGTTGTCCCAGGCGACGATTTTTTCGTCGAAACGGGCGACCACGCAGGCGAACTGGAAACAAGCCTCATGCTGCATTGGGCTCCCGAACTGGTCCGCCCCCTGCAGGAAGCAGGATCTGGCCAGGCAAAGCAATTTCGCCTGGCCGGCATGCGCGAAAAATGGGCCTGGGCACCCCGGCAATGGACCCAGGTCACAGCCGATACGGGCGTTGGCAACCCGGCCGAGGCGACTGCCGAGAAAGGAGCCCGCTACTTCCAGGCCGTCACCGAAAAAATTGCCGATTTCCTGGTTGAACTGGCTGCGGCCGATCCGAACGATATGTATGTGTGAATGCTAGCAGCCGCCAATCGATATTGACCTTGCCGGCCATTTCAGCCAAATTCCCGGTCCGCCTACCTGCCCGGGGGCGCTGAACTGCAAACGAACATTTCCTGGAGTGACACGATGAAACGAGATCTCGACTTGATGCGGCAATTGCTGCTGGACATCGAAAACCGTGGTGCCGATTGTTCGGTGAGCGTACTCCGCAGCAATTCAGATGGACAGCGTGAAGAACGAATTCGCTATCACCTGCGGCTGCTGATCGATGCCAGACTGCTTAAGGAAATCGATCGCACCACCGCCGGCATCCCATGCGTGCGGCTCACGCACCAGGGGCATGAGTTACTGGAACTCGTTCGCGGTGAATCGGTATGGCAGGAAGCCCTCTGGGCCTGCCAAAATCGAACTGGCAGTTTGTCGCTGACCGTCATCCAGGAACTGCTCGGCAACTGGGCCATACAGCGCGCGCGGCGACCCTTGTTCGGCCGCCACCGCCCTTACCCGATCCCGGACCACCGGCACAGACCTGCCGCGGCTCACTATCATGAAGAACCGGCATATCCGATCGAAACGGGCTATCCGGTCGAATCGTACCGACCTTCGGCCTACCGGGAGCAGGCAGCATGGGATTACCCAGAAGTACGTTATGTCCCCGTACGGGAAACGCGGAGTGAACCGTGGAAAACCGCTGCGCGGCCCCGAGTCAATCGCTTCGACCTGGATGGCCCCACCTGCTACCGCACCGCCGAGGAAGGTTTTGCCGAGCCCCCTTACGACTCAACACTGACCGACCATATATTGTAGATATTGTAGTTGGACAGCGTTACTTTGACGCCAAACCTCGGCGAGTACGAGCCCGAAACGCCTGCGAGTGAATAAATCACGGCTGTTCACTCGCTCGCACTTCGGGCACGTATCAAGTATTAAAGTGGCGTTGTCAAAGGTGTCGCTTGCATCGATCCCTGAAGCTGGCAATCATTCCATAATGCAACTTGCCATCTTCCACTACCACCTGAATCGGGGCGGCGTCGCTCGGGTGATCGAAAACCATCTGCTGGCCCTGGCGGAGGCCGGCGCGCGTCCCGAGCAGGTCTTGGTGCTCCATGGCGGCCGAGCGGATGACTGGCCCCACGAGCAATTGGCTCGACAACTGCCGTTTCCGCTACAGACTCAGTCGGTCGCGGGTCTCGACTATGATTCCCTACAAGGCGATTCCCTACAAGGCGATTCCCTACAAGGCGATTCCCTACAAGGCGATTCCCTACAACAGAAAGTTCTCGCCACCGTCGAAGCGATTCTTGCTGTACTGGACCGGGCTCAGTTTGAACGCGTACAAACGCTACTCCATTGGCACAATCATGCCCTGGGGAAAAACGTGGCAATCCCCCTGATTGCCGCAGAGTTAGCCCGACGGGGCTACCACTTGCTGCTGCAAATCCACGACTTTGCCGAAGACCTGCGTCCCGACAACTATCGACAGCTGGCCACCGCGCTGGCCCCGGACCAGATCGATCGTTTACCCGATTTTCTCTACCCGCAAGCCCCCGCGATCCACTACGCGGTACTCAACGGCCGCGATCGGCAGCTTCTCAGCGTTGCTGGCGTGCACCCCGAACGGCTGCACCTGGTCCCTAATCCGGTCTCGAATCCAACCCTCGTTGCCACCGGCCCAGCCCCGCGGGAAGGGCCAGTTCAGTCCCTTTCCCGACAGGCTCCTGCCGATCGAGCCCGTTCCAATCGAACCCGTTCCAATCGAATTAGCGCACGGCAACAACTGGCAACTTTGCTCGACATGCCCGTGGATGCCACCTGGATCACCTATCCGGTTCGGGGGATTCGCCGTAAAAACATCGGCGAAATGTTGCTCTGGAGCGCGGCGGCCAGCGTTCCGGCATCCCGTCCGGCCTGGCTGCATGTCACGATAGCTCCGCAAAATCCACTCGAACGAGCCAGCTTCGATCGCTGGCAACAACTGGCCAAGCAACTCGACCTGCCTTGCCGCTTCGGCACCCCCACCGATGACCAGGTATCGTACGAACAAGTTCTGGCCGCCTGCGATCTGCTCTTGACCACAAGCGTTGCCGAAGGATTTGGCATGGTCTTCCTCGAATGCTGGCTGGCTGGCAAGCAACTGCTGGGACGCGATCTGCCTGAGATTACCACGGACTTTAAGCAGGCGGGCATTTGCCTGGACTCACTCACCCCTCGATTGGCGATCCCCGCCGCATGGGTCGATCGCACGCAACTGGTCCAAGCGCTGGAAGCATTGTACCGTACGCTACGAACTGAGTATGGTCAGCCGCCAATGGCCACCACGACCGAAGCCGGCCTGTTTGAACCGTACGTCTCCGGACCAACGATCGACTTTGCCCGCTTGCCTGCCCGGATGCAAGCCGATATCATCCGTCGCGTTCATGGCGACCCGAAATCTCAAAATCAACTGCGCAGTCTCAATCGACAGCTCGACCTGACAGACGTTCATCTCGACGAACTGCAAGTCTCCCGTCGCATCGATACCAACCGGAAAGCGGTCGGGCAGCATTATTCGCTTGCCCGCGTAGGCGACCAACTGGCAACCCTCTATACTCGCCTTCTGGAAATCGAACCGAGTTCCTCTTGGGAACCATTGCCTCGCGGTCAATCGCTGTTGGATACGCTACTCCGTCCGGACCGCCTCCTGCCCATTCGAATCGAACCATGACCGACTCGCATGTTGCTGCCCTCCATCGCGCCAGTCTGCCACTGTGCCCCAGAAACACGCATCTAGCGCCCCGTTTGCCCCAATTGGTGGGTATCCGGGCGGTTCTGTTCGATATCTATGGCACGTTGATGGTCAGCGGCGTGGGCGACATCGGCCTGTCGGCCCCTGACGCACCATCGGCTGCCGACCGACAGATTGCCTTTCCCGCAGCGCTTCGAGCGGCCGGTCTGGACTACACGGGAGACGGCCAGCATGGCGTATCGATTTGGCGTGAACAGATTGAAGCCAGCCATCAGGCCGACCGGATTGCTGGCATCCCCCATCCGGAAGTCGATATCGTGGAAATCTGGCGACAAACGTGTGCCCGCCTGCATGCACTCGGCGAGTTGACTTCCGCCCCATCTGCTCATTTCGATTATCAGCGGCTTGCCATCGAGTACGAAATCCGTACCAACCCGGTCTGGCCGATGCCAGGCCTGAGCTCCTGCCTGCAACAATTAACCGGTCTCGGACAGGTTTTGGGGATTATCAGCAATGCCCAGTTTTTTACGCCCCTGCTGTTTCCCGCCGTCGCCGGTGCCACCCTCGAACAACTCGGCTTCGAGCCACGTCTATGCTTCTATTCTTACCTGTTACGCCGGGCTAAACCGAGCTGCCACCTCTACCGGCAAGCCGCCACGGCCCTGGCCCAACAAGGCCTCGAACCGGCAACCACTCTCTACGTGGGAAACGACCTGCGCAACGACATCTGGCCCGCGGCGCAGGTAGGCTATAAGACCGCCCTATTCGCGGGCGATGGCCGCAGCTTGCGGCTCCGCGAGGACGATCCGAACCGGAACGAATATGGCGAACCCGACGCAATCGTGACCCGCTTGGAGCAAATACCTGGGTTAATTCTACCATGATCGTTCCGCACAACAATATGGCCCAAAACATTGGCTTCATCGGCACTCGCTTTGCCGGTACGGACGGGGTCTCGCTGGAGGCTGCCAAGTGGGCGCAGGTTCTTTGGGATCATCGACACGTCAGCTACTGGTACGGTGGCAAACTCGACACCAACCCAAAAATCAGCAAGTTGGTTCCACACGCTTATTTTGGGCATCCCGACATTCAATGGATCAATGGGCGTATTTTTGGCAAATCAACCCGCGGTTCGGAAGTGACGCATCGCATTTACGCGATCAGCGAGCACCTGCGCCGCACCATCTACGAATTCGTCGAACAATTTGAAATCGATATCTTGATTATCGAAAACGCGCTCTGCATCCCGATGAATGTCCCCTTCGGCCTGGCACTAACTCAGTTCGTCGCCGAGACCGGCTTCCCGGTCATCGCTCATCACCATGATTTCTATTGGGAGCGCGACCGCTATTCCGTCAATGCGATCGGCGATTTCCTCTCGATGTCCTTTCCCGCAGCCCTGCCATCCATCCAGCATGTCACCATCAGCACAACGGCCCAACATGCATTGTCCTATCGACGTGGTGTCTCCTCCACGCTGATTCCCAATGTCCTCGACTTCGAAAATCCTCCGCCCGAACCAGACGACTACGCCCGCGGCTTTCGCACGGACATCGGCCTGAGACCGGACGACATACTCTTTCTGCAACCCACGCGGGTGGTACCACGCAAGGGCATCGAACATGCCATCGGTTTGATTGCCGCCTTGAAAGATCCCCGCTGCAAGCTGGTTGTTTCCCATGAATCGGGAGATGAAGGTGACGAATACCTGCATGCGTTGCAGGAAATGGCCGACCAGCAAGGCGTCGATTTGCTCCTGGTGGCCGATCGTATTTCAGAACTGCGCAGCACCGATTCGCAAGGACGCGCCTTGTATACGCTGGAAGATGCTTATCAGGCGGCCGATTTCATCACTTACCCCAGCATCTACGAAGGTTTCGGCAACGCTCTGATCGAGTCATTTTTCTATCGCAAACCGGTACTGGTCAACCGTTATTCGATTTTCGTCACCGACATCGAACCGAAAGGCTTCCAGGTGATTACGATGAACGGTTACCTCACCAAGGACGTCGTGACACAAGTTGAACGCATCATTCACGACCACGACCATCGCGAGACGGTCGTGGACAACAATTATGAATTAGGCCGGCGCTTTTTCAGCTACTCGGTCCTCCGGCGCAAGCTACGCACCTTGATCACCAACCACACAGGAATGGATGATTTGTGACCACTACCTCCGAGGACCCGATTGCCGGACGGCTTCGCCGCCAGCTGGAAAAGCTCTACGGAACCGCCGCCGAAGACTGCCTGCAGGAAATCATCGCCCTGGTCGAACGTTTCCGCCAGCAAAACCATCAGGTACCCAAGCCCCACGACTGGGACGAACGCGATGTGGTGCTGATCACCTATGCCGATCAAGTGCGCGCTACCGGGCCAAAGCACGCGAAAATTTCCGCCCCTCTTCCAGCTCCCAGCCCCCAACCCCCTGCCCCCAACTCCCAGCCCCCAAGCCCCAGCCCACTGTCAACACTGGAAAATTTCCTGCGTCAGGAACATTGGGACCGGCTGCTAAGCACGGTCCATCTGTTGCCCTTTTTTCCCTATTCCTCCGACGACGGCTTTTCGGTCATCGATTACCTGGCGGTCGACCCCCAGGTCGGCAACTGGGACGATATCGAACAGCTCCGGCGCCACTTCCGGCTGATGTTCGATCTGGTGCTCAACCATATCTCGCGGCAAAGCGACTGGTTTCAAGCCTACCTGGCTGGCCAGGAGCCTTACCGCCGGTTTTTCATCGAAGTCGACCCGAACACCGATCTCTCCGAAGTCGTGCGACCCCGGAGTTTGCCGCTACTCACACCGGTCCAGACGCCAGCCGGGACACGGCATGTCTGGACCACCTTCAGCAGTGACCAGGTCGATCTCGACTACCGCCGACCGCAAGTCCTGGTGGCGATGCTCGAAATCCTCTTGGCCTACGTGGCGCATGGCGCCCAAATCGTCCGGCTCGATGCGGTTGCCTTTTTATGGAAAGAAATCGGCACCAACTGCCTCCATTTGCCCTCGACGCACGAGGTCGTCAAACTGATGCGAGACCTACTGGAATGGGTCGCGCCCGGTGTATGGCTGCTGACCGAGACGAATGTGCCACACCAGGAGAATGTCCGTTATTTCGGCCAGGGGAATGAAGCCCGCATCGTCTACCAGTTCAGCCTGCCTCCCCTGCTGCTGGATGCGTTTGTACACCACGACGCCACGGCCCTGACCGACTGGCTGGCTCACTTGGAGCCTCCCCCTCCCGACACGACATTTCTCAATTTCACCGCCTCGCACGACGGCATCGGCGTTCGGCCTCTGGAAGGTCTGGTCCCAGCCCAACGAATCGATTCGCTGGTCAAGGCGGTCCAACTTCGCGGCGGACTGGTAAGCACCCGCAGGCAAGCCAATGGCACCGATGTGCCCTATGAATTGAATATCGCTTACGTCGATGCCCTGGCGCCGGAGCACCCCATCGATGACGAGAAGCTTGGCGCCGGCGAGGCCAAACGGGACAGCGCCGCACAAGTCGCCCTGCACGCCCGGCGTTTTCTGGCGACTCAGGCGGTGATGCTCGCCATGCGCGGCATCCCCGCGGTTTATTTCCACAGCCTTGTCGGCAGCCGCAACGATACGGCCGGGGCCGCGGCAAGTGGTCAGCCACGCCGGATCAATCGGCAAAAATTTTCGATCGACCAGCTTCAGGCCCAAATCGGCCGGCCCGGCAGCCTGGCCCAGACCATCTATCGTGGCTACCGGCACCTGCTGGAAGTGCGCCGCCAAACGGCCGCATTTCATCCCGAGGGTCGCCAGCAGGCGGTCGACCCGGGCAACCCGGCCCTGGCCGCCTTCCTCCGCCAAAGTCCCGACAGCAGCCAAACCGTACTGGTGACGGTCAATGTGAGTGACCGGGAGCAAAAACTCGATTTAGCGGCCCTGAACGCTAGCAGTTTTCAACGCGACCTGATCGCGGGGCAGCCAATCGCGGCGGAATCCGGTATACTGCGGCTGCTCCCCGGCCAGGCGGTCTGGCTGGAGTAGAAGGTAAGGTAGTTCCAAGAATGGCCGATGAAGCCGACCCGGACAGCGTGCTAGCAGTTAAAAACGTCGGTTCCCGGACGGCTTATCGCCCTGCCCCACGTAGGGCTACGAGGAAATTGGGAGTACTGAGATACAATGGCCAACAGGAGGGCGGGGCCTGGAACGCCCCACGTACTGGATACCGGGGAAAGGGTCAGCAGGAAGGCATCGCCCCATGTACTGGATACCGGGGAAGGGGTCAGGAACCTTTTTCGGAGCAAGCAATCATGTACGACAAAGCACTCTGGCCGAAAAAGGTTCCAGACCCCGCCCACTTGATGGCTGCACGCCGTGGGATGAAAAAGGTTCCTGACCCCACCCTCCTGTCCGCCACGATTCATTCCCCTTCCCGCAATCCGAATTCCGCAATCCGAATTTGATTCATGCCCGACTTCGCTCAACATGGCCCAATCACGACCATTCACGACATGGGCACGGCCCATCCGTCGGAACTGATGTCAATGCTCACGGAGGTGACTCAAAAATACCGTATTGGCCTGCTGCTTCCCATTACGGCGGCCGACATGCGGGCCGAACCGTTTGCCAATATCGTTCAGCAATTGGCCCAAGTCCACTTTATCGACACGACCGTAGTCGTGCTTAACCGCACCACCGGCGAGGAGGATTATCGCGAAGCGCTCCGCCAACTCGCCCCTTTGGGCGATCGGGCTGAAATTCTCTGGACCGACGGGCCTCGCGGCGCGGCCCTGCTGGAAAATTTGCAGCAATCCGGTTTCGATCTCTCCCGACCTGGCAAGGGCAGGGCGGTCTGGACCGCGTTTGGTTACCTGCTGGCCGACCCAAAACTCAAAGCGTTCGTGCTGCACGACTGCGACATTGTCAATTACGACAACGACATGCTGGTTCGGCTCTGCCTGCCGATGGCCCATCCGAGCTTAGACTTCGACTTTTGCAAGGCCTTCTACGCCCGCTGCACCGACAAAATGCATGGGCGGGTGGTCCGGCTGCTGGTGGCACCGCTACTCCGCGCCCTGATGGCCGTCTTGGGAAACGACGATTTCCTGGTGTTTCTCAATAGCTTCCGCTACCCGTTGGCAGGCGAGTTCGCCATCACCTCGACCCTGGCCCGCTCCAACCGCATTCCCAGCGACTGGGGGTTGGAAGTCGGCACGCTGGCCGAGGTTTTCCGCAATACGTCTCCCAAACGGGTCTGCCAGGTCGATCTGGGCCGGTTGTACGAACACAAGCACCAACCCCTTTCCCTGGAAGACCCCGAACGGGGTTTGATGGGTATGTGCCGCGATGTGTTTACCAGCATCATCCATACGCTGGCCAGTCGGGGTGTCGTATTCTCGCCGGGGCACTTCTTGAGTCTGCGTGCCGCCTACCTGCGCTCGGCCCAGGATGCCATACGCCAGTACCACTCCGACGCGTTATTGAACAGTCTGCAATACGACCGGCATGGTGAAGAACAGACCATCGAAGGCTTTGCCGGCCAGATTGCCATCACCGGCAGCCAAATCCTGGGCAGTCCCGCAACCACTCCTTCAATTCCCACCTGGACACGCGTTCTGGCCGCCTTGCCCGACTTCCCCCAACAACTTCGAGCGGCAGCCGCCGCCGATCGGGCCGCGTATTCGTAAAGCAGAGAGCGAAAAGCAATGACAAAAACTTAGTTGGTCGTCCGTACTTTGGAGAAAGGCATGAAATGATTCGTTTTGGTCATTCGAGCTTCTGATTTTGTATTTGTTTCGGGTTTCGATATTCGGATTTCGTATTGTTGAAACCGTCATGTACCACCCGCATAGCGGGTGGCTTGAGGAAGGCTCCTCAAAGGAGCCGAGAAGAGAATATCGTACTCGTACTCAGCAAAGCGGTACTCGTACTCGAACCCGACTGGGAGGCAAGGTCGGTCATCATCAATATCCA
>JAJRWS010000243.1 GCA_024276705.1 Planctomycetota bacterium | reverse complement strand
GAGAATATCGTACTCGTACTCAGCAAAGCGGTACTCGTACTCGAACCCGACTGGGAGGCAAGGTCGGTCATCATCAATATCCATGGCCTTATGTTTCTGTTGAATGCAATGGTTCCAGTCGAGTACGAGTACGAGTACGAGTACGAGCACGAGCACGAGCACGAGCACGAGCAATATCACTACGGAACTGTCGAACTCTGCCAGTCCCCCGGCAAAGCCGAGGGTTTTCTCAAGGAAATAAAATCAGGCCGACTCCAGCCACTGAAATTGGCAGCTACATCCATTCTACACTCCATTTCCAATCGGGGCAAAACTGAGTAGGATGGAAGTATGGTTACCGGTTCCGTTACCTACGAAAGCTTCACGAGCGACTCGCCGCATTCCACGGTTGGGCCGTACCGGGCGATGGATTATTGGCAGTTGCCCGAGGGAGAACCGGTTGAACTTTTACGAGGACGCATGATCGTGTCACCAAGCCCGTCTCTTCTCCATCAATTCGTCGTGGGATTGCTTTACGAACGCCTTGTCTCAATCGCCGAACGCTCTCATGCTTTCGCGATGGTGGCGCCCATGGATACCGTGCTGAGCGACGATACCATTCCACAGCCCGATGTGATCTACGTGCGAAAAGAAAATCGGGCTATCCTCAAGGATCGAGTTCGCGGTGTTCCCGACCTGGTCATCGAAGTCTTGTCTCCCAGCACTTCTCGCAGAGACCGTCTCGAAAAGTTTGATCTTTACGCAAAACACGGCATCGCCGAATACTGGCTGGTTGATACGGAGGCGCGTACCATCGAATTTTTCATCAACGATGGTGGAACCTTTACGATGGCGACCTCCACCAACGTTTATCAATCACCCCAATTCGCCGAGGTGCAAATCGACATCGTTGATTTCTGGCAGGTCCTTGACCAACGATTGCCGACTTAGAGGCTATTATCTCATGATCTCCAGCCGCCCGCGCTGGCCGGGGCGCAGGTGCTGTTGGCTGTTGTCGATTTCGGCCCAAATTCGGACCTGCCTGGTCACCGGATCCATTTCCGGGCTGACGAATCGCAACGTCCCTTGGCAGCCGACCGTTTGCCCGTCGGGACGCGTCACTAGCATCCTCACCGTTCGGCCCACCAACGACTGCTGGGTCTGGTCCGCCTCCCACAAGGGATCCGCTGACAAGAAGCCTTCCGCCCGCAACCGCCGGGCGGCCACCAGGCGGAGGACCGGACTGCCCGTCTCCACCCATTCGCCCACCTGGCCACGTACCAGGGCCACCGTACCAGCAAACGGCGCCCGCAACTGATGCTGCTCGACTCGCAACCGGGCCGCGGCCAGGGCGTTCTCCTTCAGCTTCTGGCCAATACGCTCCAAGTCCAAATCGTGCCGGGCCTGCTCGGTCTCCAGCCGCAATTTTTCCACCGACAACCGTTCCACATCCAATTGCGATTGCGAAATACTTTTGGCAAATTTCTCGATCGATTCCTTCGAGCGGGCCACTTCCGCCCGGGCAACCTCCAGCGCTTTCTCCGCGTAACGCAAGCGGACCTCGTTCGCCACCCGCAGCGTTGCCAGTTCGTATTCCAGTTCGGCTTGCCGCAAATCGTGCCGGGCCGCCCGATCGTCAAGCGACGCCAACAACTGGCCCTCCTCCACCCGCTCCCCTTCACGGATCGCCAGTTGCCGTAGCAGGCCAGTCTGTTGGGCCGGAACCTCTGCCAACCGCAAGGGCCGCAGTACGACTCCGTCGACCACCAGCGGTCGGCGCTCCGAAACGTGCGATTCCGCCGCTGGATGTTTCTCCGTGGCAAGTTCCTCCGCAGCAAGCGGCCACACGCTCGCCTGCCACGCAATCCCCAGAACCAGCCACACAAAAGCTGGCGGGCGAAAATCGAATTGGACGTGCTGCTGTTTCATGCGTATCCCACGAGGTGAGGCAATCACACCCTGTAACTCAGCACTTCCAAATTCCGCATGGTGTGAAGCAAGGACGGCAGGCGGATAAGCCGCCTGCCAAGCGATTTGCCGCATTATGGATGCTAGCCAGGTCGGCTTCATCCGCCAAATTGGGAACTACTGTAACATCTATTATGACTCAGCCTGGCATCTTTTACCAACACGAACAAGGCGGCAATCGGATAGACCTTACGATCCGGATAACCGGTGCCCAGACGGCCGTCATACGGATTCTGCGATGCGAGCGATTTGCTCGAGCGGCAGCGCCTCCACATCCTCGGCCATCGGCCAGCGCTGCCGGCCCGGATAGACCACCCAGGACGCCCGCGGCGCGAGGTCCCGCAGCGCGTTCCAATTTCCCTTGGTCAGCTTCGGAGAGGTCGAGACTTTAATTTCAACGGCGATCGGCGGCTGCATGGCGACCGGATGAATTACCAAATCCATCTCGGCCCCGCTGCGCGTGCGGTAGAAGCTCACGTCCCATTGGCTGGGAATGGTTTCGAGAATCTGCTCGATGCAAAACCCTTCCCACGACTGGCCGAGAATCGGATGCCCTTGCAAGGTATCCCAATCGCCAATCTTCAGCAGACTGTGCAGCAGGCCCGAATCGCGAATGTAGACCTTGGGTGATTTGACCAATTGTTTCTTGACGTTTGGGTGGCAGGGCGGAAGCTGACGCAACATAAAAGTGTCCGAGAGGATATCCAGGTAACGGCGGGCCGTTTTATGGTCGATGCCCATGCTCTCGCCAATCCGACTGGCGTTCCATGTCTGCCCATGGCAGTGGGCAACCATCGTCCAAAACCGGCGCAACGTCGTGGCCGGCACACGGATGCCAAGAACCGGCATATCGCGCTCCAGGTGCGTCTGAACGAAATTTTCCCGCCATTGCATCGACAGGCCGTCCTCTTGGGCCAGGGTGCTTTCGGGATAGCCCCCGCGAACCCATAACCGGTCGGCGATTTGCCCGTTCTCCTTTCCGCCGTCCAATTCGGCGAGCGTAAAAGGCGCGAGCTGGTGGTAGACGATCCGCCCGGCCAGGCTTTCCGAAACCTGCCGCTTCAGTTCGGGGGACGCCGAACCCAAAATCAAGAACCGTCCGGGGCGGCGGTTGCGGTCGATCAATACCCGCAGCAAAGGAAAAAGCTCTGGCTTCTGCTGGGCCTCATCGAGGATCACCAGGCGGTCTTCGTACTGCCCGAGCAGCATCTCCGGATTCTCCAGCTTGGCCAGGTCGGTGGGATCCTCAAGATCCAAGGCCACCACCTCTCCCGGCCAATCCGCCTGAATCATTCGGGCCAATGTCGTCTTTCCAACCTGGCGAGGCCCCACCAGGCCCACGGCTGGAAACGACCTCAGCGATCGCTCCACCTCCGGCTGTAATGCTCTCGGTACCATCCTGTAAATATGGGAGGCAGTCTACCAATAGTCAAGGTAAAACTTGGTCGATAGCACATAACTTAGTGACCGATCGGCTCCGAGAGCCGGTTCAATCGCTGCGTCTCCTGTCTCCATGGCCGCGATACTCACCGTTACGGCTGGAGAGGTGCCGCTGTAGTTCCGCGCTGCCCATCCAGAAAATCCCCACACTGGTACGCGATCCCACGTTTCAAAACACCAGCCAGCGATAAACCGTTTCCCACACATCGTGCAGCCAGACATACCCCATGGCACGGCGCCCACAGCCGATGCGCACCTCGGCCGCCATGCCGGGCCGGCCGTACGGTAGTGCCTCCTGGTCGACACAAATCCGCACTCCTATCGGTGGGGCCGGACCGGTCAGATCCGTGTCGAGCAGCACGGCCGTGGCTTGGATCTGCTCCACATGCCCCGAATAGGTACGACGCGAGTTGCCAGCCAGACGAAAGCGTACAGGCAAGCTGACCGCACTCGTCTTGGCCGCCTGCAAAACCGTGCCCAGACGGTCCTGAGGCAACTCGGCCTCCAGGATCCAGCCCGCATCGACATTGGCCACCGTAAAAAGCAAATCGCCGCGCCTGACGGGGCGAGTCTCCAGTAGATTTTGCACATCCAACGTCAAGACGCGTCCCGCCATGGGGCTGTGCAGCGTGAGCGCAGCGCGACGCCGGTCGAGTATTTGCAACTGCCCACTCAATCCGGCCAATTGCTGGGTCCATTGCTGTTGTTGGGCGGAAAGAGGCAAGCCGGCCGGTAACCGGTCCGTCTGCGCCCGCGCGGACCGGTCGGTCTGGGCAGCGGTAACCGCTTCCAACTGTTTGCGTACGGTTTGAATCTCACCCCGTACTCGCTGCGTTTCGAGGGCCAACTGAGGATCGTCGAGGAGCGTCAGAACCTGGCCGGCAGCCACCACATCGCCATGCGACACCAACACTTTTTTCACGGTACCATTGCAAGGGGCGAACAGATTACCGCGGACACGGGGCAGAAGCGAGGCGGGGGCAGCCACTTCTAAATCGACCGGAATCCAGACCAGGGCCGCAACCAGGGCCACCAGGCCGACGGCCGCCAATCCTGCCCGGCGCAACCCCAATGAGGTTGCCAGCCAGGAAGATCCGCGAGCCACTCGCAGCCCCATCCGCACGGGCCATCGATTCCCATGCAGCGTCCGGCGTAATGCCGGTTCACACAGCGCGGCCAGATCGATCGCCGCCTGCCGGGAGAGGCACTTGCCATCGGAACCTGCCACGGAAAACTGCTCCGCCACAAGCACGGCCGTGGGCCGAGGGTCCGAAGGGCTTGCCAGTTCCTCCTCCGAGGTATCGAGGAGGGACCGTTTGGGGACCATGGGAACCGCCACCAGGTGGCGTGCATGCGACGTGTCGATGTGCCGCTGCAGAGCTTCCCCCAACGCCGAGGGCAACTCCGTTGCATCAAGTCGGTGTGCGTTGCATTTCTCCATCGGGGAGCTGGCTTGGTTTTCCCTGTATTCGACCACTTCGCCCCAGTGGGCGGTCCGCCTGGCCAGCGCGGAGAGTTGCCGAACCAAATCGGCACGGGCGTGAATCGGATCGGCACCGCTAACCGCCAACAATTGCCAACCATGGCCGCGCGGCACCAGCACGCTCACCCGGTCACAGGCGAGGAGCCGACGGCTTTCGCCCACGATCTGGTAAGCGGTTGGCTTCAGCGCTTGGGAACCGCTCAATTGCTGCAGCAAACCGGCGGCTTGTCGAAACTTGTCTTGCCGGGTGCGCAATGCCCGCATTGCGAAAAACGCCTCAAAGTCCGTGGCCGCCAGGCAGACTGTCGACAAGAACTGCAAACCTCCCTCCTGCCCGGCGGGAGTATGGTTGGAATCCTGAAACAGGGCCACGACGGCTTGAACACGAGGTTCGGTAGTGGAGTCGTTCCGGCCGAAACCTGGGGAAGCCTCGCCCATGGAGTTGCGTACAGGACATAACAGGAGGACCGCGGAACTGGGATTTTCGGCGAACTCAGGACCCGTGCTGGCAGGGTTACCAGCAGGAGTGTTCAAGGCCGCGCGCTCACCGCGCGGCGGACAGATTCTAGGGGCCTTTACCCGCATTGCCAATTGCATCATCTGGCGCTGAGCCTGGCCCTTGGCAACTTCCGGCAGTTCGAATACTTCCTGGAAACCGATCTGATGTATCAGCTCGAGCGCACCATCCGCAGTGCGCCGCCAAATTGCGCCGCCCAATGCAGCGACCGCATCAACCGCCCCATGCAACAGTTGTTCATAGAATGGCAACGGCTCGTTCACCGCGCGGGCCGCCTCGTGCAGCCGTTCCACATATTCCTCCCACGACTGCCAATCGGCATCCGTATCGGTAGCAGTGGCGGTAGGATGCGAGGGTGGAGTCATGATGCAGAAAAAAGGTGTCAGGTGTCAGGTGTCAGGTGTCAGGTGTCAGGTGTCAGGTGTCAGGTGTCAGGTGTCAGGTGTCAGGTGTCAGGTGTCAGGTGTCGG
>JAJRWS010000242.1 GCA_024276705.1 Planctomycetota bacterium | reverse complement strand
GGCCAGAATAACCAAAAAACACAAATCTGGCACCGTCGCGATTGTGCTCAACGACCCGTTAGCCAGCCTGTGTCGCAGCATCCTGCTCCAGGACAAACTGGGCGACTTGTGGCAACGTGGTGGCCACCCGCGACAGTTATGGGAAGCGATTGCAGTGAGCCCCACCCTGGTAAGTCGCTAACCGAGTCGGCATGGCTTGTGAACTGGCCCCTTGGTATATTGGCACACAGTCCCCGGACCTCCAAAGTTGTTTTTAGATTACTATGGAAACAGAGAGCTCGGGCCGATGAATCATGGGTGATGATCCAAGATCTTCTGCCCACCACAATTCATCAATTATAAATCATAAATCATAAATTCCCTTCCGTCATGGCCACCAGCAATCTCGAACCAGGCAGTGACCGGTCACGTCGTGTCCGTGAGAAGCGAGGCGTACCCAGCGGGTTGTGGCTGCGCTGCGCCGATTGTGGAGCGATGATCTTCCGCAAGGAAGCCCAGCGGCTCATGAACGTTTGCCCCGAATGCGGGCACCACATGTATCTGAGCGCCTGGGAACGCATCAACGGCATGCTGGACGATGGCACGTTCGAACAATGGGACGCGAACCTGTTTCCGGTCGATCCTCTCAAGTTCCAAGACAAAAAGCGTTATCAAGACAGGCTGGCTGCCGAACAAAAGCGAACCGGTCTGCGCGATGCGATCCTGTCAGGCTGTGGCATGATTCGTGCCCGGCGGGTTGCGTTTGGCGTGACCGACTCGGCCTTCATCATGGGCAGC
This sequence comes from Planctomycetota bacterium, assembly GCA_024276705.1. Classification (GTDB taxonomy): domain Bacteria; phylum Planctomycetota; class Planctomycetia; order Pirellulales; family Lacipirellulaceae; genus JAJRWS01. The sequence continues at coordinate 27,840 of JAJRWS010000242.1, read as the reverse complement.
ATGGGTTCGGTGGTGGGAGAACGACTCACACGACTCATCGAACGGGCGACCGAGCAGAAATTGCCACTGATTATCATCAGTGGATCGGGCGGCGGCGCGCGGATGCACGAAGGCATCTATTCACTCATGCAGATGGCGAAAGTCAGCGCGGCTTTAGCTCGTTACGATGTGGCCGGCGGTCTGTTCATCTCGGTATTGACCAATCCCACGATGGGTGGCGTTGCCGCCAGTTTCGCCTCGCTCGGCGACATCACTTTTGCCGAACCCAAAGCGCTGATCGGCTTTGCTGGCCCGCGCACGATCAAGGCAACCATACGTATTGAGTTGCCCAAAGGATTTCAAACCAGCGAATTCCTGCTGGAACACGGTTACATCGACCGCATCGTCCGGCGTGCCGAGCTGAAAAGCGAGATTGCACGCGTCATCGACTACTGCGGCAAGTAAGGCATGGGGCGCGATGGGCATCAGCTCGTTTTTTAAATCGATTATGGAAGGTGGCAAGGTCGATATTGCCAAGCGGTACGAAATCCTCCGCGAAGCCGTCTCCGGTACCATGTCCGACTTTTTTAAGGCACGCGATCGCGAAACCGACCAGATTGTCGGCTTGAAAATTCTTGACAAGAAGAAAACGGAACAACTGGAAATGCGATTTCGCGGCTTGGACAAACCAAGCGAGGGTGAAATCGCCTCCATTTTCAATCACCCGCGCATCGTCACCACCCATGGCTATGGCATCACGACCAAGGGCGAGCGGTTCATCGTCATGGAATTTCTGGATGGACCGGGCCTCAATTCGCTGATCATCAGCCGCAGTGAATTGCTTAACGGCAACCGGCTCACCCTCATGCGGCAGGCGGCCGAGTCGCTGCAGGTCGTGCACGAGGCGGGTTACATCCATCGCGACATCTGTCCGCGTAATTTTGTCTGTGCCCCCGATGTCAAATCGCTCAAGCTGATCGACTTTGGTCTCACGGTACCAGCACGCAAGGAATTCATGCAGCCAGGCATTCGCACCGGAACTCCCAACTACATGGCGCCGGAGGTGGTGCGGCGCAAACCTACCGATCAGCGTCTGGACATCTTCGCATTCGGCGTTTCGATGTACGAATTATTTGCGTTTGACCTGCCCTGGCAACGGGGCAGCGACGGCATGGCGGCCATGAGCCATGGCCAATCGGAACCGCCTCCGATCACCAAATTTTACCCCAACATCCATCCCGCCCTGATGAAAGCCATCACCGAATGCATGCGGCCAAACCCGGAGCAACGTACACAAAGCATGCAGCAATTCCTCAACACCATACGCTCGGTCCGGCAAGATGATGCCGAGTAGCTAGGAGCACCAACGGTGCAACATTCAGGCATATTCGCGGACACCACGAACTCACTCCTGATGCGGGAAGTCTTTGGTAACGTTTCCCACTTTTCGAAGATTGTTTTTTATCTCCTCGCTTTCCTTGCCATGGCCTGCTTTTGCTGGGGCGTCACTCGGCGCATACGGCTTTGGAACCTGGGGAAAAAGAGCAAAACCGCGGCTACCTCCCGGGGAGCCCACGTTTGGGTACAAGCCGCCCGCCGATTTTTCAGCACCATCCTGCTCCAACGCCGCATGGTCGGACGACCGCTCGCCAGCAGCGCCCATCGCTTGCTGTTTGTCGGCATGGGCGTCTTATTTCTCGGCACGCTGCTGATTGCCCTGGAACATATCCTGGCCGATCTCATGGGACGAGCACCCAGCAACCCGGTGTTTCACAAAGGCCTGTACTATGCCCTCTACGAGGTCACCCTCGATACCTTGGGCATCGCCATGCTATTGGGCTGCCTGCTGCTACTGATTCGGCGTTGGCAAGGCACCAGTAGTATTGGCCAAGGATCGCTCGATGGAATCGTGCTGCTGGGGCTGTTGGCGATTGGCCTCACAGGCTACTTCGTGGAAGGTTTGCGCATCATCCACGCCGAGACTCCGTTGCCCGGCCTCTCTTTCGTCGGGTATGCCATCGCCAGCGGCCTGGCGGCCCTCGGTTTGGATTCGAATACGGCCGGCCGTTGGCATGTCCTGCTGTGGTGGGGACATGCACTGCTCGCACTCGGCCTGATCGGCGCCTTTCCCTACACACGGCTGCTGCATTCGGTGGCCGGCGCGCTAAATCTGCTCACGCACGAACCATCCCTCGGGACGATGCGGCTGGTTGCCATGGAAGAGGTTGAGGAAACCGGTCAGGTCGGCATCCGGTCGATCGAGGATTTCAGCCGTATCCAACTGCGAACCTTGGACGCCTGCGTTTCTTGTGGGCGTTGTGAAGATGCCTGCCCCGCCTTTGAAGCCAATAAGCCTCTTTCTCCCCGCAACCTGGTCCAGGACCTGCGTTCCCATCTCAACCTTGTGGGACCAAGTCTGTCTGGCCAGGCGGATACTGACAACACGAACCCGGCAACCGGCGCACAGGGGCCCGTCCTGCATGAAAATACCATCCTGGCGGAAACACTCTGGTCCTGCACCACTTGCAGCGCGTGTGCCGATCTTTGCCCCTTAGGCGTCAGTCCGGTCGAATTGATCACCGACATGCGGCGCTACCTGATCGGGGAAGGCCAGTTGCGAGGACCGCCGGCGACCAGTTTGCAAAAGACCCAGCGGGCCGGAAATCCCTGGGGACTTCCGGCGGAAGATCGTTTTGCCTGGGCAAAAGGCCTGAATGTGCCCACGGTAGAAGAGAATCCTGATTTTGAAATCCTCTACTGGGTCGGTTGCGCTGCAGCCTACGACCCACGAATCGGACGTGTTGCCAGGAGTATGGTCCGGCTCTTACAGGCCGCCAACGTCAACTTCGCCGTCCTGGGCCGCCAGGAACGCTGCACCGGCGAAACGGCTCGGCGCATGGGGGACGAGTTTCTCTTCCAGGAGCTGGCCGCTCAAAATATCCAAACCTTCAACCAATATGGTGTCCGGCGGATCGTGGCCCACTGTCCCCACTGCGTCAACAGTCTTACGCACGACTATCCACAAATGGGTGGCCATTACGAAGTCCTGCATCACAGCCAACTGCTGGCGGAACTCTTGCAGCAAGGCCGACTACAGCAAGCTACATTGCCAAAAACCGAATCTCAAAAAGGACACTCCAACCCAACTCGATCGGATCGGATCGTCTACCATGACCCGTGCTATCTGGCCCGCATCCAACAAGTTACTGAACCGCCCCGCAGCGTGATCACCGAAGGACTTTCGCCAGCCGACCCCGATCGATTGGTCGAGGCACCGCGCAATCGCAGACAGGCTTCCTGCTGCGGGGCAGGGGGGGGACGCATGTGGTTTGACGACGCACCGAACCAACGTATTGGCATGAGCCGCGTGGAGGAACTCCGGGGCACCGGCGCCAACACCGTGGCTGTTTCCTGCCCTTTCTGCCTGGTGATGATCACCGATGGGCTGGCTGCGGCCGAGGCTCCGGTCGAAGTACGCGACATCGCCGAAATCCTGGCCGACGCGCTCGATGATTGATGCTGGTTGATTTACGGGAACCCGCAAGGATTGCTATAAAACACTTTTCTTTTACGTCTTTCGTCTATTTCGTGGTGCAAATAGTTTTCAGGTTGAGTAAATTATTAATGGATCCTCTTACCGCGCCCTTCCCGCCTCCACCCGCCCACTTCCCCCTGGAGCCAGACCATGTCGAAATCGACCTATTCATCTCGCCGTGAGTTCCTGAAAGTCACCGGCGCTGCCGCAATCACGGGCAGCCAATGGCTCACCGGAAGTTATTGGAGCGGACGGGCCGCGGCCGAATCGAAGTCGGCCAGTCAGAAATTGAACATCGCCTGCATCGGCACCGCCAATCGGGCTGCGGCCGACATCCAGGGCGTCCGCAGCGAGAACATCGTCGCCCTGGTCGACATCGACAAGAATTATCTGGACCGGTCCGCCGAGAAATTTCCCGCGGCCCGGACCTATGCCGATTACCGCGAGATGATCACCGCCGAAGCTGGCAAAGTCGACGCGGTGGTAATCGGTACGGCCGACCACCACCACGCACCCGCCGCGATTCGTGCCCTTCGTGCCGGCATGCACGTCTACTGTGAAAAACCGCTCACCCATACGGTCGAGGAAGCACGCCTCCTGGCGGAAACCGCCAGGCAACAAGGCGTGGCAACCCAACTGGGCACGCAGATCCATGCGGGCGACAACTACCGCCGGGTCGTGGAAATCGTTCAATCGGGTGCAATCGGCAAGGTGACCGAAGTCCATGTCTGGGTTGGCAAAGGCTGGGGTGGTGGCGATCGGCCCCAGGGCGGACAGCAGCCCCCCGCCACCCTGAGCTGGGAACTCTGGCTGGGCCCCGCACCGGAACGTCCTTTCTGGCCAGGCGCCTACCACCCGGCCCAATGGCGGCGCTGGTGGGATTTTGGCCAGGGGACCTTGGGTGACATGGGCTGCCATTACATGGATCTGCCGTTCTGGGCCTTGGGCCTGCGGCACCCGGTTCGCTGCGCGGCGGAAGGCCCTCCGGTCCATCCGGAATCATGCCCGGCCGGACTCACCGCCCACTACCAGTTTCCCGCCTGCGATCGACATGGCGCGATCGAGTTTACCTGGTACGATGGCGACCATACCCCCAAGCAGGTCGCCGGTCAGCGGGTGCCTGGCAGTGGCGTAATGTTCGTCGGCGACGAAGGCAAGCTGTTTGCCGACTACTCCAACTATCGACTATTCCCGCAAGAGAAGTTTGCCAATTTCCAGCCACCCAAGCCGACCATTCCTCCTTCCATTGGCCACCACGCGGAATGGATCAAGGCGTGCAAGGATGGCTCACCGACCACTTGCAATTTCGACTATTCCGGCGCGCTGACCGAAACGGTTCTGCTGGGCAACGTGGCTTACCGGGCTGGAAAATCGTTCGCATGGGACGCAAAAAATCTGCGCGCCATCGACTGCGATGCGGCCAACCGGTTGATCCGCAAAACGTACCGGCCCGGCTGGGAGGTAAAAGCGTGATTTATGATGTGTGATTTGTCGGACAATTAAATTCTTAGTTCATCCATCAAACATCTTACATCTCACATTCTGATTTTTATTTGCCGGCGATGTATTTGAGCTGAATCGTCGTGCCCGGCAACTTCTTTTGCAGGCGTGCCACGCCTTCAGTCGTGACGGCGGTGCGGGTCAGCTTGAGATCCTTCAGCGTGGTAAGCCCTTCGAGCTGTGGCAATCCTGCATCCGTGACCGCCGTGGAACCGAGATGCAGAAATGCCAACTGGGTCATGCCCCGCAGGGAACCCAGCCCCGCATCGGTCAGTCGCGTATTGTCGAGGTTCAGCCACTTGAGCTGAGTCAATCCGGACAGATGGGCCACACCGGCATCCGTAATCGCCACCCGCCACAAGTTGAGCTTTTTCAGCTTCTTCAGTCCGGCCAATGGAGCCAGGCCCGCATCGAACAACTGGCTATTTTCACTCAGGTCCAGATCTTCGAGTCGCGACAGCCTGGCCAAATGGACCATGCCCGCATCGGTTACCTGATTTCGTGAAATTCGCAGCTTTTTCAGCCGCGGAAACTGGTGCAACAGGGCCAATGCCTCATCGCCCACTAGCGTTTTGGCCAGGTACAGCTCTTCGAGTTTCCCGAACCCCTGGAGCTGGGCCAGGCCCTCTTCGCTGACCCAGAGGAAGTCGAGAGCCAACGCCTTGAGGTTTTTCAATTTACCCAAAGCAACCAACCCCTGATCGTCGACCGTCGTCCGGCCATTCTGGCCGGAAAGTTTCAAGCCCCGCAGGTCCTTCAAGTCGGCCAACGGCTCGAGGCCCGCGTTGCCAATTTTGCAGCCGCGCAAATCGAGATTCCGCAAGCTGGCGATTTTTCCCAGCGTCACCATACCGGCATCGGTCACCCCCGTGTTGTTCAGCAACACGCTACGCAGACGGCGTAATCCGGACAGCGGCACCAACGCCCCGTCATCGATTGTCGCGCCTCGAAAGTTTACCTCCACGACGCAGCCATCTTTGTCACGCTTCAACGCCGTCGCCAATGTGGAAAGTTTCTGGACCGACGCGGCATCGTCCACGGGCGCGGCAGCCCATCCAGAGGCGACAGCCGTCAGCAGCAGTAACGTGGCAAAAAGGGGCGAAAGGAGGGTCGGGGATTGGGGCATCGGTGAGTAGGGGGTCGGGGGCCTGGTAATTTTCAATTTTCAATTTTCAATTTTCAATTTTCAATTTTCAATTGCCAATTTTCAATTTTCAATTTTCAATTGCCAATTGTCAATTGGTACCAAGGACCGACGATTCATTACGGATTCTTCTTCTATTACCGAACTACCGAACTACCGAACTACCGTTCCCTCCAGGCACCTTTCACCAGGAGCGGGATACGGATGCCTGTGTAGGTTTCGGCCGTGACATCAACCTGGTCGGAGGAGATCATCATATCGGTATGGACGCTGCTTTCGTTGCAGCCGATCGCGGCGATCTCTTCGTCAGTCATCTGCTCACCACCGGCAAGACAGAATTTATAGGCCGACCCCACGGCAATGTGACAGGCGGCATTTTCATCAAAAAGAATCTCTTCAAAAATAAGCCCGCTTTGATAGACGGGAGAGTCGATTCCCACCAGTGCCACTTCGCCCAGGCGGTCGGCGCCTTCGTCACTGGCTGTGTATTCACCGAAGGTCTCCGCGCCCTGAGCCGCCTGATAATCGACAATCCGGCCATGCTCAAAACGGAGCGTCAACCCTTCAATGAGTTTGCCATTGATCAGAAAAGGACGCGTTGCCCGCACGGTCCCCTCGGTAGCACGCCAATCGGGAGTCGTAAAGACTTCTTCGGTCGGCAGATTCGGCTCGAACTCAACCTTCCGTGGGCTGGTATCCGAACCACCCTTGAACACCGCCTGCGGCGACAGGCCGACGCGCAGGTCGGTTCCGGGCCCCTGGAAATGCAGCGTTTTGATCTTCATCGCATTCAGCCGGTGCGCTCTGTCAGTAAGCGTCCTGTTATGCGCCTGCCATTGGGCAAGACAATCTGGTTGGTCTACCCGGCAGATTCGCAGAATTTCGTCCCACAACCGCGCTTCGGCCGCTTCGGCTTCGAGCTCGGGAAAAACCTTCTGCCCCCACTTTGGGGTTGCCGCCGCGGCCACGGTCCAGTGCACCAGCGACTTGCCAATCCCCTCATCATAAAAGTACTTGACCGCCAGGTGATGATGCAACCGGACCGTATTGACCCGTTTCGGATCGAGATCGGCCAGCAGATCGGGGTCTTCGCTGCCAATCAGCTTCAGATTGGCCGCCTGCTGATCGACCAGGTCGCGATACTTGACCGTTACATATTCGGGCACGTACTCCAGGTCTTCGGTCGCCGATTCAAGGATGCGAAGCCGGGCCAGGCGCGGATCGGAAAAGTCGATGTTCACCCATTTCGCACCTCGTCCGTAGGCCGCCTCCGCAATTTGCATCGCCAGATCGCGATGGATGACCTCCGTGGAAATATTGAGCACCTGACCACGTTGGATGTTCAAACCATGAGCGACAATCAGTTCGGCGTAGGCTTGTAACTTTTCAACAAATTCCATGCTTCCCCCTAATTGTATATGGTGTTCAAGCAAGCTGCTCGCACCGGACCGGATTGGCCAACGTGCCAATTCCATCTATTACAACTTCGATCGTATCGCCCTCCCGCAGATAGACGGCCGGCTCCCGCGCGCATCCGACTCCTTCCGGCGTACCCGTCAGGATCACCGTACCGGGAAGCAGGGTAAACTGGTCGGACAGGTAACTGATAAGCCGCGGTACGGAAAAGATCATGTCGGCCGTGTTGGATTCCTGCATGACCTGGCCGCCCAATCGAGAACGGATCGAGAGCGTGTTGGGATCGATCGACGGGTCGATCACCAGGCAAGGGCCCAGCGGGCAGAACGTGTCGAAACTTTTCCCACGGGTCCATTGCCGATCACGATGCTTCTGGCAATCGCGGGCCGACACATCGTTGGCACAGGTGTAACCCAAGACGTAGCTCAAGGCATCCTGTTGAGAAACATGCCGGGCCGTCTTACCGATCACCACAGCCAGCTCCGCTTCGTAATCGACTTCGTCCGGGGCGGAGTGCGGCAGCCGGATCGCCTCTCCCGGCGCGAGCAGCGCGGAGGTCAGCTTGGCAAACACCAGCGGGTGATCTGGAATGGCCGCACCACTCTCCTCGGCATGCCTCCGGTAGTTGAGCCCAATGGCAATCAGATTGACCGGTTCCAGCGGTGCCAGCAAGCAGGCCACTTCGGCCTCCTCCTCGGTGACCGTCCACGTGCCAAACAGATCGCCGGAAATCAGGCGGGCCGTGGCCCCGATTGCTGTGGATTCCGCCGCCCGTTCGCTCACCTCTCCTAATCGAACGACGCCTTCGTGATCGGCAAAGCGAATGACTTTCATGATCGATCTCCAAAGGTGCCCGAGAGGGTGGAACGCTTAGGATTGGGCGATAAAACGAACTAATTCCGCTCTACTAACCATCGGCAGAGCGGGCAAGCTTAACCGCGATCGGTATAAACGGCTGGCGGGGTGATTGTCAAGCAGGGCACTCATTCCACCACGGCCGGACCGTCCATGATGTCCGTTTCCCAATACCTTTGCCACGATTCATCAAATATAGCATCCGGCAATCGGCGTTCCGAGATGGCTCCCAATTCTTCGTTGGTACGCCTTTGCCCCACCACGGGCCAGGCAGGCACCTCCCGGAGCTCTGGCATCAAGTCGACAAGTTGCTGGACCAGGTTCTCGGCCAGGATTTTGATCGATTCCTGATCCGCGCTTTCCTGGATTGAGCGTACCGTTTTCATCGCCTTCAGAAGATTAGCACGTAACCGCACCGGTATCGACAGTGGATAACCCGGATCGACCAATAAATCGACCAGGGGAACTCGTAAAGCAGTTTGCCAGCGGTACAAGTCGGAAAGCGACAGATCGCAATACGCATCCTGCTGGACTCGCACCTGGCTGACTGGAACCTGCATGCGTCGTGACGCGGTACGTGCTTTGATGCCCTCCTGTTGCATCACATCGGCGATTCGATGCAACGGCCGCTCCTGACTGCTGCGTGGCATCCGCCGGCTACCCGACACATTTTCCCATGCATCATGCATTTCACCCTGGATCATAGTTCTTCTCCTACTGCAACTTGTTCACGAGGAAGCTGCGAAGGGAAGGCGACCGCGCAATCCACTTCTACAACCTTACGCACGGTTGACGGTCGGAACCCGCCAAAAAAATCGACGGATTATCGAGAATCCCATGGGCAAGGGCATTTCGGGAGAAAAACGACCTCTGGAGTTGCTAAGGAGCGAACGAGGAATAACTTCCCCATTTCAAGTTGGGTATTTTGGCTTCTCTTCGTACTCGTACTCAGCGAAGCGGTACTCGTACTCGACGGCCGTAAGATACTCGCCATGCGACTCGAGTACGAGTACGAAGCTGCATTATCAGAACGCCACGATTTACCGAAGTTTTTTTCTTGAACGTTCCCTACAGAAAACCGGATAGTTATTTATCGGCCAAGCCTAAACAGGGGAAATGGGGGAAATGGGACAGGCAATGGGGGGAAATGGGGGAAATGGGACAGGCAATGCAATCGGGATCGGGATCGCTATCGGGATCCCGATGAGTCATCAGGGGCATATGGGACCGGCAAAGTAATAAATGACCGAATCGCTACTTCATTTCAGGCCGCGACAATATGCCGCCACTTGTGTTAGGATATCCGCTGGATCTGACGGTTCGTCCATGGAGCCCGCAGCCAAACCAGCCGCAAAGGCACCCACATGGGGGGCTCAGAGGATTTGCAACCATAGGAAAAACAAGGCTAATGGTGGTGGCCTCCCACCCGAAGCGCCTGATTCGAGACCAAAAGGAGATATCTAGATGCGTAAATACGTCATCATGGGAGTCCAGGGTTGCGGCAAAGGGACGCAAGCCCATATGCTCGTTGAAGATTTCGATCTGGTACACATCAGTGTCGGTGACATCTTTCGCTGGAATATTCAAAACCACACAAAATTGGCAGCCCGAGTCAAACGTTTAATCAGCGAAGGTCAGCTTGTCAGTGATGAAATTGTCGAGGTAATCGTCCGCAATCGCCTCGACAAGCATGACTGGAACTTCGGTTTTATCCTGGATGGTTTTCCCCGAAATGTTCATCAGGTGATGTTTTTCCTGGAAAGCTACGACATCGATGCGGTCATCCACATCGTGGTGCCAGACGAAGTGGTACGGCAACGGGTCCTGGCCCGAAGACTCTGCAGTCAGTGCGGTCTGGACTACAACCTCATTTACCATCGACCCAAAACTGTGGGAAAATGCGATGTCTGCGGTGGCGATTTGATTACCCGACCCGACGACAATCAGCAGGCGGTCGACGATCGATTAAGAGAATACCACTCGAAAACCGAGCCGGTCCTCGAGTGGTTTCGCCGCAAGGAACTGATCGTGGAAGTCCAGGGAGAAGCCAAGCCAGACGAGATCCAGGCCAATATACGCAAGCAATTGGGCCTGCCAGCCACTCCCACGGAGCATACATCTACCTAAAATGAATAGGCTCCAAGAAGACCGCTGCTCCACAAGCCCGGGTGGCCATTTGGAAGTACTGGAAACTGGCCACCTTGCGGCGCTCGCGGGGGGGTGATACCATGCACGATTCAGCACTTCCAAAACGTTGCTTGCCCCTACGTGAAGTAGGGCGATAAGCCGCCCGAGAGCCAGCGAATTGAACCGCTGACACTTTGCTCGGGTCGGCTTCATCGGCCATCGCTTGGAACTGCTTTGATTCTGTACTTACAGGTCGTAGTCCACGGCCTAATCCTGAGTGGTTTTCTGTTTGCGGAGAGGCTTGACGTTGGGTACTAAGAAATCAGGTAAAGGTCGTCGGAAAATTGGTCGCAAGAAACGGCGAATGCGGGCAAAAATTCGACATCGCAAGAAGTAATCGTTTCCATGGAACCGATCGCCACGAAATCGGCTCGGCTGGATTTTTCGGCGGTTCGTGACGAAGCGGGGACGGCACACGTGACCGCGCCCGGGTGGCGGGAAGCGCTGTACGCACTGGGCTATTTGCATGCGACCGATCGGCCCACGCAACTTTTCTTTTCGCGTGCGGTCGCCAGTGGGCAAGCAGCCGCCCGCATAGCCAATCGGCAAGAGTTGCTGGAAACCGATCGTTTTTTTCGCCGGGCCGGGCTGCATCAAAATCTTGACCGGGAAGTCGAGCGTCTGCCAACGTCGATCCGCAACCAGCTCCAGTGGTATTGCGATGGCGTAAACGATGGCCTGCAGGACCATGGACGCTCTCTGCCGATGTGGGTCACCGGATTTCAACCGCGACCCTGGCATCCCACGGCGGTGCTCCTGATTGGCAACCTGCTCAGCTTTGCCGGCCTTGCCGTCGGCATCCAGGAAAGTGAGCGGCTACTGTTGGAATTGGTGCAGGCAGGCACAGATCCCGAGTTCCTGCGTGAGTTGATGTCACCCTATCTGGACGATATCGATTTTGAATACCTCTACGATATCCGCATGGAACGCCGGCTATCGGACGAGGCGTTGGAAATGCTGGCAGACCTGCCACGCCTGGTGGGCAGTAACGCCTGGGCCGTCGCTCCCCGGCGCAGCGCCACGGGGCATGCCCTACTGGCCTCCGACCCCCATTTGGAAGTCAATCGGTTACCGGCCATCTGGTACGAAGTAGCCCTCCATTGGGCCGACAACCAATATGCCATGGGGGCCACCCTGCCAGGCTGCCCCCTGATGGCGGTCGGCCGTTCGCCTCAACTTGCCTGGGGCGTAACTTACCTGCATGCGGATACCAGTGACTATTTTATCGAGGATTGCCGCCCCGGAGGGTCCACCGGCTGGCAATACCGCCGCGGGCACCATCAGTGGCTTGATTTCCAGGTACGAGAAGAACAAATCGCTCGCAAGGGTACCGACCCGGTTTCCTTGCGCATTTACGAGAATGAACTAGGCACCCTGGCGGTCGACTTAAGCCGCCCCCAAAGCACACCAGAAAAAGAAGCTCTCGCCCCATCGACCACGGATCCAGAGGAAATCGACGAAGAGAAAGAGGTCGGTTGTGCAGAACCGAGCTGTCCGGAACCCATGCCCGAAGAACCCCAAGACGGCGGACGCAAACCCGAATCGATCGACCATGAACGGCCTCCCGCCGCCGAGGCAGGCAAATACCTGTCCGTCAAATGGATTGGCAGCGCGGAAGGAGCAGGCCACTCCATTGGCTGTTGGCTCGAAGTGATGCGCGCCACGTCCGTACGGCAGGGGATGGAATTAGTCCGCAGAAACCCCCATCCTTCTCTCGTATGGGTATTTGCCGATCGGGCAGGGCACATCGGCCGGCAGGCCAGCGGCTGGTTGCCAAAACGGGCACCTGGGCACACGGGGCTGCTGCCCGCCCCCGCCTGGAACTGGCAAACCCACTGGCAAGGCCGCCAAAGCGTTGCCCAGTTGCCCAGTCTCTACGATCCCCCGGAAGGGTACCTGGCAAGCGCCAATGAAGACTTGAATCGGACAGGCCAGTGGCTCCTCAATACTCGAGCACTGCCGGACTACCGCAAACGCAGGATCAGCCAATGCCTCCATGCGTTGCAAAGCGCGACCGTCGAGGATATGCAGCGGCTGCAGTACGACGTGACCAGCTTGCAGGCGCGCGATCTGCTCGCCATCTGGTTGCCTCTCCTTCCTGACGGACCACTGAAAGCCGCACTGGCTCAATGGGATTATCGTTACCATCCCGACAGCACCACGGCCGTTCTTTTCCAGCGGCTCTATCAATATGTGTTACTGGAAGCTTTTGGGCACGACCAGGGGATTGGTTGGCGGCGAATGTTTTATCTGTGTACCCGAATGGGCTACTCATCGATGGTACTCACGGCCATCGACCGATTGTTCCACCGACCCGACTCTCCGTGGTGGCAAGATCGCAATATGAGAGAACTGATCGGGCGGGCTGCCCAGCGCGTGTCCGAATCGACGACCGGGAAGAAACATCAAACCTGGGGCGAAGTCAATTCGTTCCACTTCACCAACCGTTTTTTCCAGCATGGGCGCGTGGGCAGACTGCTGGGATTCCAGTCGTCCCGAAAATCGATGCCCGGATGTCAGGCGACTCCCTTTCAAGGCCACTTGCTCGCCACCGCAACACGCGAATCCAGTTTCGCCCCCAGCTACCATTTCGTGACCGATCTGGGCACCGACCTGGCCTGGACCAACTTGCCAGGCGGAGCAAGCGAAAGCCGCTTTTCCAAATGGTATCATAACGACATCGAGCGCTGGCTGACGGGCCAGTACCGCCAGTTGTTACCCTGAATTTGCCGGTCGTAACGCTTATCTATGTGGTTGTCAGCAGATCCACCCTGCTTTTGGTTGACTGGGGGCAACCGGTAACGTATCTATTTTTCAACGTCCAGTCCCGACTGGACTCCCACGGACCTTGGGAGAATTCTCCCCATCCCCACGGCCTGGGCAAGCGGGCAGTCGCTCGCGCACATCAACACACTACAGCCTGCGTTGAGAATTGCCTCAGCGCCCTACACCGGGGGAAGAGCACGCGATGAAACAGGGATCGCTGTTGCTGGTGGACGATGATCGTCATTTACTGGAGTCGATGACCGAGTGGCTCCGCGACCAGGGTTATTATGTCGATGCGGTGCTCGGTTGCGCCGATGCGCTGGCACAACTGAAGAGGCGCACCTACGACCTGCTACTGATCGACGTGCGCCTTCAGGATGGCGACGGTTTCGATTTGCTCGAACAAGTTCTGCGTACCTATCCAGATGCTCAGATCATGCTGATGACCGGGTACGGCGACGCCGATGCGGCCATTGAAGCGGTTAGAGCTGGTGCCTGCGACTATCTGACCAAGCCCCTCATTGACGAAGAATTGCTCCTGGCCATCGAACGCTCACTCACTCAACGCCAGGTCCTGGAGGAGAATGCGGAGTTACGCCGCGAGCTCAATAAACAATTTGCCACGGGCCACATCGTGGGGCAGGATCCGCAAATGCGACGCCTGTTCGAAATGATTCAGAGCGTGGCCGACACCCGAGCCACCATCCTGGTGACCGGCGAAAGCGGAACCGGGAAATCGATGATCGCTCGCGCGATCCATCGGCACAGCAGCCGCTCCGCCAAACCGTTCATCGAAGTTGCCTGTGGAGCACTTCATGAAAACCTACTGGAAAGCGAATTGTTTGGCCACGTGCAAGGATCCTTCACCGGCGCGATCAGTGATAAGACGGGAAAATTCATGCAAGCCGATGGGGGCACGATCTTCCTGGACGAGGTTGGCACGTCCAGCCCGGCCATGCAAGTCAAGTTGCTTCGAGTTCTGCAAGAACTCGAATTCGAGCAAGTGGGCGGTGACAAGACATTTCATGTGGACGTGCGTGTAATCCTGGCCACCAACGAAAATCTGGCGGAGGCCGTGGCCGCGGGCCGTTTTCGACAGGATCTGTACTACCGTATTAACGTGATCAATCTTGAACTGCCCGCATTGCGTCAACGAAAAGGTGACATTCCTCTGTTGGCGCAAACCTTTTTGGATCAGGTCCGCGAGGATACCAATCGCCCCATCACCGGCTTCAGTGACGATGCCCTGGCTGCCTTGGAAATCTACTCTTGGCCAGGCAACATCCGCGAACTGCAAAATGTTGTGGAACGGGCCGTACTGCTGGGCAAAAGCGAATTGATTACCGCAGCCGATCTGCCACGCGACATTCTGGGGCGAGCCAGCTACATGGTTCCCCGCGCGGGCAACATGACCCTCAAGGAAGCGCTGGAAGAACCGGAACGACAAATCATCCATGAAGTGCTGGAAGCCAACAACTGGAACCGTAACGCGACGGCCGATTCGTTGGGAGTCAACCGAACAACCCTCTACAAGAAGATGAAGAAGCTGGGGCTGGAAGATCGAGAATACGCCGGGTAACCCATCGGAAACTTCAGAATTAATACCATGAGCAATTCCAACCGACAACAACGGACCACCATGGTGGTCAGCACTCTGATTGCCGCCGCCATCCTAGGCGCCGCGGTCACAGCCCAGCATGGGCACCGCCAACCCCGCGGCGAACTGGCCGAATTGGAATCGGATCTGCGTATACAACTGCAGATGGCCTATCGCCATGATACGACTCAATACAAAACACGTATCGGACAATTGGACCAGGTCCTGAATGCGTGGGTCCAATCTTCTCGATCCACGGCCGACCGGCAATCACTCAGCCAATGGCTGCGGCAGGCCATCCGCAACTCGATGCCTGGTTCCACCCAATCACTGCCGCCACACCCGCTATTCGGTGCCCCAGCCTCCCACCCCCCAGCTCATGCGCAGGCCGCTGCCAATCCGCCCAAACAGGCGGCCAGCCATAACAGCAAACCTCGCCTTCTGCCCAAACCGGCCAAAATCGTGAAGAGCGCTCCCACGCACGGCAAAACTCCAGTGGCTCCCTCGACCCTCACAGCCCCGAAAAAGCCGGCGGCCACAGCCCCCTCGGCATCCAAGTCCCGCACGATTCCAACTCACGAAACCTCGAACCGTCCACCGCCACGCAGCAGTCGGCCCAACCCCAAGGGCACGACTCCTCCCCAACCCAAACCTCGAGCCAAGATCACGCGACTTACCGCCCGCTCGACTTTGGGATCCCGATCTGCCGCACGCATGACACGATCATCTCAACAAGCCCAAGCGACGAACGAAATCGCCATCAATCTGTCCGAACTGGCTGCCCGGACGACCGGTTACCATGATGGGTTGAATGAAATCGAAGCAGCCTTGTTCCTCTTGGACTCGACCGATGGACTGCAAGGCAACCATTGGCAGCGATTGTCTTCGGCCAGGCGAGCTCTTGGCCAACTGCGACAACTGGTTGACGATTACCTGTTTATTAAACTTTACTACAGCTTGCTCTCGGATAAACAACGTCAACAGGTCACCGCCCCCCGGTCGCCAGCCCTTTTGTGTAAACAGTTCTCACAATGCCTCGACCAATGGAACGCTCCGCGCAAGGATGACTACTTGCAATCCTTTGAGCGGAAGCTACCCGAATCGCAACAAACCGTACTCCGAGAACTGCGTAGCGATCTGGCTGAGATCGTCACTCGGATAGGAAACTAACCGACCCAAGACTGGATATCGTGAATTCAAGGCGGATTAAACTGACATTGACAGGTCGCGACATATCGATATATTGTTCCGTCATGGCAACTGGTGACCTTCCGCTGCTCGATTCCGACGCCTTGGGGCAGGCTGCCGATTGCCTGCGTACCCTGGCTCACCCGGCTCGCCTGCGCATGGTACAGATGCTCATGATTGGCACTTACACTGTAGGAGAGTTGGCTGCCGCCTGCGAAATCGCCAGACACATGGCTTCCGAACACCTCCGCCTGATGCAACATTGCGGCCTTCTTTCGCGGCGACAGGAAGGTCGATACACCTACTACGAAATTGCGGAACCGCATTTACCAAGCATCATGAAGTGTCTTGAAAACCGTTTTGGAGCACCGGCGCAATAGGTGGAATTTTTTTAATTCGTCTGTTCGTCATGTCGAGATTTCACGACCTGTCGAGCCTTGTCCACCGTTCGTTGGAAACGAACCGAATCATTACCTGTAAGGAGATATAACATGCTAGTTCTCAGTCGTAAGGAAGGCGAGTCCGTGATGATTGACGGCCACATCAGTGTGACGGTCATCCGTCTGGCTGGTGGCCGAGTCCGCTTGGGCATTGAAGCACCCAAAGAGGTATCGATCTTGAGGAGCGAACTTCCGCAATGGCCGGTGGCCTCCATAGGCACTACCGCCTGCGAAGAGGGCGGCGAGTTTGCCTGCGCAACGCCCGCGGCCGCCAATGTTATCGGCTAATTCCGATTGGACACTTCTAACTGAAGACAACACAACATGCCTGGCATCGACTATCGATCGGCTCTATCGAATCATCGAACCACACCCGCAAGCCAAGGCTATCTTCTACGGTCATTCGCACCACTACGGCGTTTCGCGACACGGCAAGGTGCACCTGATCAACTTGTTGCCCAGGTCAGTCAGGGACTCCTTTAGCTTCCATCGCTGGGCTGGAATTCAACGTTTGGGAAGGTGAAAAAATCCAAAGCTACGGCTACGCCGCAGCACTCCATATTATGGAGTGCGACAGCGCAGCTGTCGCTTTGGATTTTCGAACAAGTTAGCCCATCGAAAACATCCTGATTCGAGGGGGCGGCTCCTATCAGGCCCAAAAACGGAACATGCGCACACTCATCCTGGCCTTCGACCATTTTTTTGCCCAATACCGGCCCGGCCAACACCGACCACGACGTTTAACCCCCGATAAAGACGAGACCATCCGGCTGATTGCTAAGATCAGCAACTTCGCCCAACAGTACGATCTGGGTCTGGAACTGTCACTATTGAGTCCCCTGGAAATTGGCCCGGCCTACACGCGGGAAACGGGCGAGTCGGGCCGGTGGCTCCACTACTGTAAGGGTTTGCGCGATCCGTCGACAGGGACTTTCAGCGTCCAGCTCTGGCAACAACAACATTGGACCAACAACAAGGGCCCTATCGACATCGCCGATGCGGGCGTTCGGCTGAATGGGCTCTACGCGGACGAAATGCACATCCAGCAAGGCAAGTACGAATACACGTCCAACTTCGTCTGGTCCGCAACAGTCCACCAGGCAGCCGCAGCCTGCTACGACTACTTCAAGTGGGGCGATTTCCTGACCGGCAACGGCAACGACCACGCGGAAGGGGGCTGGCTCGATCGCGACTATTACGCCCTGGCCCTGGCCTGTTCCACCGGCATTCTAAATGAAGTTCCTCACTCGTACGCCGCCCATTGGGGCATGCCGGCGGCGATCCACCAGCGGCGTGCCAGCCTGGCCAGTGCCTACGGTACCTCCGGGGCACCGCTCGGGAGGCATGGTGCAGCAGCGCCAACATCGCGACGTTGAAGTATTGATGCTCTACCCGCTCGACCTGGTCGCGACGGACGAACGTTTTGGCAGTTGGATGACCCAGTATGGCTACGCGAACTACGTCCCACAAACGCAACTACTCGAGCGCGGGCAGGTTGTGGCTGGGGCCATCGAAATGGCGGGACGCCGATTTACCACGCTGGTGGCCCTGTTCGAACCATTTCCTAAGGCCCGTCTGCTGGAGATGATGAGGCAACTGACCGATTCCGGTGGCCGGGTGATCTGGTCGGGACCGCCCCCCGTACTGACCTGGGAAGGGACCGATGCCCGAACCCCCTGGCAAGACATATTCGGTGTCGATACCACGCCCCAGCCCAACGAGGGAATCCGCGCCCCGGGCAAGCGGGTCTGCTTCGAAGGACCGCTAGCCCCGATCGAGCCACAACCGATCCTCACCGATTTTCTCGTCGACCGCATCTATCCGGTAACGGTCCGGACAGGAACCGTGCCGGTCGCGCGTGTATTGGAACAGACGGTCGGAACTCACCGCATTGGCGACCAGGGCGGCAACGCGACATTTTTAGGCTATCGCCCCCGCGACGATCAGTCCCGCAGCCTCGGCTACGAAACGCGCAACTGGCTTGAGGTACTGCATGCCCTGGGCGCGTACCCGGCCAGCGGCCACTTTGCCGGAGTCAACGACAATCCGCAGGTCGTCTCACGCACCACCGAGTTCCTGGCCTGCAGTTGCCCCAACGGGGCGGTGGCGATCGCCCGCCATTTTCGTCTGCTCCAGGAAAACTGGCCCGGCGGTGCCATTTTTCAACTGCAGGTTCATGGCACGTGCATCGTCCGCATTCCCCGCGGCAACCTGCCGCAACACCTGGAGATGGTCGCCGAGGGCTCCACTCCCGGCAGTCGGGGCCCGGTGGTTCCCGCGCACTGGGAAGGCAACATGCTGGTCATCCACATCACCGGCCAACAGTCGGGCCGCCAGCCCTGGGGCAGCCCCTGCCTAAATAGAAAGTATGCGTTGGCAGGCAGCCATTGGGAAGCAATTGGGCAGAAGAAGAGGCCGGTAATGGTCCTCCCTACCCCCCCACTTAGAGAAGGGCAAGGGGAAAGATGCATGTCCCCTAAATCTCCCCTAAATCTCCCTAAATCTCGTCGGACTAGTCGATTGAGACGGTTCTGTCGATGTAGTCCACAACCAATCTGCGATTGGTTAAAAACTCTGTTCCGAGCAACGGCAACCTTCCATCGTTCGCGATCACTTGTACCGCAATGACTTGGTCAAACCAATCGATATAGCAAACGAAGGATTCAAAAGTGACCTGACTTCCGTCGGCAAGAATTGCTTGTGTCAATGCTTCTTGATGCAGCTCCAATTCTTCTATCATCGTTTTCGGAAACACAAAAAAGCCATCGAACGCCGTATCGACCCAAGCCGTGATCTCAACCGTTTCGTCGGTTTCATTATTTCCAACTTCTAAATTGATCAGAGCACGCCGCGATTCATCAACATATCCTTTCAATTTACCATTCCTCCAATATGGAGCGCTGCTTTGTGACCAACACGAATCACGAAAGAAATTCGATCTGGATACGTCTTTCTCGCGTTTGCAACTGCTTGGCTGAATGAGTCTGCAATGAAATGGTCCCCCGACTCAGGCTCGATCGCGACAAACTGATTCATATGCTGGGTCTCCAGCTTGCTTTGCAGTCGCTCCGTGTAGATCTGCTTCGCCTTCTCTGAAACGCTTTTGTTTTGTTCGGAAATCATTTAATGCCTCCTTGAATGGGCAGTTGTCGATGCAATTCAATGGCCATCCGTATGATAACTGAAACTCCCCTTTTGGGCGACTCCAGTCCTATTCGCCGACGTACCAAATCGTTGGAACGGACGGCGAACATGGCCTGTTGGTCGAGCGCCAAGTCGTTTGCGCCGCCGCTCAACTCAATTTGTTCGTCGGTCAGGACACAACCACGAGGGTTCAATCGTGGCTGAGCAACCGATCGGTAAGTTCCGTTACCCAGTGGGACGATGCAGCGCCGAACATCTCAAGTATAGCCCCGATACACTGGACTCCATTCCCACTGCCGTGGTCAAGAACACTATTCGAAGTGGCGGACCACGCATCGAATACTCGACACATGGCCCGCCCTAATCGCCGCGCGGCCGCGCCTTTCGCTTGCGCTACTCACCACGCCCACGCATCCACATGATGCTCCCATCGGCGCTCTATGTTACTGACAGGGGCCGATGCGCTGGATCGCCGGGTAGTCCCTGAGCCTGGCGCTGTCTGCAAAGCTTGCTCTTAACTCACCTTGCCGATTCTGGCCAAACAGGACCGCACTCGAATCCGTCCATTGGCATGAACTACGTAGCCCGCGAAATCGACACCCAAACGAGTCGGCAGCAATCGGTACTTGTCGGGGTGCATCGTGAGCCGCAGTTCGCGCAGCTTTTTCTTGACTTCTTCCCCCTGGCGTTTCAACTCGTTCCGGTCGTCGCCAAAGAGCAGGAAATCATCCAAGTAACGGATAAAGGGTTAGCACGCCACCCGTCTTCGCAAGCTTAACGTGAACACCATTCCCAAACCTGCCATGGCAAGGGAACCGGGCTCAGGGATACTTGTCACGCGGAACCCGACGTTGACGAGGTAGTCGTACTCGTTCGTCGGGTCGCCGCCGTTGTAGCGGTACGACGCGGCCAGATTGCGGACGTTGGCGAGACAGCCGCCGCCCCGCAAACCGCGAGAAGACGAACCAATGACCGCCTCATTCCACTCCCAGACGTTGCCCCCCTGGTCGAACGTGCCGTAGAGGCTCTCCGACAGGGTGTAGTCGCCGACGTCGGTCATCGGGTAGCTCGAATCGCCGGTCGTATAGCCGCTCGGGTAAACCTGGTAAAAGTTGGCCGAATTGCCCATGTCGGCCATGGGTAGGTTGTTGTCGGGCACCGCGTCGGTCCCGGTCGGGTAATCGAAGTAGGTCCCCGCCGTACCGGCCGTGGCGTCGTGGTAGGCCGCCTTGTACCACTCGTCCTCGCTAGGCATAAAGATAGGTGGCGTCCGGGGCGCGGGTCTCGCTAACCCCATTGCTGATCGTGTAGACGCCCGCCTCGGTTGTGCCGGAACCTTGCGCACCGGTCGGCTGGTCATTCTCAAGCCAGTTGGTAAAACGCATCGCATCAAAGTAAGAAACGCAGACGACCGGTTTGTCGGCGTAGGTGTAATCGGTCCCGCCGGGGCCTTGGCCCGCGGCCTCCGATTTTACCGTATAGGTGTAGCTAGTGGCTGAGCCGCTTCGGACGATCCCGCCCCTGGTGCTGCTGCCCATGTAGGTGCTGTACAGCCCGTTAGGGTCGGCGTCGGCGACTGCGTTGAGAAAATCAGTGTACTGGGCGTTGGTGACCTCGTGTTTGCTGATACGGTAGTTGTAGTCGACCGCGCCGCAGATGCGATCCGGACCCCAGCCGCGTGGGGCTCCAGTATGATTTCCGGCAACGTTGGTGAGCATCCATGACCCTTTGCCGCCGCAAACTGAGGAACCAATCGTTTTCCCCCAAAGCGAACCGGCGAACCGATGCCTCCTGCGGCTTGCCATGACTGTCCAACTCCGCTAGATTCCTAGTGGTTTTTTCCCGCTCGATCCTGTTGATTTTCACTCGTGGCAATACCAGCATCACCAAATTCCCGCTTGTTCTATCGAGCGGCGAAACAACGATTCGAGGACGCCGAATTTCTTTTCGATGTTGACCGTACCATCCGCCTACTCGGCCGCAACCAGTTCTGCCGCCAGGTCCTCCATTCCAATCGCCTCAATATTCTTGCCCTTCGAGTAGCGCTGGTCACCCGTATAGACGACATATGCCTTTTGAGGTCCGATATCGTCCAACGCGATGTGGAATCCCTTGGTGGCCCGAGGCGCGAGGCCCCGTTTAATTTCGATTGCCCATATCCGGCTTCCTGGTAATTCCAGAACGAGATCGATTTCAGCGCCAGCCGCCGTTCGATAGAAGCTGGCCTGCGTTCGTTCTGGCATCACCCGCAGGAGATTCTCGATCACATGCCCCTCCCAACTCATCCCGGCAATGGGATGACCCAGCACACCCTCTTCATCATCCAGACGCAACAATGCATGCACCAGTCCACTATCACGCACATAAGTCTTCGGAGATTTGACCAACCGCTTACCAAGGTTCACAAGAAAAGGAGGCAAACGGCGTACGAGAAGAAGGTCAACCATCAGGTCGAGATATTTTGCAACCGTTTTGCCATCCACGGCCAGACTTCGGCCTAACTGGGCCGTATTGAGCAATGATCCTTGAGAATGGGCCAGCATCGTCCAGAAGCGGCGCAATGTTTCTGCCGGGATACGGGGTCCGAGTTGGGGGATATCGCGCTCAAGATAAGTCCGGATGAAATTTTCCCGCCAGATTACGCTTTGTCTTTCATCACTTGCCAGATAGCTGCGCGGGAAACCGCCTCGTATCCAAAGCCGTGCCGCCTGGCTTGACTCGATTTCAAGAGCATCCAAGGGAGAGAGTTCCAGGGTGGCGACACGACCGGCCAAACTTTCACTCGATTGCCGCAAAAGGTCGATCGAAGCCGAACCGAGCAATAAAAACTGCCCGGCCGGTTGCCCCTCATGGATGCTTTCGTCGATCAGGCCGCGCAAAACCTGAAACAAGCCTGGCACACGCTGTACCTCATCCAGAATGACGAGCTTGCCGCGCTGGGCAGCCAGATAACCACGCGCATCTTCGAGCTTTTCGTAGTCTTGCGGATTCTCCAGATCGAGATAAACACTTTTCCTACCATCATCTAGCCGACGGGCAAGCGTCGTTTTGCCCACCTGCCGAGGCCCGAGCAGAACGACTGCTGGAAAATGCCGGAGGCGTTGACAAACCCGATCAGCGATTCTTCTATCAATCATCCTCGCAATTATGGATTGCAGCTCCGCATTTGCAAGGTTATTTATCACCGCCTGGGCCGATTCAGCAGGATTCAATCGGCGACCGGGAGCAATTGGGAGCAATTGGGAGCAGTTGGGGACACACACTAATCAGAAAACGGGCGGGCGGTAATGGTCCTCCCTGCTTATGATCCCCTCTCCAGAGTGGGGGGATGGCAAGGCAAAAGATGCCTGTCCCAATAGTGTTTCCCAAAAGTGTTCGGCACAGTGTTTACTGCAGGCAATGAGAAGGGGGGATGGGGGACAAGGTGGGGATGGTCAAGTGGCAATTGCGCATACGCACTGAACTTCACTCCCGTCGCAGGGGGTCGGTCTCCTCGCTTGGCACCAAGCCTCAAGTGGTCATGTCGTTCTCCGAAGGCAGGTAGCAACCTGGCAGCTCCGGAGGAGCGATCGCGAGTAGCCTCGGGCAAACGAAACGAGCTTCCAGCGAGTTTCCGTGCAGCCCGGGGTTGATCCGTCCCCAATGCATCGGCCGAGCCGTTCAGGTTGCCGGTCGGCGGCGGGTGACCGTACCCAGCGCAACCTGCTCGGCCGACCATGGTTATCGACACATGACCCCGGGCAGCGGCCAGGTTCGTTGCACTCGCTTGGCCTCGCCCGGGGCTAATCGCTGCCGCCGCTACGCGGCTCTGCCGATTTCACCAAGAAGCTAACGTCCCCTTCTCATGGCCTGCATCACACGCCGTACCGAACAGTATTGTGCCTGTCCCCTAAATCCTCTTTTCGCACCACTACGGCGTTTCGCGACACGGCAAGGTGCACCTGATCAACTTGTGCCCAGGTCAGTCAGGGACTCCTTTGGCTTCCATCGCTGGGCTGGAATTCAACGTTTGGGAGTGTGAAAAAATCCAAAGCTACAGAGAAACAACCATCGAGCCGGTGACATGGGAGTAAGGAGCGAACGAGGAATAACTTCCCCATTTCAAGTTGGGTATTTTGGCTTCTCTTCGTACTCGTACTCGTACTCAGCGAAGCGGTACTCGGGCTCGACGGCCGTAAGATACTCGCCATGCGACTCGAGTACGAGTACCACCGCAAGCGGCTGAGTACGAGTACGAAGGTGCATTATCAGAGAGCAATTGGGGACACACACTAATCAGAAGACGGGCGGGCGGTAAGGGTCCTCCCTGCCCATGACCTCTTCCTCAGAGTGGGGGCGACAAGGCAAAAGATGCCTGTCCCCTAAATCCCTGTCCCCTAAATCCCTCGCGTCAGCGTTGCCCGTATTTCTGTTCGTGTTGGACGGCCACTTGCGTTGGGTAGGCGGTGCGAAGTAACTCGGTCAGGCGATTGGGTGGCAGATAACCAGAAACTCGGTTGATCACCTTGCCTTCGGGTGTAAACAAGATCGTTGTGGGGAAGGAGCGGACACCCAATGAAGTGACAAGACGCTGGTCCCGCTCCGCATGCAGCTTCAATGGCACAAAGCCCGACTTGACCTGCTGGATGATGCTCGGATTGCCCCAGCTGTCTTGATCCATCTTACGGCAGTAACCACAATGGGCCGACGAAATATAGGCCACAATGGGCAGTCGTAATCGCTGGGCCCACGACATCGCCATTTGTGAGGATTGGGCCCAATTGATTGGAACGGACTGCTGCGGGTATTGGGCTTCGACCCAGGGGGTCTGGGATAGACATGCCGTGGCTAGCACCGATATTAACAAGAATTTGCGACTCATCGAGGTTCTCCGATACGATAGGAAAGCAGGAATTGCTCGTGCTCCTGTTACATCGGAGATTTCCGGCAGGTGGCTGCGTGAGGTGGCACACACAGGCGGCTTTTCGACAGCCACCATATCTAGTAGAATGCTGTCCGATCTCAGCTTCAAGCGGGTGTAGCTCAATGGTAGAGCATCGGCTTCCCAAGCCGACTACGAGGGTTCGATTCCCTTCACCCGCTCTCTGTTTGCTGGGGCAAGCCAAACTTTTCGGGTGGGACGCTAACGCTCTGTGTTGAGGCTGTGTCTGCAAGTAGTCACCGGACCGAAAAGATTTGTTTGCCCGATGGAGGTTTGCTGGGGCAAGCCAAACTTTTCGGGTGGGACGCTAACGCTCTGTGTTGAGGCTGTGTCTGCAAGTAGTCACCGGACCGAAAAGATTTGTTTGCCCGGTAAACAAAAAGCCGCCGACCCTTTCGGATCGGCGGCTTTGTTCGTTGGGCTTTCTCCTCGGCGAGACGGCTGGGCACTCAATCAACTCGCGCCTCGCGCCTCACTCAATACATCTCGTCCATGCCCGGCGCGGCTGCTGCCGGTGCTTTGTCCTTTTTCGGCGCGTCGGCAATCAGCGCGTCGCTGGTCAGCAGCAAGGCCGCCACGCTGGCAGCGTTTTGTAGTGCGGTACGGGTCACCTTGGTTGGGTCGATGACTCCCGCCTTGACCAGATCTTCGTAGACATCGGTCGCCGCGTTGTAGCCTTCGTTGCCTTTGGCGGCCAAGACCTTCTCGCAGACGATGCCGCCATCTTGGCCCGCGTTGGCCGCAATAGCGGTCAGCGGAGAACGGCACGACCGGAGCACGATGTTGTAACCGACTTCCTGATCGTGACTCAGCCCGTCAGGCTTAACTTTGGTGCTGGCACGCAACAGGGCCACTCCACCACCAGGCAGAATACCCTCCTCCACCGCAGCTCGGGTAGCGTGCAGGGCGTCTTCTACGCGGGCCTTTTTCTCTTTCATTTCGCTTTCGGTCGCGGCCCCGACGTTCACCTTGGCCACACCACCAGCCAGCTTCGCCAGCCGTTCTTCCAACTTTTCCTTGTCGTAGTCGCTGGTAGCAATGTCGATCTCGCGGCGAATCTGGTCGATCCGTCCCTTGATGTCCGCGCTCTTACCACCCCCTTCAATGATCGTGGTGTTATCCTTGTCGATAATCACTTTCTTGGCCCGACCCAATTCGCCCAGGCCAATGCTGTCGAGCTTGATGCCCAAATCCTCGAAGATCGCCTGCCCACCGGCGAGCAGAGCAATGTCCTCAAGCATCGCCTTGCGCCGATCGCCAAACCCGGGCGCCTTGACGGCACACACATTGAACGTGCCTCGCAACCGATTGATCACCAGCGTGGCAAGTGCTTCACCGTCGATATCTTCCGCGACGATCAACAATGGCTTGCCAGCTCCGACCACCGCTTCCAGGACCGGCACCATATCCTTGACGTTGCTGATTTTTTTCTCGTGAACCAACACGTAGCAGTCTTCCAGCACACATTCCATCGTGTTGGAGTCGGTCACGAAATAGGGCGACAAATAACCACGGTCGAACTGCATTCCCTCGACCCATTCGACATCGGTCGCAAGACTTTTGCCTTCGTCAACCGTGATCACACCATCCTTGCCTACCTTTTCCATCGCCTTGGCGAGCATGTCACCAATTTCCTTGTCGCCGTTGCTGGCTACGGTACCAACTTGCGCCATCTCCTCGGACGTCTTGATTTTCACCGCTATCTTGTGCAATTGGTCGGTGAGATCGACGACGGCCTGCTCGATACCCTGCTTCATTTGCACCGGGTTGACACCCGCCACGACCGCTCGCAAGCCTTCATTGAAAATCGCTTCGGCCAGCAGCGTCGCCGTGGTGGTCCCATCACCCGCAACATCACTGGTCTTGCTGGCCACTTCCTTGACCATCTGGGCGCCCATGTTTTCGTAGGTATCTTCCAGCTCCACTTCCTTGGCAACGGTCACACCATCTTTGGTGACCGTGGGGGAGCCAAAACTCTTCTGCAAGATAACGTTGCGGCCCTTGGGCCCCAGGGTAACCTTGACGGCACGAGCCAGTTTGCCAATCCCTCGGCGCATCGCATCGCGGGCTTCTTGATCAAAGGCAATCATTTTTGCCATGGATAGGGTTCCTTTATAGAGTTGCTAGTTATGAGTTATTAGGCGCGAGCTCGATGAGGGGCGAAGCACGAATGATAGGGTTGGCCACGAGTAACTCGCGCCTCCCAACTCGCGCCTCGCGCCTTCCTTACTCCACGACAGCCAGAATGTCGCTTTCGCTCATCAGCAAGTATTCCACATCGTCAATTTCGATGGTTTCGGGCGCATAGCTGGTAAAGAGTACCCGATTGCCCTTTTTCACTTGCATTTCGCCACGGCTGCCATCATCCAATAACTTGCCGGTACCGACTGCGATGATGGTTCCCCGCGATGGCTTGTCCTTAGCGCTATCGGGCAGCACGATACCGCCACTGGTGACATCCTCGGATGCGTCACGCTCGACGACCACTTTGTCGCCCAGAGGTTGCAGGGTGATTTTACTCTTCTTCTTGGTAGCGGTTGCCATGGGGTATTTCCTCCAGCTAAGTAGGGGTATCGCGATCTGCTGACGGCTGTCAGCTTACGGAAAAACTACGTGGGTCTCAAATCGGTGGATGAAACCGACCTGGCCAGTTTCTATCCGAATCAACCTCTTTGGCAGGCGGCTTATCCACCCGTCTGGTTGATGAAGAACTTGGCAGCACGAAACTGGAACAACTCATACCAGCTCGGCTCCCTTTCCGCCCAATCCACCACGACTCGCAAGTAATTGGGTCGCCAATAGCGCAGTGGATGCGCGTAACGAACTATCATTATGCAACCGGCGCGCCAAAACTTTTGCCGCGTGCAACTCTCTATAGCGTAAAGGATTAGCGCAAATCGGGCGGTCTACAACTCGCTGCCATTTTTGACCAGTCCGAGCCAGAAGATGCCTGAAACCGCATCGCCCCTGCCATATTGGCAGGGGCCTCAAGTTATATCACACTCGTAAAAACTGTCCCACCGAACACTGGCCGCCGCCAAAACGAGGGGTAAAATAGAAGGAACGACATGATCGTTTAAAACGCCAGTGCCTCAAGACATGCCCCTCGGAGATTCCCATGCTAAAATCCCGCTTCCTGTTACTCGTACTGGTTGCGTGCTCCACCCT
>JAJRWS010000241.1 GCA_024276705.1 Planctomycetota bacterium | reverse complement strand
TTTCCGGCGGATACTCATAAAAAAAGCGAAGAAAAATTCAACCTCGGGACTGTAGCCAATCTCCCAGGTAGCTGGCAACCCCGACTGGAGCTCCTCGTCGCTCCGTCGCTTTGGATTTTCGAACAAGTTAGCCCACCGAAAACAGCCCGATGCGGGGAACGCTAGCACCATGATCTCATAAGCCGGACAGCTATTATGCTTCGTGCTCGCGGCACCAGGCGCATATTTCATCCGGGGTCATGTTACTCGAGTCCTGGGAACTGGAAGAGGCAGACGGTTCCGACGCGGAAGATGGTTCCGCTTTGGCGGATGCGGACTCCGATTTCATCTCCGCAACCGGGCTCTTGCCGGTGCCGCCCCGGGCCGCTGCCAGGATATCGGCCGTCGACAGTTTGCCCTGCTGGGGTTTGGCCGATGCATTTGATGTGGCCGCCGGTTTTGCTTCCGCAGACGAACTCTTGCCGGTGCCGCCCCGGGCCGCTGCCAGGATATCGGCCGTCGACGGTTTGCCTTGCTGGGGTTTGGCCGAAGCATCTGATGTGGCCGCCGGTTTTGCTTCCGCAGCCGGACTCTTGCCGGAGCCGCCTCGGGCCGCTGCCAAAATATCGGCCGTCGAGGATTTGCCTCCCTGGGATTTGCCTCCCGGTTTTTTTCCCGCAGGCGCCTTTTTCACAGCCCCACCTGAATCTTTGGCCGATCCCTGCTGTCGGGCCAATTCAAGCGGCGACAGCTTCTTTTCACCTGCTGCCGGAGTTGGCTTTTTAGCCGCCGGTTTCCTCGCGGCCTGCCTGGCTGCAGGCTTCTTGCTCTCCTTCGGCAGAGGCTTGTCGACCACCTTCAAATAATCCAAATCGATATCGTACCAACCTGTATTCTGGTTGAAATCGTCGAACTGGACCAAAGCACGCCCACTCATGTTGACCGTTTTCACCTGTCCCACATAATCTTTGAAACGGGCCAGTTCCGGCTTCTCCGCCCGGACAGTCACGTATTTGTCGGTGTATTCGCTTTTGATCTTTTCGATCTGCTCGGAGATCATGTCGTATTTCTCTTACACGGTGGTGGGTGACAAACGGCTTGTGGCGAGGGCGGGTGGCAATTGGGGACGAGCTGCTCCGAGTCTAACGGAGTGCCCGACACCCGTGCCCTATATCCGTGCCCTATATCCGTGCCCTATATCCGTGAACGCGCAGGCCGAAAACCAGAACCTGCCCCATTCCCAAAGGAACCTCGAATTGTGCCGGAAATCGGCCTTTTTGACAATGGTACTCGGATCGGGCGTAAAAGGGCATCCTTGCGATCGAAGGCTCAAACCATGATAATCGCCCGTAGAACTCACTGCCAGCCTTCCGCAAGCCGTGCCGATGACATGCCGGGAGGCCTGCTGGGGCACATCAACAACCGGGAGGACAACCATGACTACCTTGCCCAAGAATGACAAATTATTGCTAACGACCCTGGCCACCTGCCTGTTGTGGCTCGCCGGCAACCCGCCGTGGTTCGACAGTCAGCACTGTGCGGCCGTGGAATATTTAACCGGCATCCAATGGCCGGAACCGCCCGTGGTAACTCCAGGTTCTCATGGCAGCCCTCCCTCCGACGCAATCGTACTGCTGGGAGAGAAGCAAGGCTTGTCCGCCTGGGAAGGTGGCGAAAACTGGAAAGTCCAAGCTGGCGTGGCAACGGTCGGCAAAGGGCCAATCCGTACGAAGCAAGAATTTGGCGACTGCCAACTGCATATCGAATGGTCCTCTCCCAAGCCGGCCCATGGCCATGGGCAAGACCGGGGTAACAGCGGTATTTTCTTCATGGGCACGTATGAAATTCAGGTGCTCGACTCGTACCAGGCTAAAACTTACTTCGACGGCCAGGCGGGCGGCATCTACAAACAGACTCCACCCCTGGTCAATGCGATGCGGCCTCCGGGAGAATGGAACGTGTATGACATCGTTTGGGCCGCCCCTCGTTTTGCCGAAGATGGATCACTGCAATCGCCGGCTACCATCACCGCCCTGCACAACGGCGTGTTGATCCTCAACCATTTTACGCTCCTGGGCGATACTCCCTATCACCGCCCGCCCGAATATCGGCAACACGCTCCACAAGGCCCCATCTCGTTGCAAGATCATGGTCATCCGGTTCGTTACCGCAATATCTGGATCCGAGAAATCAAACCGCTGATCGGCAAACGCGTGAGCGAACCTTACCGGCGCGACGGCAATAAAAAACTCCCAGCAAAATAAGCATCGCGCAGCGATTCCCATTTCCCTCGCCCCCGCACATAGGGGCGCAAACGGCATTGCCACTCGCATGACTCTCCTCGACCCTAGGGGTGGGGGAGAGGGCAGGGTGAGGGGGCCGTAGCGGAGGGTACCAGGGTGCCCGCATCGCCGAGCGTTTCCATCGCAACTGTTTTTGGTGGGCTAACTTGGGCGAAAATCCAAAGCGACAGCTGCGCTGTCGCACTCCATAATATGGAGTGCTGCGGCGTAGCCGTAGCTTTGGATTTTTTACCCACTCGCAAATGCTAAACTCCAGCCCATCGATGGAACCCATGGGAGCTCCTGGCTGACTTGAGCAACCAGTTGATCGTATTTGGCCATCGTTCGCTTCCTTGTTAATAAGCATTTTGAGTGTGCTCAAGTATAAAACAATAGGTTACGCACTCGAAATGCCTTTTGCCTTGCAGCCACAGCAGGCAAACCACACCGTTCGACTCCACTCGAGGCAAACAAACGGGCCATGCCCGTTCCTGCACCTGAGTGAGGGGGCTGTGGCGGCTCATCAATCCACCAGGCTCATCTGATACCGCCAGCGGAAGGTGGTCGGCCCCTGATCGGTCTCCGCCGGGGGCACGATAATCCGAACCTGGTCGTCGGTGACGACAAGCTGGCATGTGTCGTGCTCCCGCAAGGAAGAGTCCGGTCCGGCTGACTCCGCCGGCAGTATCCGCAGTTGGTACCGTCCAATGTCTGTCTGAAGATTCAAGACTGAACGCCCCTGAACAGACGCCTCTACAATGAAATTCCCGGCTGCTATCTCCCCGGAAATGCCCCGAGACCGATCAGCCAGGCAATACGTGCTTCCCAGGCGGTCCGGCCTGCGCTTGGCTCGACAAGCGACATCGAATTGTATTCCAGGCGTCGTCAACTGCGAATGTTCACCCCCTCCGATTGCCGCCCCTCCATGACTCCCTCGGCCCTTGAACTCTTCCACACTGGCCGACCAGTGGCTCGCCCCCGCGGCGCCGGTCAAGAGAATCGTCTGCCGTCGTTCTGCGTCCCCATGGCCCGGCAATACGCTGACTTGCTGCCAGGGTGGGCTGGGCGGCCAGCAATCATGAACTTCGCCTTCCACCGATTCCAGCAGGTCGACTCGCCGCGGGCCCGCAAACGCAACCAGGCGATGCGCGTAGCGACCGGTTTGTAACCAGAAAATCAGCTCCAGGCCACGGCCGTCCCGATCTTGAACGCGCAACGATGTTACTGACGGGTCATTCGCTGTGGAGTCCCTACTGGAGTGGGCCATTACTGCCCATCCTCCAAAGGTTGCCCGGCCCGCCAACGGAGTACCGAATCCAGAAACGGCTGAATGTCGCCATCGAGGACTGCCTGAAAATTGCCCATTTGAAATTTCGTCCGGGCATCTTTCACTCGTTGGTCGGGGTGTAAAAAATAGTTGCGTATCTGCGAGCCAAAACCGGTCCGCGCTTTTTGCTGGTACTTGTCCGCCTCCTCGGCCTCGCGCCGTTCCTCCTCCAATCGGGCCATGCGGGCCCGCAGCATTTTCCAGGCGGTCGCCCGATTCTTATGTTGCGATCGTTCGTTCTGACACTGCACCACGATGCCGGTCGGTCCGTGGGTGAGCCGAATCGCACTGTCGGTCTTGTTGACATGCTGGCCGCCCGCGCCGCTGGCACGATAGGTATCGACGCGCACGTCGGCTTCGTCGATTTCAATTTCTGCCGAGTCGGGAACCTCGGGCGAAACATCGATCGCCGCGAAACTGGTCTGCCGTTTGCCTTCGCTGTTGAATGGGCTGATCCGAACCAATCGATGCATGCCGGTTTCGCCTTTCAAGTAGCCGTAAGCCATCGGCCCATGGACGGCGATGGTCGCATTGTTGATGCCCGCCTCCTCGTTGTCTTGCCGGTCGATGAGTTTGGCCGAGTAACCATTCTTCTGGGCCCACTGCAGATACATCCGCAACAGCATCTCGGCCCAATCGTTGGCGTCGGTGCCCCCATCGCGGGCATTGATGGTCAACAACGCACCGTCCATATCGTGCGGCCCATTGAGAAGCGCTTTCAGCTTGAGATCTTCCAGCGATTCTTCCAGACGCTCAACCTCGGCGGGGACCTCGGCGGCAAAGGCTTCGTCCTCGCTCGCCATTTCGATCATCGCGGTCAGATCGCCGCTGGCCGCTAGAATTTCGTCCAACGGTTTGACCACCGCCAGCAAGCCTTTACGCTGTTCCACCTGAACCTGGGCTCGTTGCTGATTATCCCAAAATCCGGGCGCGGCCATCTTGGTATCGATCGCCTCAATTTGCCCACTCTTACCGGCACAGTCAAAGAGAGTCTCGTAGTTGGACGATGGTCTTCTGAATTGCCGCCGCTCGATCGATCCATTCTTTTTCCAGCATGTGCCGTGAGACTCCTATTTGAGTTGCTAGTTACTAGTCGCGAGGCGCGAGTTGGGACATTCCAGGAAGACCCGTTTCACGAGCTCCCTTTTACTTCCGACACCTCATTATGCTGAACCCTGAACACTCTTCGTTCCCCTACTATAAGCCTTTGCCGCCAGTCCGGCCAGCACTCCCTTGCCGCCTGGCTGAGGCCCCCCTAGACTCAGACATGATGGCACGCGTGGTACTGGCAATGTCTGGTGGAGTCGATTCGAGCGTCGCGGCCCACTTGCTGCTGGAGCAAGGGCACGATGTGGTGGGGGTTTTCATGCGCCACGGCGAGCAATCGCCGGTGGCCTGCAAGCCCAATCCAGGTAAACCTGTTCCAGGGGATGACTCCAAACTGAGCTCCGCCGGTTTGGCCATCGTCGAAGAGCCCACCGCTGGACGGCCCGATCACAAGCAAGGCTGCTGCACGGCTGCCGACGCCGAAGACGCGCGGCGGGTCGCCGAGAAGCTGTCGATTCCCTTTTATGCGCTCGACCTGCAACAGGAATTTAAGCGGATCATCGACTACTTTGTTAGCGAATACACCATCGGTCGAACACCCAATCCGTGCGTGCAGTGCAACAACTGGATCAAGTTCGGCAAACTGTTCGAATATGCCGACAGCATCCAGGCAGCCTACGTGGCGACCGGCCACCACGCCCGGCTCGAACCGGTCTTCTCCGGACCACCCGCCCTGGTACGCGGTCGCGATACGCAAAAAGATCAGTCGTATGTCCTCTTTGGCATCGAACCGAAGTACCT
>JAJRWS010000240.1 GCA_024276705.1 Planctomycetota bacterium | reverse complement strand
TTTGCCCCATACTTCGCTAATCTTATCACCTCCGAGCGGATGCTCGACGATGGCGTGTTGCCGGAAGCATTTGCGAAGGTCTATCCCTGCCTCAGGCCGGCAGGTGGTTTGATATGGTTTGCCGGTCCCGCCACGAAAAACAACTTCCATGCCGAGACGGTCCGCATGTGGTGTGGCGCTGCGCATCCCGCTGGAGACCGGACGGCCTGGTTGGAAGGAAAACAGCAATTTCAAGGTTCGTGGCCAACCTGGATCTATCGTCGAGGCCTTTTGCCCGGCACGGGCGAATGGTCCCATCAATATGCCGCGCCCGACAATGCTTCCTGCAGCCGCGACGACACGATTCGTGGAGATATGTCGGTCTTGTGGTGGGGGCGTCCTGGTGCCCGGCCGATGCCCGATCGGGGCAATCGCAATCCATCCCCTGTTTCGGCTGGGGGCCGACTCTATGTTCAGGGTGACCGGACTTTATTCGGGATGGATGCTTACAATGGCACGATTCTTTGGTTTTTGCAAATCCCGACGATGCGCAGAACCAACATTCCCCGCGATGGCTCGAACATGGTAGCCACCGACGACATTCTCTACCTGGCTTTGGGGGACCGTTGCCTCGGTCTGGAGGGTGCCACCGGACGTCGATTATTCGATTTCAAGGTGCCTCGGAAAACTGCGGACTCCGTCCGCTTGGGGTCTTCAACGCAAGGGGCTCGCCCGGGGTCTTCGACGCAAGGGGCCCGATTGGAGCCTTCAGCGCAAGCCGTTTACAACTGGGGTTACCTGGCAGCGATCGAAGACCGGGTGCTTGGTTCGAATGTGCGTCGAGGTGCGCAGTACCTGGGCGACGACGGGGAATGGTTTGAAGAATTCGAGACTTCGGCAACCGCGCGGGTGACCAGTGAGAATCTCTTTGCCCGCGATCGCCACACGGGCAAACTGCTGTGGAACTACACCGGTGGCGTGATCATGAATTCCACCATCACAGCTTCACCGGAATTGGTTTGGTTTATCGAAAGCCGAAACGTGGCGGCGCGACTGGCGACTTCGAGCCGACTCTACACCGAAATGCTGCAAGATCAGTATCTTGTTGCCGTCGAAGTGGATACGGGAAATGTTCGTTGGACGCATCCGATCGACCTGAGCCAATGCCAGTACATGACGTACCTATGCTACTCGGAAGGTAAATTGGTCCTGACCGGTACCGATCAGGACCAGGTCTTTCACACGTATGTCTACTACGCCACCGATGGTGAGTCGTTGTGGGAGCACCATGCCAAGGCGAAAAAAGAACATCACAGTGGCAAGTTGGACCACCCCACGATTGTCGGCAACCGGCTCTATCTCAACAAGCATGTCTTCGATCTCTCTTCGGGGAGTGTCCTGGAGATTGACCCGTTCGATTGGCATGGCTGTGGCGTGATGTCGGCATCCGCCCACACCCTCTTTCGCCGTTTTGAGTTCCACGGGATGTACGACCTGCATACCAAAAAACGGACAGAATTCCTGGGAATTCGCAGTGGCTGTTGGCTCAGCCTGATCCCCTCGGGAGGGTTGTTGTTGGCCCCCGAGTCGAGTGCCGGTTGTTCGTGCGACCACGCCATCCAGACTTCCATTGCCTACGTGCCCCGGTCAGCCTTGCAGGCAGGCCTGGACGAGCGGTAGCTCAGAACGAGCAGCTCTGCCCGGTGGTCCACATCACGGGGTCGACTTGGAAGTCAGCCGGAAGGCGAGCACAGGCCGGCCCGCGCGGCCAAACGCGCCGCGCAATTTGATCCAGGGATCGCCCGAGTTTTTCTGGGCAGCGCCGGTAATCTGGAAATGGGCTGGCAACTTTTGTCTTGCCATCGGCGCCAGGCGAACTTCCCATTGTTGGGGCCGGACCTGGCAGCCGGCAGGTATTTTTTCCATGAAGACCGTACCGGCAACTTCGTGCTCCGAGAAGTTATAGACGTACAATGGAACTTCTGTCTCCGACCCTGGTTTCACGGTGTGGTCGAACTGGCCTGCCCAACGAACCGACTGGTTTTGCCGCCGAGTCTCCTTCGGCAACAGACATTGCAGGACCACCGGAGAAGGGGAACCGGGGCGCAACGCCGAGCGTGCAGGAGCCTGCAGCGTCATCCCGTCACACGTGCCGGCCGGAAGCACGGCAAACAGGGGAGCCGATGTCAGCCTGTTCGGTACGCCACCAGCGAGCCTCCGGCCAAAGTAATCGAAACACGCTTCCACGCGGATCGATTCAGGCAGCGGCCAGTCCGACTCGCACTTGCCTCGCTGGGGCCAGTCCGCGGGTCGCTGAGTCCAGGCAACCAGCACATCATGCGACTTGCCGTCCGGCTGGGCGCGGAACGCCATCACATGAACGTCGGGCTTTCCGTCAACCGGATGTCTGCCGAGGCATCGGCCACCGGCGAGCAGGCGGCCCACGGCAGCCAGGGCGACGTAGCTGGGCCGTGGCGAAAGGTCGTCGCGTAGCAGGCCGAACTGGATATTCTTCTCGCTGTATTGCCCCAGGATGAAATGGAAATGGCGATTGGCACCCGCATGCAGACTGCTGGCGTACGATTGGGCTATGAACTGGGCCTTGAGGATTTCGTTTTCCGGCGACAGGTCATGAGTGGGGGAGCCGCTTTCAAACGGTATGCCACGATCGCTTTCGGTCACCCAGATCGGTTTCCCGCACGCCGCCTCGCGCACCGGTCCCCAAAGCCGCAGGTAGGCATCCGGCCAGTCGTAGGTGTGAATATTGTACGTATCAAAATAAGGCCATGTTTCGTTCTCGAGGACACCGTCCGTTTGCAGTCGGGTCGGCACGCCGGTCGTGACATTCCAGCAGGCGGTCACGTGCGGATTGCCCGCTTTAATGCCCAGGTAAGCGGCCTTTTGATAGGAACAGATTTCGTCCATGGTGTGACCGCCGAAGTTCGGGATGTTTGCTTCGTTCCAAGGCTCCCACGCCAGGACTTTCCCTTGAAATCGGCCGCTCATCGCCTTGCTGAATAGGTACGCAGTTCTCAGGTCTCCTGGAAATTGGTCTCTTCCTCCTCCACCGGAGGTCGCCCATGGAGGCGTGTCATGATGAACTTGAAGGATTTTTAGCCCGTGCCCGGCCTGGATCGTTGCCGCGCTGTCGTACGTTGTTTTTTGGACAAACTTTCCAGCTGCCGGTTCGAGATCACTCCAGCGCATCCGGTCACGGACCCAGTTGACTCCCGCGAGGGCCGCGAGCTGGGCAAAATGCTGCTGTTTCTCCGGATCGTTCCGGGCAAACCAGGCCGTCGCGCTATCGACACAGACAGGCGAATCCTGCGGCACCGGCGCAGCCAGCCGAGCTAGGACCGCGGCCGTGGTCCAACCGGCTGGCCGGTTTTCCGTGTCGAGCCAGGTGATCCGATACCAGCCGATTCCCAGCTTGCCAATGTGGATGGCATCTTTGCCTTCCTCGATCGTTCCGCGTGCTACTTCGCATTGCCGGTCGTCAGTGACTCGCCAGCCAGTCACCTCCAGCCTGGCGCCGATGGGAAGCGTGATCGCCTCGCCTTCGAGAAACACATTCCCCGCATGATCGCCCGGACCGGGAATATGCCGTTCTATTTTTTGCAGGGAACGCCAGGGATCGCTCGCCTCCTCACCGAATGCCAGAATCGGGGCCATGGCCAGTGTGTAAACGACAAGATTCAGCAGGTGCGATCTTGGGATCATGGGTTCCTCAAATGGGTTTCAGGTTTCAGGTTTCAGGTGTCGGGTTTCAGGTGTCAGGTGTTGAGGGTTGAGGGCAATAGTGTTAGGCACAATATTTGTTACTGGTTCAGATGTTTTGAGAGGAGCGGAGAACATTAACTCATCCCCCTTTTAGTAGGACTCAAATAGCCGCGAGGCGGCGGAATCGTCTAGCCGTGGGTGCTAACCCACGGGCTCCGTGTGCCAAAGCCCCTGAACCGCGTAGCGGTGGCATCAATTTTTCCATAGGCATGGTTACTTATTCGATGTCGCCGCTACGCGGCTATGCCAGTTTTCAAGCAATATTCATCTCGTGCATACCGCAAACCCCGGGCCGAACACTACTGGGTTCAGGGTTCAGGAAAAAAGGGATTGGTTGGGCCGATTTCCTTACGCAAGTGGTTTTCGCCGCCGGTCATCAACGCGGTGAAGCGGGCATTTTTCCAACTCATCGGCTGGGTTGTACGACCGGGCGGAGCCGTTAGGAGTAAGCCGAGCGCCAGGTTCACAAGCCGATGAGAGCGTCGTTGCATGGATCGTTGTGGGTTGCAGGCAAATTGGAATGCTACTTGGAAGCCTGTCCCAATAACCTGTCGAATCGACATGGTAGCAATGCGTAATGAAGTTCTGGAATAGGTGGTATTTCCCTGGCCATGACCGGTGAAACCACTTGAAAACAGCCAATCGCCACCACGCTAGGAAACATCCACCGCTTGGTGAGCTGGCCAAGAGGGACTGGAGCCCCCACCTTCAACGCCGTGCAGAGGAGACCCGTCGCACAGCCCGCAATATTGTGCTAATTATTGGCCATATAGTCAAGGCAGTGGCTGAACGGTTAAGTACAATACTAATTGAGCCGGACCCAGGGAAAGGGAATAGCGTATTGCTGCTCGCCACGAGGTAACGTCGTCAAGCGTAGGGAGCCATCTCATCCCCGCTGGTCGGTCGCTCGGCGACCGGCCAGTGGGGTTACTTTGCTACTGGTCTTTAAATCCCCCATATTTTACTCTAAGGAGAATTCTTCATGACCGCGAAGAACTTGTTTGCACAAATTTTATGCCTGCCACTGCTGTTTGCCATTTCCCAGGATATCCTCTTGGCCCAATCGAGATCATCCTCACCAATCCCAGCTTCGAGGCCAGCGGCCTGGGCGTCCCGTTTCCTGGCTATCAGGCGAATATCGCCGGCTGGGACGGACTTGGAGGTCTTGGTACCCAGCCCAACTCGGATGGTTCCAGTCCCTTCGCCGACAATGGCCTTACTCCCGATGGCAACAATGTAGCGTTCATGCAAATCGATCGATCGCTTTCTCAGACCATCGATGGATTTACCGTCGGAGCGGAGTATGAAATCAGCTTCAGTTACAATGCACGTGGAGGAAATGCACCCCACTTGAATGTGACACTGGGCGTGGAGACCATCCTCGATACGGATGTCTCCAGCGTGGAAGCGGGTGGCAGCCATACGGTCCCCTACCTGCTCCACACGTCGACCTTCACTGCAGCGAACGAATCGGAACTGCTGACCTTTGCCCAAACCCTTCCCATCGATGCGGGTGACAATTCCGTTTTGCTGGACAACGTGTCGATTCGCCTGGTTGGCGGAGCATTCACGCCGGGCGATTTCAACCAGGATGGATTTGTCGATGGACTCGACCTGACCCAGTGGCAAGGCGATTTTGGCGTGGGCGATGGTTCGGATGCCGATGGCGACGGTGACAGTGATGGCAATGATTTTCTCATCTGGCAGCAGAATCTTACCGGGGCGCCGGTAGCCGCGGCGGTACCGGAACCATCCAGTTTTGCGTTGTTGTTGCTGAGCGCTTTGGGCCTGTTTGCTGGCATGAGATATCCGAGACAAGAAGAATAAAAGAGGGAGCCTTGGATGAATTGTGTACCCGGACAGGAAGTTCATCGCCCCCAGTCTCGAGGTTTTACTTTGGTGGAACTGTTGGTGGTGATTGCGATCATTGGCATCCTGGTGGCCATGTTGTTGCCCGCTGTCCAGGCTGCACGGGAGGCGGCCCGCCGCAACCAGTGTTTGAACAATCTCAAACTATGTTGTCAGCGAAGGGTATCATTGGTGGCCGACGGCGCCGGTCCACCAGGTCCAACCTCCGCCCAACGGAATCCAGGTTCCGGTGAGCGACTACACGGGCGCGTTTGCGATCCCCGGCCCGAGTGAAAAGAGTAAACCCGACCCAAGAGATCATCCTAATTTTATCGATACGACCGACCCCAACGATTTGAGAATGCCGGGTGGTCCCCCTCCGGCCAAAAAACAGAAGCCATGAGAACTTTCCTACTCGTCCTGGTCACCTGCACCTTTCTACCTGGCAACGCACAAGCTGTCGTCCGCTACTGGCACCTGGGCGCGCAGACAGGTACGGACACCACCGATTGGAACGATCCTGACAATTGGGGAGAAATGGGGTCGAGCCAGCCGGGTGTTCCCGGCGCCGGCGATCATGTCATCCTGAACAATTTTCCGCCATTGACGGATCCGGTCATCCAGGGAGCGACCGCGCCAACGGTCAGTATTTTGACCCCTTCATGGCACGATGGTGTCACTTCGACGCTCAACATCGGTATGGGCGGTTCGATCAACACGAGCGGCTTCGCAAGACTCTCCGCGGGAGACAACGCCGTTTCGACGGTTAATTTTCTTCCCGGTGCGGGCGTCTCCGTCTGGCCTATCCTGCAGATGTCATTCAATAACTCGGTTCAAGGAGTCCCGGTTGCTGGCACGGAAGGCGACTCATTTATCAACCTCGACGGGGGCATCTTGCATTTGGGCTCCCTTAGCTTTTCCAACAACGGGCTGAATACCACCAACATCGACTTGGGTACCGACGGGCAGTTGCTGGTCAATGGCAATCTCACCGACGCGGGCAACGGAAACGCGTCGGCCTGGATCGACCAAGGCTACATCACCGCCCTCGACGGCACGGGTCCCGTGTCTGCCTGGTACGATGCCGACAACGGGCGTACCGTGCTAACGGTCCAGAAGGCACTTGCTGGTACAACGCCCGCGAGAGCCGAACTGCTGAATTTTGTCTGGCGGTTGCGACCCTCGGCGAGCGATTGGATGGCCAGCTCTCTGCCCAGTGAGTTCAACACCTATAGCGGCGACGGCCAGATGTACTATGCGCCTCGGAACGACGGTGATGGCTATCTTTCACTCTACCGGAACCTCAATCCGGCCGTGCCCGATCACATGCCCTCGAACAGTCTCACCGAGGGAAACGCGGATGGTTATTCGGCCGAAGGCCGCCTGGCCTATCTCTATCCCGATGGCAGCCATGCCGGCACGCGGCGGATCGGCCGTGGGTTCGATCCTGGCACCGGTGATCATGCCATCGTGCGGCCAGAAGAAACGCTTGCCGGTTATACTCCCCAGCCACTGTCAGGCTATGCCTACCCACGCTACGGCAACCAGAACGAATCGTTGCTGGAACTTTCCGGTGGTGGCGTGACGATCGGCTCCAACCGGGTGGCGGGCGGCGCACTGTGGGAGTGGACCCACCATGGCACACAATTCATCAACTCGCGTGACTACGGACGGCAGATTCAATCGGCCTATTTCGATCCCACCTATGCCGACAGCGCGGGCTTCTTCGGTCTCATCAATCCGACCGAGGCGGGCAGTCGTTACACCGATGTTTCCACCGATGCCGGTCGCCGCCAGGGCTCGCCTCTGGTCGACGGGCACAATACGGGCCTCACGCAAGTCACTCGTACGGTCCCGCTGGAATGGTCGCCGCAAAATTTTGGCGGCGGACCGGACAACCCGGTCGCCTGGAGCAACATGATCCTGGGTAAAAACATCACGCTTGATTACGCTGGCATGGGTCCGGTTGCTCGTTACGAGACGATCCTGGTTCCGCCATCCGATTCGGCCAACTCCCAGTTTGAAATCCCGACGGGCTACTTGCGGGCCGAGTTCGACCGTTTCTGGACCTACGACGCCGGCCTGGAGGAATTAATTGAAGTTTCACCAGCCCCGATGAGCAATACGGCTGTCTCCTTCAGCCCCGAATCTGGCTTCGGGGGCGTGGTGATTGCCGACAGTTCCCTGACGCATGCAATGGGCGTCTATGGGGTGCTCCGGGACGCTGGCGGCTCCGTCGATTATTTTACGCTGTGGAATTTTATCAATGGTTTTCCCAATACGGGGGCAGGCGATAGCGACACAGCGAAGTTTTCGGCCGTGTATGGCCCAGGATCCGTTGTCGGCGGACAAGAGTACCATTTCACCACCTGGATCATGTCCGGCACGCTGGCCGAGGTGACCGGATACATGGATGTTTTGAAAGAAAGCGGCGAATTGGGCGCGATCCTCGTTCAGTCTCCGGGTCTCAATGCCGACTTCGACTCCGACAAGGACGTGGATGGGAGCGATTTTCTCATTTGGCAACGTGGTTTTGGCATCCTGAGTGGCGCGGCCCGTAACGATGGTGATGCTAATGGCGATGGGCTGGTCAATGAAGCCGACCTGGATCTCTGGCGGAACCAATTCAGCACGTCTGCTTCTCAGTCGGCAACCACAACCGTGCCGGAGCCGCCCACTCTGCTATTGTTGCTGGTTGGTACTACACGTTTCCCGGGGTCGTTCCGGCGACGGCGTCGGCGGGGGCGGATAGCGGCTGCTGAGGCCCCGTGATCGTGCCGGCTGCCAGTGGCTGTTTCCCCAACAGGTCGATACGACGCCACTTGCCGCCCAGGAAGCGGCCGGTGAACAGGATGCCCAGCACGATGATATAGAGCGATGCGCCGACCCAAGGCCCGAGGGCCCCGAGTTGCGGAGCGATGGCAATCATCCCCCGGCCGATGCCCAGGATGCAGACCCAACTCGCGACCAGGGTCGCCACCCCGGGCCAGACCGTGTCGCCCGCGCCTCGCAATGCCCCACCGATGGTGATCGCCATCGCGTCGAAGACTTGGAATACGGCCGCGGCGATCATGATGGCCGACCCCGTCGTGATCAGTTGCTGGACGGTCTTTTCGGCAGTTCCTGCCGCAACGAACTGCAGAATCATCCACTCGCGAAACAGAATGAACCCCAGCGCGCACATTCCCATGTATGCCATGGAGACGGCCAGGCCGAGATACGCGCGGCGAGCGGCCAGGTCGGGACGGTTCATGCCCAGACAGCGTCCGACAATGGCGGTCACCGCGATGGAGAGCCCGACGGCCGGCATGAACGACAGATGCATGTAGCGCAGCGCGATCCAGCCAGCGCTGTTGGCAATGATCCCCGCTTCGCGCACAGCCGCACTGCCAGGTTCCGCCCCGCCTGCAATCGCCGCAGCCTCGCCGGCCAGTGGCACCAGACGCGACAAGAGCCACCACCAGCATATCATTTCGTTGGCCAGCATGACCCCGGCCGGCCAGCCGACTCGAAGAATATTCTCGATCGGCTCCCAGGACGGCCGCCAGCCCGACCGTGTCTGGTACCTGGCATGCATCCGCGGCCCGAGGAAGATGAGCATGGGAATCACCAATTCGAGCCCAGTACCGATGAGGGTGCCGATTGCCGCGCCATTCACTCCCAAGGGACCGATGCCCAACCTTTCAGCCACTGCCCCGCAGGGCCCGGCGATGGGGCCCAGCCAGCTCGTAAAAAGCCCACGATCTCCCAGCTCGACCGGCAGTCCAGCGCTGCCGAAGATAAGCACCCCGTTGGCCAGCACATTGGCGATGTTGCCGGCGATCACGGCCACCATCACGATCATCGGCCGGTGCATCCCATAGAAATAATGGGCGATGCCGCGGGCGCCCATCGTCAGCAGTGCCCCATAGATCAGGATTTGACCGTAGCCAGTTTCCAGCTCCAGCAGCTTGCCCGTGTGCCCCATCGCCGAACCGAAGATCGATGGCAGCAGGAGGCCGTAGGGAAGCATTAAAACCGCGCACAGCAGGGCGATCCACAAGCCGCTCCAGGCGTAACGGGCGCCGTGCTGCGGCGTTCCGGCCCCGAGATTTTGGCTGACGAACGTATTGACGACACTCATCAAGCCGAGCGCAAAGCTCATTGCGAACCAGGCGGCCATCCCGCCGTTGCCTTGCGCGGCGACATAGACCTCGTCCGGACCGATGCGGCTGACCATCTGCGCATCGATAAATTGCATGACCGTGTAACTGGTCATGGTCACCACGGTCGGGGCCGCAACCTGCCCCATTTCGATCAGCGGATGTTTGCCCACCAAGGCGGATTCCGTCGGTTCCACGCTCTGCTCCAGGTCCGTTCGCCCGTAGTCGTTCACGGCCGGAGGCCGAGAATGGCTACTCTTCATCTTTGTCTTAATCTTAATCTTAATCCTTCATAAATCTACGGCCTCTGGCCGTGTGACCCTGATAGGCTCTGCCGGTCTGACGAGAGTTTTTCAAGGTAATCTCCATAAACTACTTCTCTGCATCCGCCATGGATTGAAAGTTCAGGCCTTGAATCGTACTCGTACTCAGGCGCCAGCCGGTACTCGTACTCGAAAGGACTGACAATAACCGAACCGATCTTTGCCACGATCGAGTGGATGTTTATCGCCTTTCGATCGATTGGTCGCTTCCTCGTTCTTCCACCCAGTACCATGCAGACAGCGAGTACGAGTACCGCTGGGCTGAGTACGAGTACGAGATCCAAACCAAAACGCACTGAAGCCAAAAAAAACGTTTCAGCCGTTCCCACGCCACGCTTTGCGGGACAAGCCAAAGCCACAGCTTCTAGCGTGGTCGATTACGCCAACGGGGGGGCTGACCGGGGATTAAGATTAAGAGTAAGATGAAGGTTAAGAATGGGAAATAAGTGAACATGCACGTTGTGATCTTCGGGGCTGGCGCGGTCGGGTTGGGGATCGGAAACTGTCTTCTTCGGGCCGGGGTCAACACCACCCTGGTTGCGAGGGAAACGACGGCCAGCGCTCTGCGCGAACAGGGCCTTCGACGCAGCGGCATCTTTGGCTCGTACCATGCGCCTGCCGGTACGTTTGGCGTGGTCGGTCACATCGGCGAACTGGCAGCCGAGCCAATCGACTACGTCCTGGTATGCACCAAGTCGTTTGACTCGGCCACCGTTGCTAAGATTCTGGGCCGCTCACCATGCTGCCAGCCGGAGGCGTGCAAGATCGTGTTGTTCCAGAATG
Source organism: Planctomycetota bacterium (assembly GCA_024276705.1). Lineage (GTDB taxonomy): Bacteria > Planctomycetota > Planctomycetia > Pirellulales > Lacipirellulaceae > JAJRWS01. Next base: position 4,726 of record JAJRWS010000240.1, on the reverse strand, counting down.
GCTGGGGCAATTTTGAGGTATTCAGCGCATCGATCCCACCGCGACGTGTGTTCAACGCCCGTGTCATCACGGGCTTTCATCGTCTTGCTCCCGCTCACGTAGAGGTGACAGTGCATGCGGATGCGATCCGGATGGGATCTCTTGCGGGTGTTGGGGCGGAATCCATGATGGATCTTGCCGATTGGATCGGCCAAGGAGGAATCCCCTGCCAGGCGACGCCGACCATTGCCAAGGACTTGTGGTCGAAAATGCTCTACAACTGTTGCTTGAACCCGCTGGGAGCGATCCTGGAGGCCACCTATGGAAGCCTGGGGGACTCGAGTGCCGCCCGGTCGGTCATGGGTGAAATTGCCAGGGAGGTCTTCCAGGTCATGCGGGCAGCCGGCTACACAACCCATTGGGACGATGTGGAGAGTTTTTTGCGCGCGTTCCACGAACAGATGATCCCAGCCACCTACGCGCATGAATCGTCCATGTTGCAGGACGTGAAATGTGGCCGCTGCACCGAAATCGATGCGTTAAGCGGCGCAATCGTTGAACTCGGAGAACGGTTGGGAATCGAGACACCCTACAATCGCAGCATGCGGAACCTGGTTCGGTTCAAAGAGAAGCAGGCGGCTGCGGGACTGGAGCGATCATAAAGGGGGCAATATACCTTCAAGCGAAGCTGTAGCTTGCCAGAAATTCGCTTGGCGTTAGGACAGGAATATCCGTATCTAGAAAAGCGTTCATGAGCGATCGATCCCGTATTTCTCCATCAGCGTATCGGCCAGAACGCTCTCCTCCGATTGCCCTTCTGGAGGTCGGCCAATTCGGGGACACACAACAAGTTCTGCACAAGATGCTTCGGCTGGCAGCTGATCATGCCAGGCACCACGATTTGGCGCTGTGTGATGCATGGGGCTCCATGGGTTACCGGACCCTCGAGCAGACAGAACTTGCTCGCAATCTCGAGATACGAGTTCGCAGTGGTCGCCGGGCAAGTCCAACTCAGACGGCGGACGATGCCTTCGCGATACTGGCTGAAGCCCCGTTCGCCCCGCGATCCAACATCCTCCGCTCCGCATCCCCGTTCTGTATCCCCGTTCTGTATCCCCGTTCTGTATCCCCGTTCCGCAGCCGTCTATAAGGGTTGGGTTGTACCAGGCCATGGAGCAAAAACTTGTGGGCTTCTCCAAATTCTGTCCCAGCGGTCGGGGAGGGATTCGAACCCCCGGTACCTTGCGGCACGCCGGTTTTCAAGACCGGTGCATTAGACCACTCTGCCACCCGACCGTACGCTGTAATATGAGCGTATTTTTACTTTTCAGGTTGTTTATTGCTTTGGGTTGTACAACCGATCTGGCTACTGGTTGTACAAAAGTGCCCAGCCCAAGTGGTTAAGACCAGGACAGGACGGCGATACCCTATTCTCTTAACTTGGGGGTATCGCTATGGAAGATTCTAGCAGTAAGTTCAGTCGCAGCAAACTGGAAACTGGTCGGGTATCGCCAAACGGGTGCAGGCCAGGGCATGCGCAACGCCTTGGTGGGGCCGGTTTTGGAATAATTGCCTTAGTTGACGGCTCGTCGATGGGGTGGTAGAAACATGGCAAAGCTATGGGATGTATCGTATCCATTGCGAGCGTCTGGTCGATCCTTATTGACAGGCTAGTTTGGGAGAATCGCGTGGGTTGTAGCGAACGGCGGAAAGAAATCAAAAGACGGCGGAAACGCCGCGAGCAGTTGGTCCACCTTAAAACTCGATTGGTCAAAGCAAACCAGTCGGAAAAGGTCGAAATCACCCGCAAACTACGAGCGATTACGCCTGGAGCGGAAGTGGTTATTGAGGATTGGAAATTGGCGAAGGCAGACCGCTAGGGAACGTCGCTGTTCCCGCGTTGGCGTTTTGGGTTATAGAATCACCGAAAAGCTGCCCATCGCGTAACTTCTAAACTGGCGATTCGTACCCTGCCGCCAGTTTTTGCGCCCTGTCGTCAGTTAGCGGGCGGTCACTTCCGCGAGCTACGACCTGGGCGATTTGGAAAAAAAACACGAAGAGTCGTTGTGAACGGTGCGCAGGCGACCCGACCTGCGGCAGCTCAAAATGAAGAATTTTGGAGAGCGGCTATTGCCTGGCATGGGCGATACGCCACTCCCTTAGTATACTTGAAGCACGACGCTATTCTTTGAGTAAACGACATCGAAGCCGGCTCCTTTGGAGAAATTAACCTGGACACGGACGTCCTTGTACCGGCCGCTGACGCTCTCGGCCTGAATCAATGGGTAGGTCTTGCCGCGCTCTGCCCGGAAATCAGAATGGCCGACGATCACGAGGGTTCCCGCGAGCTGTGCGGCGCCCTTAATGCGCAACCTGGCGCCGCCCTTGCCGGTCACGCCAACCATAACGTCGCCCATCAGCACATCGCCTGCACGCATTGCCTTCTTCGCGTTGTTGGGATCATTGCGATCGGCAAAAGTGTGGCCCTGATGAAATCCCGACTGCTGCGACGAGCACACCGCGCAGCCATACGAACGCGTAAAGTTGATACCTTCAACGGCAAGTCGATCCAGGTTGGGCGTCAGGACATAGGGCAATCCCTGGGCCATTCTTTCCGCCTGCCCATTGGGACCGATCGCCCCCCATCCCAGGTCATCCACATAGAAATAAAGAATATTGGGCCGGTTGCCCGCATTGGCAGCAAACGTTGCTGGAACCCCGTTGCCCAGGAACAAAACGTAGACAATCAACGTGAATCTTTTCATGGTATTTGCTTTTGGGCTGGCTTTTTAAACTCGAAGCGGGCCTCCCGAGTTTTCGAAGGATCAGCCTCTCGTCGTCAATCCCCTTCCCTCAGGCAATCACGGAATCCACTGAATTCGTTCGAGTCTCAGGAATTGACATACGTCGATATCGATACGTTCCTGCCCACCTTCTCATTGAATTAGTCATTCTACCTTGTAGACCAGCTCAGCAGGTGGAAGTCCATTTTCCTATCAGTTTAGGAAGTCCTGCCTTTTTTTACCGCATTGCGATATCGACCAGGAGTCTGTCCCACTTTTTCCTTAAATACGGTGCTCATGTACCTCGTATGCTTAAACCCCGACTTTTGGGCAATCATGGGAATCGATAAGTCCGTTTCCTTGAGCAGTTGCTTGACTCGTTCCAGTCGCACTCGAACGATTTCAGCATGCGGACTTCGGCCCATGGTTTTCTTAAAACGGTGTTCGAATGTTTGACGAACTAAAGGAATGCGCGCTAAGATATCGTTCACGTTGATACCGCTACAGGCTCGCTCTCGAATGAACCTGACCGCGGCGGCCACATCGCTATCTTCAATGGCCATCACGTCTGTCGACTGTCGGGCCTGAACGCCGTTTGGCTGCACTAAAATACGCTGGCCTTGCATCAGCTCGCCCTGCATCAGGCGGTCCAGCAAAGCGGCCGCCTCATAGCCGGCGGTCCTGGGATTGGAGTTGATGCTACTCATCGGAGGCCAGGAAAGCTCGCACAACACTTCGTCATCACCGATACCGATCAAAGCGATTTCCTCTGGCACAGCCAACCCTGTTCTTCGACAAGCATCGAGTACCTGCCGGCCTCGAAAATCATGGGCAGTCAGCAAGCCAATCGGCTTCGGAAGTGCCTTCAGCCAATGGATGATCTCATCTTGCTCGTCCTCCCAGGCCATGCGGTGGCCGCTAATGGGCTTGTAGATGTGGCATGAAAATCCTGCCTTTTGGGCAGCATCGACAAACCCCTGGCAACGGGGAGTCGACCAATGCACAGTTAATAGCTTACGACGGTTTTGACTACGACACGGGCGATTTAGGAACGGTCGCACTCGGCCCTCTCGGCGGGGGCACCGGCTGGCGGGCAGACGGGGAAACCTTCTGGCGGGATGCGGATGGTTGGGTAAGTAAAGATGGAATTGTGAATGAAGGGAATACCTCCGTAGTGGACAATCCCGCGAGTTGGGGCTACACCGATAGCCAGGGAATGCAACTCGATACCACGGGCCGCGCGGTGTCTAAAACGAACTGGGATCAAACCGGACGTGTCCTCGATCTCAGCAATGTCGATCCGAATAAGTTGACCACCAGCATCGTGCATCCCGACGTAGGCACCGGTCTGGCCCTTGGGGCTGGTGGCTCGGAAGTGTGGATTAGCTATCTCGGCCAAGGAGTCGAGGAGCATAAAATGTCCGTCCTGACGATAACCGATGGATTTGCTCCTACCATCAATCGAAGGATCGAAATTGGAAGACCCTGGAAATTGCTGATCGATGGAACGGAAGATCCTAATTTCAACAGTGCCTGGGGAGTTCGCGATTTACAACCTGGCGGCCAAGATCGGCCAATAGCATCCACAGGAAATACCTACACCGATAAAGTTTTCTTTGTCGCTCGAATCCAATACAACGATCCGGGTGACCCGCTTCCAGGCGATGCGGCGAACGTCGAGGGAGACGAACTCTTGACCGTGTGGGTCGACCCTGATCTGGGCAGTACGGCTCCTGCGGAAGGAAGTGCCGCGATCTCCGATTTTGTGTTATGGAACCACACGATGGGTGGCATCATGTTCGACGGCAATGCTGACACCTTTTTTGATGAGCTCCGCATAGGGTTCACCTACGCCGACGTAGCGCCGATTGCGCAGGCGGGACTCGCTGGCGATTTTGATGACGACGGTGACAATCTGGTGGACGAGGATCGCTTCGGCCTTGGCAAGGGGAACAAAATCGAGG
>JAJRWS010000239.1 GCA_024276705.1 Planctomycetota bacterium | reverse complement strand
TTTTCTAACCAAACGCTTCTACGTGCAATGGATAGGAGCCCTTTCCAATCGGAATAAAAAGTGGCCAATCGGAATAAAAAAGGTCGAATCATGCTGGACACCACTTGCCGTGCGCTAGGCGCCGTTTTGTTATCACTCCTTGGACTGGGAGTCGCTGCCCCCCATGCCTCGGCCCAATGCTGCGAACCGGCCTATCGGCTGCAATGCCAGACGGTGTACGAGGAGCAGCAGGTGACCACCTATCGAATGGAATCTGAAACCGTTTACGATCAGCGCGAAATTGTCAAGAAAGTTCCGGTCTGGGAGACTCAGACCCGCGAGCGGCGCTACAAGGTTTTGCGCCCGGTCCGCGAGACCAGCACGCGAGAAGAGCGTTACACGGTCCAGAAGCCCGTCTGGGAAACCGTCATGCGGGACAATAGTTACAACCGGGTTCGGAATGTGGTGGAGACACACGAACGCGAAGAACGTTACACGGTCCAACGGCCTGTTTGGGAAACGTCCGAGCGCGAAGAGCGTTACACGGTCTTGCGGCCTGTCACCGAGACGGTCCAGCAGGAGCGGCGATACACCGTGATGCGACCGGTCGTCACCTACCGCCAGCAAGTGGTCGATCAAGGGTGCTATGTCCAACAGGTCAGTTATGTGCCAGGCACCACGCAACGAGGTCTAACCTGGGTGACGGCTGCGCCCGTGGTCGATCCGGTAACCGGTACCGTGCAGACACAACGATCCGGCCTGGTCTGGGCTAACATCCAGACACCCCCCAAACCGGTCGTGACCCAGGTCTGGAAACCGAATCTGGTAACGCAACAAATTCCCGTTACCCAATATTGCCCGCAAGAAGTCGTACAGAAGGTCCCGGTACAGGTCTGTCGCTACGTACCCCAGGAAATGGTCCGCAAGGTGCCGGTGCGTACTTGCCGCATGGTGACCGAGGAGCATGTCCGCAAGGTGCCGTATACGACCTGCCGGCAGGTGGTGGAACGCGTCGAGCAAAAAGTGCCCGTACAGGTTTGCCGTATGGTCACGGAACAGCGCGTCCGTAAAATTCCCGTGGTGACTTGCCGCTACGTGCCGGAAGAACGGGTGGAACCGTACACGGTACGAGTCTGCCGAATGGTCGAAAAGCGAGAAACGGTCTCCGTACCGCGTACCGTTTGCCGCAAGGTACCGGTCACTTACACCATCAAGGTCCCGCGCACGATCATGGTACGCGTACCGGTGCTCTAAGTGCCAAGTTTCCCGAACGCGTTGACAATCGGCGCGTTCCAGCGGAAACTGGGGGCCGGTCCTTATTGCATGCCACCTCCCCCCCTGCGCGGCCGGTGGTACCATCTAGCCCGTGGTGAGTTCCATGTCGCCGATTTCTGATTCGGATGAATCCAGTCTGGATGGCCCACCCAGCGAGGACTCTTCCTGGCCGCCTCCTGCCATGACGGGCTTACCTCCCATGGAAAGTACGGGGCCTCCCATGGAAAGTACGGGGCCTCCCATGGAAAGTACGGGGCCTTCCATGGAAAGTACGGGGCGGGCTGATAAGGAGCCTGTTGCTTCAGGGCGACTGGCCGCCGCGCGAATTTTCTTGTTTGGCAAACTGGCCGGCATGTCGCGCAGAGAAGTCAAGCAAATCATTCGCCAGCAAGGAGGCGTGGTGGTGGAACCGCGTGTTGCCGAAAGGAATACGCAAGAGCCTGTAATCGTGTCATGTGCCCCCGAGGAGGAGGACCATCCGACCGGCAGCCAAGCCGATGCAGAGGTCACGATGGTGGTGGTCGGGGACGATGTATCCCCATGGCGAGTCTTATTGCGGCAACAATATCCCGCGCTCGCGGCAGATGTGGATTCGGGCCGAATCGAATTGTTGCAAGAGTCCGAGTTTTGGCATCGTGTTGGTTTGATCGATCCACAAGACGATGTCCGTCGCCTCTACACACCCGCGATGCTGGCTGACTTGCTGAATGTATCCGTGGCTGCCATTCGGCATTGGTATCGTCATGGGGCACTGGTTGCCTGCCGCCACGTACACCGCCTGCCTTACTTCGATTTTCCCGAAGTGTCGGTTACCCGACATCTGGCCGACTTACACAAGGCCGGTTGCACGCTGCGGGCAATAGACCACAAGCTGCAGGAGTTGGCGGCGATGATGCCCGACAGCGAACGGCCCCTCGCCGAGGTGGGAGTCGTTGTCGAGGGACGCCGCTTGTTTATTCGGCGGGGAGACGACCTGGAAGATCCGAGCGGTCAGCGGCAATTCGACTTCGACCGCCTGGCTTGTGAGCAAGGAGAGGCGACTGCCCCATGGAAAGAGTCGATACCCATCGTTGCGGGAAGTACTGCCGCCGAAGCTACCTCGCTTGATTCCGACCGCCCGGTTCCTGCTTCCGGCAGTGCTTCGGACCCTGGCTTGACGACGATAGATCGACTTCAACAAGATGCCATCTTGCAGGAGGACCAAGGCACACTCGATCTGGCGGCGGAAACGTATCGTGCCATCCTGATGGCAGGCGGGCCGGCCGCGGAAATGAATTTCGCGTTGGCCGATGTCCTGTATCGCCAAGGCGATCATGCCGCGGCACGCGAACGATACTACATGGCCATTGAAATGGACGAAGAATATGTCGAGGCACGGGCCAACCTTGGCTGTCTCCTGGCTGAAATGGGCGAATGGGAAATGGCGGTCGCTGCCTTTCAAGGAGCCCTGGCCTATCATGCTGATTTTGCCGATGCCCATTACCACCTGGCAGGCACCCTGGACCGAATTGAGCGGCACCAGGAGGCCCAAATTCATTGGCGCACCTTTTTGGCCCTGGCACCAGAAAGCGCATGGGCCGAGGTCGCCAGGAACCGACTGGCATCCGAGTCTTGTGAGCCAGGGTCAAGTGAGCCAGAGCCTAGTGGGACAGGCGGGCAGCAACGGACGGATGGGGATGAAAGCAGGGACGATCCCTGAAGCGAAATGGAATGCCCTCCCAAGGTCTGCGTTTCCGAGCAGAACGAGTAGGAGGGCGGGGACGAATGTGGTAAACTCTTTCGGGTCGCGGTTAAACCCGCGTAAGAACGTATTTTGAAATTAAGATGCACCCATCACGACCCAATACCGTGAGCGGCAACCTCGCCGATTCGTCCTTTTGCCATGCCCGAAATTCTTTTCCATTATGAGCGCGTCAATCCCACCAGTTGGGCCTACCTTTCATCGCTCCTGATGTTGGCGTTGTGCTTTAAGTTCAATCGAGTTTGGAGCGTTCGCAATCTCGATCTTTTCTTGATGATATCCCTGGCTCCTGGTTTGTTGCTGGTGCAATATGCCTGGGAAAACATTGGCCTGGCGGAGAACGCGAGGGCGGTCGAGTATCTGGGATTTGTCTGGCTGTTTGTCGCCGGAGGATTGTTGCTGCTGCGCTTACTCCTCGATCCGGCAATGGTCCGTCGACCGCTGTTGGAACCAAACTTGAATGCGGCCGGAATGTCATTTTTAGGCGCATCGCTGTTGTTCTTTTTAATGGCCAACGTCGTCACGGGAAAACCGAAACCGGAAGATCTCTCACCCGCACGCGCGGCCGAGGCCATGCAAGCCGACCAAACGGACCAGACGGAGGATGAAAGGTCCGACCTCTCGGGCACCGAAGGTCCCGGTTTTTGGCTTGTCTATCGTTTGCCGAGGATTTCCACGCAAACCGTGATTGCGGCGGGGCCTGCCCGAGAGAATGATTCGCCCGAGGCAAAGGATGAGCAGGAACAAGAGGTCCAGCAAGCGACGGCCCGAGTGATGGCCATCCTGTCCCACACGATGATCGTGGTGGGGCTGCTGGTGATTGGCCACCGGCATTTTGACAGCCTCGTCGCGGGGATCGCCTGTGCAACCCTTTACCTCATGCTGCCTTACACGGCACTATGGACAGGCAGCGTCGTGCATGCCGTGCCTTCGTCGTTGTTGGTTTGGGCCGTGGTACTCTACCGGCGTCCATTCTGGTCCGGGGTGATGATCGGCCTGGCATGCGGTACCATTTATTATCCACTCTTTCTGCTGCCCTTGTGGTGCAGCTTCTATTGGGAACGGGGATTCCGCCGTTTTTCCATGGGAGTACTGCTCATGGTTGGAATTCTGGTGGTGACCCTGGCCTTGATTTCGGCCGATTCCGAACTGTTTTACGATCACCTGGTGCAGATGTTCGGCTTTCACTTGCCCCGTACCGAAAACTTGCAAGGTATCTGGCAATACTGGAGCGTCGTTTATCGTTTGCCCATTTTGGCCGCTTATGTTGCCTTGTCGGTCAGTTTTGCCATCTGGCCCACCCAAAAAAATCTGGCCACATTGATCAGCGGCACGGCCGCCTTGATGGTGGGAGCCCAATTCTGGCATGCCTACGGAGGAGGCGTTTTCATCGCCTGGTACTTGCCCCTGTTACTGCTCACCGTTTTCCGCCCGAACCTGGAAGACCGGGTTGCCCTGGCGGTGGTGGGCGACGGGTGGTAGACAGGGCTTAATCATCCCGACGGGCACCGACTTGGGCCTGCATCCGGCGATTTATCAGCCAGTGCCGCCAGGCGGCCCGGTCGTAGCCAAAATCCTGCCCTTCCGCCAACCTGACCAGGGCCCGATGAACGTCCATATTTTGCAGCGATCGTTTCTCGATTTTCGGGCCGCCACCGCCAAAGCTGAACCCGCCGCCACCGCCGCCAGCCGAGGAGGAGGACATCGAAGCGTTCATCTGTCCGGACGATCCTTCGCTGACTTTGAATTTATGCGTCGTCACGAGGGCGTCGATCAAAGGGCTGATCGCCCCAGGGTCGCCAATTTCCCGCAGCGCCACGCCGGCCCGGTTGACAATCCCGTTGTCGCCGTGATGCAGTGCCTGGACATAGGGTGAAAGCCGCAAAGGACGTTTCGATTTCAGCAAGTACTCGAGGCACTGCAGCCGTGTTTCTGGGTCCGGATCGACCAGAGACAGATCGATCAGCTTCCCTCTGGCCAAGGGATCGGCGATCTGGGCAAGTATGGAAATCAGCAGACCACGGATCTGGGGATCGTCTTGGATATTCAGGAACTTGATCAGCGCGGGTGTGGCCAATGGGTCGTGGATGCTGGCGAGCTGCTGGTGAGCTTCGGCAGCGCGCGTGCCGCGCCGATTGGTAAGCCAGCTCAACCAGCGTTTGATATTCTTATGCCACTCAAGCGCGCCCTCTTCGCGCTGTCGAGCCTGCTTGCGCAAGGCAATATCCTTAGCCGTTCGATAGGTTCCCTGGTAAAAATACATTCCGCGTGCAGCCATCATCTGGGCCCGGGTCAGCCATTGCTTGCCGACGCGTTGATAGCCCAGACTACGCCGTGCGGCTTCGTCTTCTGGGTCCAACTCAATCACACGTTGCAGATGGTGAGCGGCCTGCTGTTTCAAACCTTGCTGTTTGCACCACTCGGCCAACTGGCGGTGGGCAGGGGCCGTGTCCGGGATGGCCCGATAGCGCGCGTTGTACTCCCGTAATCGGTCGTCTTCGCGTACGATCCGTTGAATCTGCGATTTCGAAAGCGTGACTCGCGCTCCCTGGAGAGTCCGAATCACATAATCTCCACTCTCGGTCCTGGCCTCCTGCTGGCCGCGAAGCTGACCGCCGCTGCGCAATTGGAAGATGTCCGCCAGACCAGCCTGGGCGCGCACCACTCCCACGCCCACGAACAAAGCCGTGAGCAGCCAAGGGAGATTGCCCGATCGGATGCTTGTCATTGTACTCACTATTATCGGAATCGGAATCTTGGTTATTGGTTACTCCTACTGAAAACAAAATAAACCACGAATGGACACGAATATTCGTAAGGGGGTTTGCGTTGACATACGGTTCCTCTAGAGAACGACTCTTTTCCATTCGAGAGTTGCCTGCTTGAAGTTCAGGATAATTCCCACTTGCAATCCGGTGATTTTCAGGTAGTTCATCATCTGTCCCAATTCGTGTTCATTCGTGTCTATTCGTGGTTCCTTTTCCGTGAACGGCTATAGCGCAAAGCCCCCATGTTTACGAACCTCTTCCAGGTCTGGTGCGTTTCATAAGACCAGGGCTAAAGGGTGCCCATTGCCCGTCACGGGACTGATCCTTATGCTCCATTATACGGTCGAGGAATCGCGGCCAATATAAAAAATGACCGGTTGAGGACAAAAGAATCGGGCAAAAGAATCGCCAGGATCGGTTCATGGCGGTCTTTCGAGGTGGTACGTGACTGATTATTCAAGCAAATCGGCTGCCCGGCATCGACGGCAAGCGCCTGCGCAAGTTCGCTGCGCAATTCTAACGGTGAGCGACACGCGCAAGCCAGAGAACGATCGGGGAGGACAAACGGTTCGTGAAATGCTCGTCACAGCCGGACATTCCGTGGCCCACTACCAGATCGTGCCCGATGAGCCGAAATTGTTGACCGAGGCGGTTTTGCAGTCCACGGTGGTTTTGCAGTCCACCGGGCAGCCTGCTATCGACGTAATCCTGATCACTGGCGGAACGGGAATTGCGGCTCGAGATCAAACTCCAGAGACGGTCGAGAAATTGTATGCGAAGCCACTTCCCGGTTATGGCGAACTATTTCGCATGTTGAGCTACCGAGAGATCGGCTCCGCGGCCCTGCTCAGCCGCGCCTCGGGCGGATTGGTTGGCCGAACCGTCGTATTGACGATGCCCGGATCGCCTGCCGCGGTGCGGCTGGCTATGGAGAAGCTCATCCTGCCCGAACTGGCTCACCTGGTAGAGCAGTCACGCAGCTAGCACCCGCCTCAATTCGTCTGGCGACCAATGCGGCTCCACGGTATCCTCTGCACCCCTGCCGAATCCTCTTGGCAGCGGCAAGAAACCGTGCAAGGACTGTCACTCTGCCCCAAGGAGGGGGACCGTGCAACGATTGCTACCCATGCTGACGCTCGCCGTACTGGGTGGGCTGGGCTGGCTGTTCATCCGGGGAGGCGGTCTTAGTCAGATCGCCGTAATATCGACTTCGTCGACAAAGCCGGCACCAGCGAGCACGCTCGATTCCAATCCCTGGGAGCAGCCGAATGCCGGGTTGGCAGCCCCGCCAAAGCCCAATCCCTTCCAAGCCCCCACCACGCAGGCTACCCAGGCGGCGGACAACCATGCAACGCCCGCGGCGGCCGGTTCCGCAATACGCATTGCATCTTTCAATATTCAAGTATTTGGCAACACCAAAGCAAACAATCCACCAGTCATTCGAACTTTAGCCGAAATTATCCGGCAATTCGACCTGGTGGCCATCCAGGAAATACGGAGCAAGAACGATTATTTAATTCCCAATTTTGTGCGGCTGATCAATCAACCTGCTCGGCCTGGCCAACCTGCCGGACATTACGATCATGTGATTGGTCCCCGCTTGGGTTATAGCAGTTCAAAAGAACAGTATGCATTTATCTTTGACAGCCAACGCGTGGAGATCGACCCACAATCGGTTTACACGGTGGGGGACCCGGATGGATTGATGCATCGAGAGCCTTTGGTAGCTACCTTTCGAGCGCGGGGCGTGGACCCCCAGCGTGCTTTTACGTTCACCCTGATCAATGTCCATACCGACCCCGACCAGGTGGCAAAGGAAATTGACGTTCTGGCCGATGTCTGTCGGGCAGTCCGCCGATCGAGCCAGGGAGAAGACGACATCATCCTGCTAGGTGATTTCAATGCGGACGATCGCCAGTTGGGCCGCCTGGGAAAAATTCCCGGCATTTATCCCCTGATCGTTGGCACCTGGACCAACACGAAACAGAACCGACAGTACGACAATCTGATCATTCACCGACCATCCACCACGGAATACATGGGCCAATGTGGCGTGTTCGACGTGGTCAGACGCTGGAATCTCACGGAACAGCAAGCGTTGCAAATTTCCGACCACTTTCCCATCTGGGCGGAGTTCAGCGTCTACGAACGCGATTATGCGGGACGCATCGCCAGCCGCCAGAAACCACGCTGGTGAGCGCCTGCTAAATTTCCAGTTCCATGCGATCGATGCCGATCTGCGTGTTGGGGAAGATCTTCCGGGCGATATCAAGGCGAATCTGCCGGTCGTTGTCCAGCCGTGGATCGATATGGACCAGCACCAAACGGCCTACCCCAGCGGCCGCAGCCACCTGGGCGACCGGGGTCAGGCAACTATGGCCCGTGAGTTCCGCCTGCTGCTGGCTTTCATCCCCAAAGTAGCATTCGTGGACCAATAGATCGACGCCCCGTATTTTTTCGATATAATCGACTCCAGGGGCGGCCACCGTATCGGTCACGTAGGCTAGCGACCGGTCCGGCCAGTCCACTCGGTAGCCGACCGATCCTCCCGGGTGGCGCAACGGGAAGTGTGTCAACACGGCCTTATCAGTCTGTTGGCCCTCGGTCCGTGGATTTTGTTGGGCCCGTGAAACCTGTTGAGCCAGTGGAACCTGTTGGGCCAGTGGTTGCATCCGTAGTGGAGGCATCACGGGAAACAACAAGTCGGCAAAAAGGTGCGACCGCAAGGCATCAAGCTTTTCTTGTTCGGCATGAACGGTCACTTGCCGCAACGGATGATTTTTCAGAACGTCGAACAGGTACGTCAGGCCAATGACATGATCCAGATGGGCATGGGTGAGAAAGATGTCGAGCGTGTCGGTTGCCAGGTGATCGCTGACACGATACATGGCCGTTCCCGCGTCGAAGAGAACTCCCAATTCGGGCAGCATCAGGCAAGCCGTCTGTCTGCGGTCATTGGGATGGTAGCCGGTGGTACCGAGCAGTAGTAGCTTCATCACTCCATTGTACTTTTACCTGAGCTGTGAATCCATTGCATTTACATGGTCGGCCGTTATTCACAAGTTTCATCCTGGCCACACTGGCGAGTTTGGCCGCAGGGGTCTTCTCGGCAGGCCACCTGGGTTGCGGTACCCAGCCAACGCGCCAGGTCGTCGTGTATACGGCCCTGGACGAGGAATTCTCACAACCTCTGTTCGATCAGTTTACCCGCCTGACGGGAATCCGAGTGCGGGCAAAATTTGACACCGAAGCCACAAAGACGGTGGGCCTGACCCAGTCCATCATGGCCGAACGCAGACGGCCACGTTGTGATGTGTTCTGGAACAATGAAATCATCAATACGCTGCGGCTGGAAAGAGCCGGCCTGCTGCAGCCCTACCGGTCGCCACAGGCCGAATTATTTCCCCAGACCTGCCGCTCGCCCCAGGCGACCTGGCATGGATTTGCCGCCCGCGCACGCGTGCTGCTGGTGAACACACGCCTTGTACCGGCGGTCCAGTGGCCCAACTCGGTGGAGGATCTGGTGGCTATGCGCTGGAAAGGAAAGGTCGGCATAGCCAAACCACTGGCCGGCACCACGGCCAGCCACGCGGCCTGCCTGTTTGCCGTATGGGGTGACGTCCGGACGCGAGATTTTTTTCGCCGGGTAAAAGCCAACGCTCAGATCCTTTCCGGGAACAGGCAGGTTGCACGGGCCGTGAGCACGGGCCAATTGGCTTTTGGGCTGACCGACACCGATGACGCAATCATCGAGCTGGAAAGTGGCCGGCCAGTCGCGATTGTCTATCCCGACCAGCCGGCGACAACCGGTGTGCGAACCGAAGACGCGTTAGGTACACTCTTTATTCCCAATACGGTCGCGGTCCTGGCCGGGGCACCGCACCCACAAGCGGCCCATCGTCTGGTCGACTTCCTTCTTTCTCCGGCCACGGAGCGTCACCTGGCGGCAGGTCCCAGCGCTCAAATTCCGCTGAACCCGGAAGTGGCCCCTTGGCAGGATGGGACGGATAAGAAGCCACGCGTGGAAACCCCTAGGACCATCCTCGCAATGCGAGTTGACTTTCAAGAGGCTGCTGAAAAATGGGATACGGCCGCAAAATTTCTCCGCGACCAGTTTGCCACCTCGGACTGATCGCTACAATCCGCGACGATGCCGGCGCGGCGCTCGTTTGCCGGGTGGCCTGGGACCAGCCGGCTTTTCCGGGTCCTGGGGTGCCTCTTGGGGTGGGGCTGCTTTAGCCACCGCCTGGAACCCCTCGATCTCGTCTCTTTTCAACTGTTGATTGATCAACATCTCAATCCGTGTCAGTTCGATTCCCTCTTCCGAGGTCACGAACGTGTATGCAACCCCTTCACGGCCCATTCGGCCCGTACGCCCGACCCGGTGCACATAATCATCGGAAGATTGGGGGATATCGTAATTGATGATATGCGAGATACGAGTGACATCGATGCCTCGACCCACCACATCGGTGGCGACCAGGATACAAATTTCGCCGGCCCGAAACTTTCGCATGACCTGGTCCCGTGCTCCCTGGGCCATGTCGCCATGGATGCAATCGACCTGGTCGAATTTCCTGGTCAATTTGCGTTGGGTCCGATCGGTTCCACGTTTTGTTCGGCAAAAAACGATGGCTTGCTCTGGCTTTTCACGTTGAAGTAAACGAACGAGCAGATCGTATTTACGGTCCGCTTCGACCGAAAAATAATGTTGCTCGATCGTTTCGACGCTTTTAGTCTTCGGAGAGAAGTCCATGATCTCGGGAGACGACATATAGCGCTTGGCGAGCCGAGCCACGCCGGGAGCGACCGTCGCACTGAGCAACAGAGTTTGCCGCTTACCAGGACAACGGCGAAGTATCTTCTCGATGTCGGGGCGAAATCCGATATCCAACATTCGGTCCGCTTCGTCCAGTACCACGCATAGCAGCCCGTCGAGCTGAAGCGTTTGCCGTGACAGGTGATCGAGGATTCGCCCCGGCGTGCCGATCACCAGGTCGACTCCGCGTTGCAATTTGGCAATTTGTCCGCGGATTGGTTTGCCCCCGTAGAGAGCCACGGAGGTAATTCGCCGACCACTTGCCAGTTTGTCGATCTCATCGCGAACCTGAACCGCCAATTCTCGAGTCGGCACCAGCACCAGGGCTCGGGGAACTTTTCGTTTGGACTTCCCCTTGCGCGGCGAATCCTCCTTGGCTGGCCCAGTCGATGGCCCTGTCGATGGTGTTTTGGCTGCCGACGACTCGCGCGGATGCGGTTGAAGATCCAAACGTTCCAAGATCGGGATCGCAAACGCGGCCGTTTTACCCGTTCCTGTTCGGGCCTGGCCCAAGACATCTTTTCCTTGTAATGCAATGGGAATCATACCCGACTGGACGGGAGAAGGGGTATGGTACTCGGCCCGCGCAAGCGACTGCAACATGACATCCGAAAGACTCATCTCGGAAAATTGGACGATGACCGACTCCGCTTCGGTCGTAACTTCCGAAGCCAGATCGCCCAAATCCGAATCCCCGCCCAGCTCCGAATCCCCGCCCAAATTTTCAGCAGCCGAATCGGGTGAGGTATCACCGGAACCGACCGGCCCACGCGAGTCGCTATCCGGCCCATGCGAGTCGCTATTCTGGTGGCCCGTGGCAGACGAATGGTCCTTCTTCGATGACAACTTTTTCGATGACAAGGTGAGCAATCAACCTCAAGGGTAACAAGCTCGTCCCCAAGTTTGGATTCTCTGGCCTGAAATATCTCTCAGGTTGCCGATTTTCCGGGGAACAGGCAGAGGTAATAGGTGGGTGTGAAGTGAGAATCACTGCTTAACAAGCTAGCAGGTTGACCCCATGGGGTCAACGTCGGCCCTGGGGTGCGGGAACGCACTTCGCACCCGGCCTCGTGCGCCCGCGCCCTGAGGCAAATCAAGATCCGACACCAAGGACCCGTAGGGGTGTGGCCCGATGTTATCTTGGCCCGGCGTTATCTGTTTGCAGAATCGAAAAGTGCCGAAGGGCGTGGGGTGTCGTCCCGGGACGCCCCAGTTGTGTCCACCGTGGGCCAACCACGCCCTTCGCCAGGGAGCTTGAGCCTGTTCGCCTTCCCATCATCTCTTGCCCTGGCTCCAGGGACGTGCCACACACGAGGGCTTGCCCCCTGACTCTTTCCTCACGATGGAATCATACTTCAGACGGCTAAAGTGTACCCAAAAAGCAAAAAAGCCAGTTGCGCACCTGACGCAACTGGCTTGATGAAGTCTGGATATCCGGTCAAGCCGGCGATCTTACTTTCTTGTCGATTTCTTGCGTGCTGTCTTTTTAGCCACTTTTCGCCGGGCCGTCTTCTTCTTCGGCGAACGCTTGGCTGTCTTCTTTGCGGCTTTCTTCTTCGTAGCCGCCTTCTTTTTAGGAGACCGCTTGGTCGTCTTCTTCTTCGGCGAACGCTTGGCTGTCTTCTTTGCGGCTTTCTTCTTCGTAGCCGCCTTCTTCTTTGGCGATCGCTTAGCCGTCTTCTTCGCGGCTTTCTTCTTGGGGGACCGTTTGGCGGTCTTCTTGGTGGTTCGCTTCGTAGCTTTCTTCTTCGCAGCCATGTCTAAGTGGCTCCTTCCCTGATGGCGCCCATGATTGATTTGGTGCTCGTTCCGGGCGCTACACTGGAAGGAACGGGAACCAAAAGAATAACTCAGAACGACCTTGGAACGTTGTAATTGTCCGCAATGCGTCCTGGAACTCCGAGGGGAAAATGTCTGAATGCCCCCTAACTGCGCGCATTGAACCAATTCTGTTGCCCATGAGTCAAGGCGAATCGGCACAAAATATTCGAATCCGCCAATTTTTTTCCATGCAAGGCCAGCCGTTGAACCGCCGAAGCGTGTACCGTCGTGAAGCAGTACAAAGATACACACACCCTAAAACGGCTCTCCGCTCTCTGCTCTCTGCTCTCTGCGCCCTGTTTTCTGCTCTCCGCTTTCCGCTCTCTGCGCTCTGCTCTCTGCCTCATGATGTCTGCTTCGCCCAGTCGAGCAGCCATTGATATTGCGTGGCGAACGCATGCTCCGCCACGTTCAGTGGACTCTTGAAAAAACTACTGAGGAAGGTCAAAGTGCCTGTTTCGCCTTTCCCGCGGGCGATCAGGGCAAAGCGAACCAGGTCGAGAACTAAGGGAGCAGCCAGCAGGGAATCGCAACCTTGCCAGGTGAGTTGCATCGTCATCGGCGTATCCAGAAATCCTTTGAAGTGAATATGGTCCCATGCCGTTTTCCAATCTCCCAAACTGGCAATGTGTTCAATGGAAACGAGTGTTTCGGGATGGTAGCCAAAAATTTCACCGAGAAGCTGGTCTTTGCTTTGTAGTTTGGCCGCCTTGTTGGCAGGATTGTCCAACACTTTGCCATCCAGGTTGCCAAAAATATTGTGCCCTACCCAACTCAAAACTTCGAGATGCCGCGATGCAAACATCGGGGCAAGGACGCTTTTCAAGAGCGTTTCGCCCGTTTTACCATCGCGGCCAGCATGGCACGTATTGCGGAGCCGGGCTAAATCATCCAAACCTCGTGGCTGGGAGCCTAGTGAGGGAGTGAAGTTGATATAGGGCATCCCCTGGTCGAGTGCCGCAATGGCGTACAGGGAACTTGCCGGCAGAGGGCAATCGGACCGGGCGATTAGCGACTCGATCTCTGGCCAGGTGTCGGGCCACAGCTTGGGCGTTCCACCGTCGGCAGTCGTCCCCCGCGAATCTGGAGTTGGGGGGGCTTCGGTCGAAGCGACGTTGACAACGACCACATCGGCCAACTGATGTTGCTGGCGGAATGCCTGCAAGTCGGCTTTCAAACACTCGACCACCTGCAGGGCAGAGGTATCACGATCGGCAATCGGGTCCTGGTACGGAGCATCCGTGGCCAATTGGCGGATGGTCTCACCAACATTCCACAAAGTTCCAGGGCAAATATTATGATCCGCCTGCTCCAGATCCTCTCGGCAGGCGGCTAGTAAATTCGCATCCAGGACACGACTTTCGCGATGCAAACGCTCCGCTTCGGCAACCAGCGACACGGCACGAATTTCGTGGCCACCGACCACAAACTGATCCCAGGCGGCCAAATTCAACGGGGTGAAAGGAGGCAGTTCCGAGACAAGCCCGGTACCACGGGTCAAGCCTTTTTGCAGGGCGAACAACCCCGTCATCGCGGTGGTGGCAATCCCTCCACGAGCCCCGATGAACCAGATTCCCAAACGCTGGTTGGACATGAACGATCTCTGCCGAAATTGGAGTGTGGGTGGATGAAACGAGAATCGGCGGGGGCGGAAACCGGCCTACTGGCGGTGGATGGAGTGTGAGTTTATGATTGTCGCATGAAGCGATTGCACGGTCTAGTACCGGCAAGCAGGTCGGCGTTCAGCCATTCAAACATGCGTTGAAAGCAAGTGCTTAGGATCGTTCGAGAAATAATTGTCCGATGTCCCCTCGCCCCTTTGGGGAGAGGGCAGGGTGAGGGGCCTGGAAACATGCCAGTTATTTCTCGAACGATCCTTAGCCCCACGGAGATCCCCCAGTTCCCAAGTCCCCAGTCCCCAGATCCCAGCCCCCAGATTCGCCATGTTTGAAAACATCCCATCGGCTCCGAGAGATGCTATTCTAGGTTTGACGGAAGCTTTCCGGAACGACTCACGCTCGGAGAAGATCAACCTGAGTGTGGGCGTTTATCAGGATGATAGCGGCCAGACCCCCGTGCTTGAAGTCGTCCGTGAAGCAGAGAAACGGCTGGCCGAAGAATCTACCGGCAAGGGTTATTTACCCATTTCAGGTTCTCCCGAGTATGCCCAGAGGGTTCAGCACCTGCTTCTGGGAACAGATCATGAGGCGGTCCAGGCAGGCCGGATCGCTACGTTTCAGACTCCGGGCGGGACTGGCGCATTACGGGTTGCAGCAGATTTTTTGCACACGCATTTGCCTCAAGCGACCGTCTGGCTCAGTGACCCCACTTGGGCCAATCATCCCAACATTTTCGCTGCCGCGCGGGTCCCGACAAAGACCTACGCCTACTATGACCCCCAGACCCACGGTCTGGCCATCGACCGCATGCTGGAATCGATTGGAAAAATTCCAGCGGGCGATATTATCCTCCTCCATGCTTGCTGCCACAATCCGACCGGCATCGACCCGACCCCAGACCAGTGGCAGGCGATCGTCGCGGCGGTCCGCAAGCAGGGTTTGTTGCCACTGCTCGACTTTGCCTACCAGGGTTTTGCCGAAGGAATCGAAGAGGATGCGACCAGTTTACGGCGATTCAGCCAAGATGGGGCAGAGTTAATCGTTTGCAGCTCGTTCTCAAAGAATTTTGGGCTTTACTGCGAGCGCGTGGGGGCGTTGTCGGTGCTCTGTAAGACGGCGGAAAACAGCCAGGCGGTGCAAAGCCAGGTCAAACGGACCATCCGCACAAATTATTCCAATCCTCCACGGCATGGGGCGGAAATTGTCAATTGGGTGCTGGGGAATGAGGCAAGGGGGAATGAGGCAAGGGGGAATGAGGCAAGGGGGAATGAGGCAAGAGGTGATGGGGCAACGGGAGACAACACCTGGCGGGCCCGCTGGGAGCAGGAACTTGGCCAGATGCGAGAGCGAATTGGCAATATGCGGCAACTCTTGGTCCGTAAGCTTCATGAGCGCGGAGTGCGGGAAGATTATTCTTTCATGATCGGCCAGCGGGGCATGTTTTCTTATACGGGGCTCAGCCGCGCGCAGGTGGACCAACTCCGGGAGCAGCACGCCGTCTACATCGTCGGTTCAGGCAGAATCAACGTGGCTGGCATCAATACGGCCAATGTGGACCGCCTGGCGGCTGCGATTGGGGAGGTCGTGGGGACTTAGGGACGGCTGCTCATCAATAACTTCGGCGCTTCCATACAAGGTCGCGGTAACCTCCATCCTGAGGAGGAAGAGAATGAGTGATGTGAGATGGTTGATTGTTGATCGGAATGGATGGATCCCAAGGCAGTTCAGCAATCATCGTTCACACTTCAAACATTTGTATGGCGTGCTTCTCCATGGCTATCCCCAAGCAGGACGTTATATTTGAAGCATTCCTTAGGTGGAACCGGGAGATCCAAGGCGTGAACATTCTATTTGCTACCTCCGAGGCCGTCCCATTTTGTAAAACGGGCGGATTGGGAGATGTCTGCGGCAGTTTGCCGCGCGAATTGGTCCCATGGGGCCATCAGCCAGTGATTCTCTTGCCTGCATTCCGCCAGGTTTTTCGCGCCGGCCTGCCGATCGACTCCACCGGGGTGCGTTTCACGGTGCCCATTGGGCAGAAACAAGTGGAAGGGCATTTTTTACAGAGCCGGTTGCCTGGCTCGGATGTCCCTGTCTTCTTGGTCGAGCAGGCCGATTATTACGACCGCGAGCAACTCTATGGCGAAGAGGGCGAAGACTACAAAGACAATTGCGAACGGTTCACTTTTTTCTGCCAGGCCGCGCTCAAGGCGATAAGGTTGCTGGATTTGAAAACCGAACTGATCCATTGCCACGATTGGTGCACCGGACTCATTCCTGCCTACATTCGCACCCTGGAACACTTGCGGCCTCATTACGACAGTCTGGCAACCCTCTTCACGATCCATAATTTGGCCCACCAGGGCAATTTCTGGCACTGGGATATGGCGTTGACAGGCATCGATTGGAAATATTTCAACTGGCGGCAGATGGAGTTCTATGGAAATCTGAGTCTGCTGAAAAGTGGCATCGTATTCTCGGATACCCTGAGTACCGTGAGCCCCACCTACGCCCGGGAAATTCTGCACCCACCTCTCAGTTGTGGCCTGGAAGGGGCGCTCACGCATCGGCGCGAGGATCTGTTCGGGATTATCAACGGGGTCGATTACCAACAGTGGAATCCGGAAACCGACGAATTTCTGAATGCGGCCGATTACGCTGGCAAACCTTATGGACTTGATAATTTCGCCGAAGGCAAAGCAGCCTGCAAGGCGGCCCTACAACAGGAAATGGGGTTGCCGGTTCGGCCAGAAGTGCCCCTTTTAGCCTCCGTGGGTCGACTGGCGGACCAAAAAGGGTTCGACCTGATCGCACGTGTGATTCAGAAGTGGTCTTCCTGGCCTGCCTCGGCTGGACAGCCAGAAGTCCAATGGGTCATACTGGGAACTGGCGAAGCAAAATACCACCACGTGCTGTCCCAATTGGCCACGGCTCATCCGCATCAGGTAGCGGTACGGCTCGAATTCTCCAACCGCCTGGCTCACATCATCGAAGCAGGAGCCGACCTCTTTCTGATGCCCAGCCAATATGAGCCGTGTGGGCTGAATCAACTTTACAGCCTCAAATATGGTACGGTTCCCGTGGTTCGATCGACCGGTGGTCTGGCGGACACGGTTGTCGACCTGAACGAGGTAACTCAGAGTGCTGGCACGGCAACCGGATTCGCCTTCACGGAGTACACCTCGTTGGCCTTGGCGGATACGATCCAACGGGCCTGCCGGATCTATGCCGACAAGGCCGAGTGGCACCGTTTGGTTGCCCAAGGCATGCAGCAAGATTGGTCCTGGCGGGAAAGTGCCCGACAGTATGCTACGCTGTATGAACAGACGCTCGAACGGACCCGGCAGGGAGTGCTGCAATAATTCTTCCTTGGTAAAACGTGAACATGAAGGCATGTTCACGCCGATTCAGTAGAATGCAGGGAATTCGGTGACATCAAGGGCAGTGCCGTTTATCGGGCCTGTGAAATCGGTTTTTTGGTCATTCCACGTCTTTTTACCAGGAACCGGTCTTTGGTTGAAACCGTGCTAGCAGGTAACCTGAGAAAAGTTTCCCCAGGCATGATTCGTACCCGCAGGGAAATCATCGCCTCATTCCTCAATTTCGCGCCAGCCGGCGATAGAACGCGTAAACGACCATGAACCAGCCACTCCGACTCATTCTGGCCATTCACAACCATCAACCTATCGGTAATTTTGATGGGGTATTCGAACAGGCGTACCAAGACAGCTATCGGCCGTTCCTCGACGTATTCGAGCAATACGAACGATTGCGGATTGCCCTGCATACGAGTGGGTCACTGATGGAGTGGCTGGAATCGCATCATCCCGAATATGTCGACCGGCTGGCAGGCCTGGTAGCTTCGGGACGGATTGAAATTCTGGGAGGTCCGTTCTATGAGCCCATTTTGCCGATGATTTCAGCCCGTGATCGAGTGGGGCAAATTTCCAGCTACACCCGTTGGCTCGAGCACCGTTTGGGGGCGACCATTCGGGGCATGTGGATGCCCGAACGGGTCTGGGAACAGTCACTGACCAGTGATCTGGTTCGAGCTGAGATGGAATATACGATTCTCGACGACTTCCATTTCAAGAATGCCGGGCTTACCGATGCCCAATTGGCCGGCTACTACGTCACCGAAGATGACGCCCAGGTACTCAAGGTGTTGCCCGGAAGTGAACAATTGCGGTACCTGGTGCCGTTTCAGCCAGCACAGGCCACGATCGACTATCTTTACGAGGTCTCCCAGAAGCACCCGGGCGGCGTGATCGTGTTTGGCGATGATGGTGAAAAATTTGGTACCTGGCCAGGTACCAAATCGTACGTCTACGACGAAGGTTGGCTGGGGCAGTTTTTCGACCTTTTGCAGGCCAGCGGCGATTGGCTCAAAGTGACCACGCCCACCGAGGCGATTGAAAGCGTACCCCCGTTGGGCAAAGTGTACGTTCCCGAGGGAAGCTACCGGGAAATGACCGAATGGTCGATGCCCTCGGCGAAAATCAATCAATTTGAAGATGTCCGCCATCAGCTCCAGGAGCATGGTTTGTGGGAGTCGACCTGCCGATTTATCCGGGGCGGCTACTGGCGAAATTTCAAGATCAAGTATCCCGAAACCGACATCATGTACGCGCGTATGCAGATGATCAGTCAGCGTTTGCATGAACGACTCGAGTCGAGCCAGCGCGATGCGGATTCCGCCTCTCCAGAAGACCTGGCATTGCTCGAAGACGCCCGCCAAGAACTTTATCGGGGGCAATGCAATTGCAGCTATTGGCACGGCGCATTCGGTGGCGTTTACTTGCCCCATTTACGCAATGCCGTGTACCAACATCTCATTGCGGCGGACAATCTACTCGACCAGCATGCAGGTCGCGGGTGGCGGCTGGAAGAACAGCCGTGGGTGGAATTGGTCGCCGGCGACTATAACCTGGATGGCCGCAAAGAGGCCAAATTGGCCAACAATCGCTTGTTGGTGCTGGTTTCACCCGTTGCCGGTGGACAGATTTACGAACTGGACGTGAAGAGCATCTGCCATAATTTACTGGCGACCCTGGCCCGTCGCCCCGAGGCCTATCACCGCAAGGTGCTCGAAGGGCCTACACCGGATGGGGATGGCGTCGCCAGCATCCATGACCGGGTGATCTTCAAACAGGAGGGCCTGGATGAGCGGCTGGGGTACGATGCGTGGGATCGCCACAGCCTGGTCGACCATTTCGTTGCATCGGATGCCACGGCGGAACAAATTGCTGCCGGCCGAGCGGCGGAGTTGGGCGATTTTGTGCATGGCACGTACGAAGCCCGATTGCGGCGCAGTGACGACCGTGCCCAGTTGCAACTATCGCGGCATGGCCAGGTAGCGGACCGACCTTTGCACATTACCAAGGGGATCACACTCAGCGCGTCTGCGGAAAGTTCGGAAGAAGCTGCCAGTACCATGCTGGAAATCGCTTACCTGCTGGAAGAAATTCCCACGGACATCACCTTGCATTTTGCCCCGGAGCTGAATTTTTCAGGCTTACCCGGTGGCGCCGACGATCGCTATTTCCAGGATCTCCATGGCCAGTCCTTGGGCCAGCTCGGTACGCACCTCGACCTGGTCGATACCACCGGAATCCATCTGCTGGACGAATGGTTGGGAATCAAGGTCGGTCTGCAATTCGATCGGCCCGCGGGCCTTTGGGCCTACCCGGTCGAAACGGTCAGCCAGTCGGAAGGGGGCTTCGAGCTGGTCCACCAATCGGTAGCCGTACAGCCCCACTGGATTGTTGTTCCCGATGCCCAGGGACGGTGGAGCGTAACGATGCGGCTGACGTTGGACACCCGGCTGGCGGAATCGAGAATGGATCTGCCGGCACATGCCGTGACGGTGTGAGCGATTAGGAGTGCTTCAAAAATAACTTCCTGTTTTGGGATAACCATGGAGAAGCACGCCATACGGATGTTTGAAGTGTGATCGATGATCGATGAACTGCAAGAGGAGCTACCCTGCAAATCATCGATTCCCACATCTCACATCATTCATTCTATTCCTCACCAGGATGAAGGGTGCCGCGATTTTGCATGGAAATGCCGAAGTTATTGATGAGCCGTCCCTTACTGCGTCCGGCACAATTCCGGCCAGTTGCTCCCCTCGGTGAACGTCTCGGCGCCAAATTCGACCGTGGCCACGATCGGCGCTTCGCACCAGCGGGCAATTTCCGCGGAGTTGCTGGTCAGGCTGGCATCGCCTGGCAGGGCCGCGACCTGGTTGAGCACAATGCCCGCGAGTGCCAATTGCGGCAACAAGGTGCGAGCAGCCAGAACGGTTTGCCGGGCGGCGTTGATGGCCCCCAGTTCGTTGGCGACCACAACCAGCAGTGGCAACCCCAGATCGGCGGCCAGCGTGGCGTTGTCGTCCGCATCGCTGAGCGGAGAAAGCAGGCCCCCCGCACCTTCCACCAGCACAACCGTGCTGCTGCGCCGCCATGGCTCGAAACCTTGGCGCAATAATAGAGGATCGACCTGACGGCCTTCCTCCGCGGCCGCCCGGGGTGGTGCCAGGGGTGCGATAAATCGCTGTGGGCAAACGGCCGCCAGTGATCCGGGCCGGCCAGCCGCTTCCCATAATTGGGTCGCATCTTCACTGGTGAGCTGGCCATCTTCAGCCACCAGACAACCGCTCGCCACCGGTTTGTAGACCCCCACTTTTTCCCCTTGAGCGACCAGGGCTCGGGCAAGCATTGCAGCCACGTTCGTCTTGCCGACTTCCGTACCCGTACCGGTGATGAAGAGGCCAGCCACAAGCGTTTTATCCTATCTCGCCGCCTGCCAGAATTACGCGAAAGAGGAAATGGTTTCTGGCCGGCCGCTACAGTACTAAAAATTCCTCGACCGCTTCGCGCATCACGGTTCGATCGGCATCGGCGGCGGTCCAGGTTTCAAAGGCCAACGCCGTCTGTTCGATATAAAGAGTCAGTCCGTCAACTGTGGGGCAATCTCGCTGAGCCGCCTCGCGCATCAACCAGGTGCCTGGCGGGTTATAAACGACATCCGCCACCACCGTTTCGGGGGACAACTGGGCCAGGCTGACCGGCAGTGGTTCCTCGGGATGGTGACGACCTACCGGGGTGGCGTTGATTAAGAGTTGGCAATTTTCCGGAACCTCAAACGGTTCCTCCAGCGACTGGGCATGACAGGCCGACAGGGGCGTCTGCTCCAGCAACTCGGCGATGAGCGGGCCAAGGCGATCGGGCTGCCGGCAGGCAAAGACCAACTCGCCCGCCCCTGCCAAAGCAAGCTCCGCAGCGATGGATCGAGCCAGCCGCCCGGCACCCACCAAGGTGACCCGTGCATCGGCGATGGACAAGACCGGCTTAATCAGTTGTCGCAGTGCGATTCCCTCGGTATTGGTCCCATGCAATCGGCCTCCGACCTGGGCGATGCAGTTGATCTGTCCACTGAGTCGAGCGGCCTTGGAGACTTCTTCCAGGTAAGGCATGACCGTGGCTCGGTGTGGGGGGGCGAGCAAGATACCACGGAAGCCAAAAATTCGCACGCCACGCAAAGCGCCCTCGAAATCGCGTGGCGAAACTTCGAACGTCAAGAACCGCCAATCGACTCGGGCGGCCGCAAAAGCTTTTTCCAGCATGTAATGCGTCGGATTGCCCGCCACGGGCATCCCCATCAAACAACATACATCTTGCTGTGGCTGAGCGGTCATGGAGGGTTCAGGGTTCAGGGTTCAGGGAAAAAGGTGTCGGGGAACGAGCCCTTTGTGTGGCACGTCCCTGAGGTACGAAGGGCGTGGTTGTGTTACTGGAGGACTGTTTTTCAAATGCTTGTGGGGAAATTGGGTGGCGGGTGGCGGGAACCTATCAATTGTCAATAGTTATTTGCCAATTGTCATTGGTAATTGGTTACAAGGACCGATGATTCGTCGTGGATTCGGTTCCTTCTTTTCTCAATGGCAAATGACTATTGTTAAATGACTAATGATAAATTCCTTGCTCGGGTTCAGGGTACCATTCTGGAGATAAAAAGGGGAGGCTCCCCTTTTTTGGGGCAAACAGGGCAAGCTGCGTAAATGCCGCCTTGTATTGATGTTCCGGCAAGCGGCCGGCAGGCGTACCATGATGGGCTGTTCGGCACCTGTTACGGCCATAGCGAGAGATTTTCAGCATGCACGGATTTCGCGATCGACCGCTCACCTGGTTATTGCTTTCCGCAACAATCTGTGTCGACCTGGTGATGGTCTTGCCGCTGCTGTTTCTTGCCAGGCACACATTTTCTTACCAGGAAGTGGATATCTACGTTTGCAAGTGGATTCTCAGTATTGGTGTGCCAGCCCAGTTGAGTCTGGCAGCTATCTGGGCCGCGATCAGTCCGATTTTTCGCTTGACTCGCGGAGCCGTGCTCACGGCCGCCGTCTATCTGGCATTTCTGTCCGCGATGCTGTTTGGGCTCTCGCGACAGGAAGTGGTACTCTACTTTTTCGCTCCCACGCTCGTGATTTGGGCTGTTACGCTGGTACTTTGGCTACTCGGATGGTTGCCCGGTTGGCGCTCTCGTGATGCGGATGGCAATAACACCGATTTGCGAATTTTGAATCAAGCTGGAAACATCACGGATTCCCCGAGCGACGAGAATAAGGGCAACGAGGAGACGCCAGAGCCATCGCGCCCATGGCAATTTTCATTGGTCGAATTGTTCGGCTGGACTTGTATCGTGGCCCTGTGGGCGTTTGCCATGCATCATGCCAACCTGGTCCCTTACCCGTGGAGTTGGCTCATCAGGGCCGTTACCGTTCCTCTGCTGATGGTCCTCCTGCTAGGGGGCCCTGGGTCGTGGCCGCTGCGCAGCGGCTGTGTGCTGGCAGTCTCAGCCTTGATACTGCTGGTACGAGGAAGCCTCGGCCTCGGAACCGTGGGCCTGATCTCATCAATCCCAGCGATCTACCTGGCACTCTGGTACGTCGTGCGCCGACTCGATGGAGCACTTGGAACACGGGTTTAAGTTCGCCGCTAACCCTTCCACACCCCTTCCCCGCTGCGCCGCGCTTTGATTCGCACGTACGGGGCAACATAGGTAGCCCGGTGACCGAAAGAACCGCTGGCAGCTGTCCGGTCCGCGTGCATCGGCTACAGCAGATCTTCCACCACAAATCCGGCCCGGCAAATCCCGCCCACCAGTTCCTCCCAGCGATGCAGGAACTCCAGCGTGCCCGCCTCGCGCAGCCGACAAGCGTCCACCTCAGGCATCGGGCCATGGCAGTAGTAGGGCTCGGCCAGACGGTAAGCGACCTGTCCGAGGCTACCCTCTTCCGGCGCACCCTGCCCCGGCATGAGCGTCGTTTGCAGGCTGGTGGGTGTCTTGTGCTGGCTGATGTAGAGTCCACCCGCGCGTAAGACCCGAGCCACCTCGCGAAACACCGGTTGCACGTCGGGCACGTAACAAGTGCTTACCGGCTGGATTACCAGATCGAACGCGACGGATTCCAACATCGGCAGGTGGTCCATCGAGGCCTGTACCGTACGGATCTCCAAATTCCGCCGTGCTGCCACCACTCGGTCGAGAGCAAGCATCGCGCCGCTGATATCGACCACCGTCACCTGGGCCCCGGCGGCTGCGCACAGCGCACTCTGACGGCCACCACCCGCGGCCAGGCAGAGCACCCGCTGGCCACGGATGGAATCTCCCAGCCAGCCATCCTGGTCAACCGCCGCGAGAGGAGCACGAAAGTCGGCTTCCTGGGCCGGCCGGGCAAGCTCCACCTCCTGGCCGGTCAGTCGGTCCCAGGCTTGGGCGTTATGCTGGTGTGCTGCATTTGGTGTGGAACCTTCGTGATTGTCCATGTTTGGCGGTTACTCAAGGCTCAACGGAAGAAATCGCCGGCGGGAGCACCATATCATTCCGGCAACGGTTGCCAAAACGATTGCGGACGGCTCCGGGACGGTAGCCTCGCCCATGGCAGAGCGGGCTATCGAAACAGCATCCAATTCGAAATTCAAGCTTGTGCCGGTATCGCCATCATCCGCCATCTGGAAACGAATGTACCCAACCTGAGACAATCCCGTATCGGACAGGTCGAGCCATGTCCCACCTCCCGAACCGGCCAACAGATCGAGCATGTCGGGCGCACTGGCATCCGCATAGGGCAAACCGTCGAAATCGCTCAAGGTGCCGGAAAAAGGTTGTTGAAAATCGGCCTGTACGTTGCCCGCGGTGGGCGCATAGGGATCGGTCAAGTCGGTGTACGCATTGGTCGGCAGGTCGAACAATATATTCCCAAGGCTTGTCCAATCGTTACCATTATTGCTGACCTCGACCGCGGCCTCTTTGGCGCCAAAAGCGACCGCGGGCGTTTGCGCCTGGCCACTGGGCCAGGCTTTATCCGCCTGGCCAGCATTGCTAAAAATGCCTATTTCCGGTCCAGCGGCTTGAGGAATTACGTAATGGGACAGACGCAGTGTAATCCAGCCTCCCTCTCCGATCGAAACGATTTGATCGCGTAAAAAAGGCGGGCTGAACGGCGAGACGACATTGGGAAACTCAGACCCGGTCAGCAGGGCCGGCTGTCCGATCGCGGCAGCGGCCAGATTGTAGGGATCGTTGGTGGGCCACTCGAGCGACGGTGTCGTCCCCTGCTCGTACGAAACCACTGCCACGGCGTACTGTGCTACCACGTGATCGACCCGGCTGATGAGTAAATAGGCGACCAGAACGATTCGACCAAGCCAACGTTGCCAATTCATGAGACTTTTCCTTATGTACGAAAAAAGGGAAACAGATTACTTCCAAGTTCGGCGGATGAAATCGACCCGGCAAATTTCTTACCCGTTAAAATGCCCTGTGCGGGCGGTCGATCCGCCCGCATACCTTGAAGACGAACGAGCCAAATTGGAACTGCAACAACACAACAGGAATATTGCCAACTTTGAAGTCGAAGGAACGGGAACCGCCCAGAAGGGCACGGTTGTACTGGCCAGCAAACTAAAACTTGCTTGCCACAGATTCAGATCGTCTTCATCCACCATTCCATCGCCATTCGCATCGCCCTGTTCGAGAGTCGCGCCTGAGCGAATACCGAAACCACGCTGCCAGATGAGCAAGTCCGCGCCATCGACATCGCGATCCGGTTCGAAATCGCCCGGCGTAATGGGCCGTTGGGCCGCATGCGGATTTTCGGCAAAGGCTTCGAAGTCGAAAGTCGGGGTGTAAGTCCAGCTATCCCAGGAACCATCGATCAGCAACCGGCTGGCCACACCCGAGGGCGCGCTGATCCAAGTTCCTCCGGCGTAAGGATTGCTACTACTCAGTTCGGGGTCACTCACGCCATAGTGCCAAAGTCCGGTAAACCACCCTTCGGCGTAGAAGTCCTCCGAGTCGACGCTCACGGCAAGGTCCGCCGGGCCCGTAACGGCAAATCCAGCAGCGTCGAACTCCGTACCGTCATCGAGAGCAAACTGTTGGTCGCCGGTGGCATCATAGCCAAGACCATAAAGGACCGTACTGCTGCCGGCAGGTGGATTGACCCTGGCAAACAACCGACGGTCGGCCGTAACAATCGCGGTAATCATTTCGGCTCCCGTGGCGTTGCCATCCCAACGGTAACC
This sequence comes from Planctomycetota bacterium, assembly GCA_024276705.1. GTDB lineage: Bacteria > Planctomycetota > Planctomycetia > Pirellulales > Lacipirellulaceae > JAJRWS01. The sequence goes on along the minus strand of JAJRWS010000239.1, from coordinate 7,266 downwards.
CCAGACCAGAGCAGGATCGGCGGCAGAGTTATCGGTCCAGTCCACCACCAGGGCCGAGCGGTTGTTGCCGACTCCAACCCAGTAATCAATGTCGTCCATCTCCATCGCCGGACCACCCTGGCAGAACGCTTGATTCGAGCCGCAAAGCAGCCAGGCGACCAGCAGCAGGGGAACGTATTGGACAGCGCCACTTTGAATCAGAACCTCGAAATAGCGCTGTACAGCCAGGCTTTGTCCGAAAAGTGAGGCTTGACCCGATCGAAAGTAGCCGATCATCACCATTCGCCTCCCGATTTAGTCAGCAATGCGTTGAGCACTTCCTGCCGAATGGTTTCCAAGACAAACTCGACATGTCCATCGCAAAAGGCCAGCATGGCTCCACTCGGATGGGGACTGCCAATTTGATTGCCCAGGGCCGAAGTATTGTTGATCTGGGTGTCGTCTTCCTGGGCAAACAGGTTGTGGCCGTTTACCCACTCGGATTCGCTCTGGCGGCGGAGCATCGTTTCGGCGACCAGGGCCGTGCGGGAGAGGCCATCGGTAATCTGGCGAGGGGCCACACCTTCCTCGTAGAGCAGCACTCCGAGCGAGCTGTCGGCCAAAGTCTGGATCGTTTCTGCTCGGCGCTGGGGCTCCACATCGTGCCCCTCACCTTCGATGCCATAGATGCCCGCATAATCGGTGAAGGCAAAACCACGCCATAGGCCGGCCGGATTCCGCAGCTCCGTCTCCTGAGTGCTCGGGCAGAGAAACGTCGTTAATACCGTCGCTCCGACGGATCGGTTGGTGGCGTCGTAGGAGGGGACAGACCGGTCAAATCGATCCCAGAGTGCCGTTTGTTCGAGCCAAGGCAACAGGTGGACATTCCAAGCAATAAATCGTTGTGGGCGATAGGGTTGGCCGGTTTCTCGAGTCACGAATCGGCATTCGATGCAGCCGACCGGGTAGGTTCCGTGCTTGCCCGCATAGGCGGACAGGCCGACACCGATCTGCCGCAGGTTGTTCTGGCATTGCGTCCGTCGGGCCGATTCGCGCGCTGCTTGCACGGCCGGCAGCAACAGCCCCACCAGCACGCCGATGATGGCGATCACCACCAACAGCTCGACGAGCGTAAAACCGGACTTGGGGCCGGATCTAAGGGTCGCGGACATAGTTACCACCGCGGGAAATGCCCAGGTTGTATGACGGCCGTCCCTCGCGGCATGCCACAACGCAACACGTTGGTAGGTCTTCTGACTCCCGAGTCAACCGCGAAACGGGCCTTCTCACCTGGACGGTTCTGACTCCAACAGAATCAGACCCGGGCAATGGCCGATTAGAATGTTCGCGGAAAATCCTCGGTTACAGCGGCGGGGCCGTCCCGGATTTACACCGGAGTTCCCTGTTTGTCGGCCGGACCCACAGGCCCAGGCCGACCACCAACGCACGATCACCAAGAGTCAAACCTATCCAGGGCTGGCCGCCATGTAAAGCCCTTCCCACGGATTGTGGCGAGGAAGAAAAAACCCCGGGACGTCTTTGCAGGCGCCCCGGGGTTGAAATGTTGTCCGTCTTGCTTCCGGATCAATCCAGGAACCCGGACAGTTCCTGGCTGCGACTGGGTTGCTGCAACTTGCGTACCGCCTTGGCCTCGATCTGGCGAATCCGCTCGCGGGTCACCTTGAATATGTGGCCAACTTCCTCGAGCGTGTAGCTGTAACCATCGCCCAAGCCGTAACGCAACTTGATGATCTCCCGTTCGCGATAACTGAGCGTCTTGAGAACCTGCACGATGCGTGTCCGCAACATCTCTTGAGCCGCGCCGACGGCGGGACTTTCGGCACCCGAATCGGGGAGCAAATCGCCAAAGTGGCTATCTTCGCTGTTACCCACTGGGCGATCGAGACTGATCGGGTAACGGCTCATGGCCAACACGCGACGGGCCTCATCCACCGAGCATTCCGCCGCTCGTGCGGTCTCCTCAATGGTTGGTTCACGACCGAGTCGTTGCAACAACTGGCGCGACACATTCCGCACCCGGCTCATCGTTTCCACCATGTGAACCGGAATCCGAATGGTTCGGCTCTGGTCGGCCACCGCCCGCGTGATCGCCTGCCGAATCCACCAGGTGGCGTAGGTGCAAAACTTGAAACCGCGGCGATACTCGAACTTGTCAACCGCTCGCATCAGACCCGCATTGCCTTCCTGGATCAAATCCAGGAAGCTCAAACCCCGGTTGCGATATTTTTTAGCGATCGAAACGACCAGTCTCAGGTTCCCTTCGGAGAGCCCCCGTTTTGCCCGTTGGTACTCGGAATAAACATTCCGCAGTTCATTGACGCGGTTGCGTAAACTGGTAGGCGTTTCCTGCGTGATTCGGAGAATGTTACGGTACTCCATCAACACCGGTTTACGATCCACCGCGGGACGACGATAGCGTTTCATATGGGCCAATTGCCGTTTCAATTCATCGACTCGCACGCTAAAACCCTCCAGCGTACTAATCATCGGTTCGATTCGCTGTGTCCGCAGACCCAGTTCCTCAATCAACATGACCGCGCGGCGGCGCCGCTGAGCGAGTCGCGCCCAAGCTTCACGACGCTTGGCCATCTTAGCCGTTTTGCAAGTGGCCAAGGCGTAATCATCTTCATTGCGTTCCAGCAGGGTATCCAACGTTCGTAAATTGTGCGGCATGCGACCCAGGATTTGTTCTTTTTCCAGCCGGTCGGTCACCGAAACCTGCACCGTGCGGTCGAATGGCAATTCTCCCCGATGGACGCGTGAGAGCACCTTGTAAGCCATGCGGATGACGTAGTCGCAGGCCAGCAAACGCCGCCGGAATGCGGTGCGCGTCGTTTCTATCCGGCGGGCCAGATTGATTTCCTCCTGTCGCGTAAGCAGGGGAATTTCACCCATTTGCGTCAGGTACATCCGGACCGGATCGTCGGACCACGATTCGAGCTCGTGGTGGGTGCCATCCAAATCCAAAGATAAATCCGCGTCTTCAGTCTCCTTTGTTAAGCCGTTGACAAGAGGTAGCTCCTCGCGGTCTTCATGCGAATTACCGATTTTAGCCTGCAGCTCTGTGGTGGCCGCGGAAGTTGAGGAATCCTCATCCAATTCGTGATCCAATAACGTGTCGTACAAGATCAACACTCCTAACCAATAAAGCGTTCGATTCGCACTGCAAGGGGAAGCACCACGAACTTGGTGCTGACAGCTAGCGCCCCTGGGAAGTTGCGATATGGACAACCAATTCTAACACCAACTCACCCGATGTCTTTCTTCTTCTGACATTTGGTGAAAAATTACATTTACGACAATCTTGTGATTTGCGGAGAGGATGCCTGGCAGGTAACTTTCCCGACTCAGGAAAGCCTTGCAAATCATCCTGTTTCAGGCAGGGCACCCAATGCCAGCGACAACGGACTTCGCCACCTCAAACGGCTCCACCCGCTGGCACAGCGGAAAGTTTGGCTTGACCCAACAAACACCGACCCGGTCAAACAAATCTTTCCGTTTGCCAGCGACAGCGGACATTGCCACCTCAAACGGCTCCACCCGCTGGCACAGCGGAAAGTTTGGCTTGACCCAACAAACACTGACCAGAAACCGACAAGATACGAATCGAGTGGATGGCCGGGGGAGTTGTTTGGCGGCTAGTCGGTCAGTCCCCAGCTCTTGCGAACAGCAGCCTTGAAGATAGACAACTCCCAGGCAACGGCATTGCCTGATCGGCGCCTTGCAATATCTCACGACTATATATTGCAAGAAAGGCTTAAAAATTCGCAGGGATGGCTGGGACAGGTTGCTAGGACGACCACGGTTGAGGCACACTCGGATTCAATCAGCGGCTTTTAGACCGATAATCTGGCCTTTTTATTTTATCCACCCGTGCGCCATAGTCCACTAAAAAATCGTCAGAACCGTTGAATTCGTTGCTTCTATCCCTCGGAACATGACCCTTGACTATGCAATAACGCAAATCATTGCTTGACAGAAGTCTTTTTACCGTAATGGCTAAGGCAATAAGACTGCATGAAGGTCCAGTCCAACTCGGTAGAGGAAGGAGATAGACTCAATCCAAAAATTCTGGGGCCTCGGAAGGGGGCACTGGCTTCCATTCCCGGGAGAAGAGACCTGACGTGGCCAGATAACGTACGGCCAGTGTCTGCTTGTCGGCAACGACCAATAAACGCTTGCAGAGACCCCGTGCCTCGGCAATGTAAACCTGTGCCGTTTCGGCCATTTTCCAGCGGTTCCAACGGGCGAGTCGCGGATGTTCTCCATGCAACCAGACCAGGCGTGGATCCTCTTTGGACAACTTGGCCATCTGCTGGCAGGCAGCGCATTGGTTGTTATCATCGACCACTGCCTTGCTCACCTGCTGTCGGCAGATCTCGCAGGTACAAAACTCCTCACTCAAACATGACTCTCCCGACACCGGACAAATTTCCGTGAATTGACTGAGTACATGCTGGCCGGTCACACTGCATTCAAGAAGCTCCTGCTTGAGAACACGTTGCCCAGACCGCTGGCAACAGGCGATCTGATCCCAAGCGTCAATACGCCCGTCGTCGGTAGCGGCCAGATGGAAGGTCGTAGTACCCGAGTGTTCACACGAGTACGGTGGCGGCTTCAGAAGTCTGGCCCAATCGGAAAAGGCAAGAGTCGTGGAGGCATCACCAATGGTAAATCGCAGGTGTCCATCGGCACGTTTTACCCAGATTAACGTGGCCGCCACCGGATCCGCGGCCACGGCAGTTGGCTCGTGCCTGCTGATCCCTTGAGTAACCATTCGTCTGCCTGCCCCAATCAATGCATCGAGGGCCGTTTCGTCGATCCGCGGAGGCAACCCGTCAATCGGCTCAAGGTCGAGCAGCCCCAAATCTCGCACCATGGGGTCGGGCACCCAAGATCCGTCCGGCCCGATGAACAGATGACAAATATCGCCTGCCTCGACTGGTATCTCCGAGTCTGTTTCCGGGGAAAACGATTTTACAGCCGTGGTAAAACCTCTAGCCACGGAAAAATCCCCCGCGGCTGGGTAACTGAGCCGCAGAAATGGAAAATCGGTAAGCTGGCACCCGCCCAGATGCACTTGTCCTCCTTCGACCTGATACGCAGAGAAAAGGGCAGCGGTGAAATCCCCAACCGCTTGGGGTTGATCGCGCGGTCGTGCTGGTACCGCCGGACCGACCGCATGCAGCTTTTGGGCGAGCCAACGACCGAATCGGCTCTCCAGAGTTGCCGACTCGATCTGCGAATTTTCCACTGATGGCGAAAACCCGATTACCAACTCCGATTGTCCATCGAAACAGGCTCGATCGGGTTCCGACAACCAGAGCCGAACAGTATTTTGGATTTCAGCCGGAGCATCGACCTGCCCGCCGGCAGCTTGCTTGCTGGGTATCCGCCGGTCGGGTCCCTGCCCCGCAGCCACCTGCTCGTCTGGCTGTTGATCGAGCCTGAGATGAGTAATAACCCATCTCAAGAAATCGGCCACCGTTTGCCGGTGATTGAATTCCGGGGTGGTAGGTTGCGACGATGGTGCGGTGGAAGTACTCACAATCGCTGGATATGCCGGGGTTGGATAGGGCCGGGGTTGGAAAGGGCCGGGGTTGGAAAGGGCTTTAAGTATTTTCGCGAGGTTTCGACCTTTTGCGAAGAGCAACTGTTACCTTTTTCTCAGAACCAATACCACATCCTCGCTTCGAGAATCGATTTCGATCGGCTGCTGGACATCATAACCAAAGTCATAGACAGAAGTTACCTCAAATTCAGGAATCCGGCCGAGAAGCCCATACAACTGCCTTGAAGTGTAGGTTCGAAAGCTGCAATGGTCGAGAATGCGGAATTGGCGCGTGGGCGTATAGATATCGTAGCTCATACCGACCATCTCTTGCCGCCGCCGCTGATTTCGCCCCGTGACCCATAGTCGCGACAAGACCGTCAGGTTCCCACGCCGGGCCGACCAACTCTCTTCGTCGACAGGCTCCCCTCGAGTGGGTGTGAGATGAAGCCCCAGAACGTAGATCCCTCCGGAGCGCAAGGCTGCCGCCATGCAGCGTAGATGGCTCAGGGCATCTGCTTCGCTGTCCAGATGGCGAAAGCTGTTGATGGTATTGAAAGCGGCGTCGACAGGCTGATCGAGGCAGAAATCGGCCATGTCTCCCACCACAGCCGAGGGCGGGAAACCATGGCGTTCCAGTCGGGCATTGCAATAGGCGACCGCTTTGGGATTGATATCGTTGCCGCCGACCCGATAACCGGCCGCGGCCAGTTTCACCAGCAGGCGGCCCGTACCACAGGCCGGTTCGAACAGCCGCCGCACGTTTCCCGCGGCATGTTTTTGGAAGCAGGCTTGCAAGAAATCAAATTCGGCTTTCCAGTCCGAGCCATAGACCAGGTCGTAGTACTTGGGAAAATCATAAAAGGGGGCGGTGATCGTTTCCATCAATCTCCCACGTAGGGGTTCAGTGAAATTTTCTGTTTGATCTCGGTCTTGAGCCGGTCGAGTACCGATTGCCGGTCGGTGCCCTCCAGGATTTGAGTGATGACCTGCTTGGGCGACTGCTCGCCCCAACTGGCCCCATGCTGGAAATAGTAGCGGGCCGCCTGCCCAACGATATAAGAACCGTACCCGGCCGCGGCCCCTTGGGGCAAGGCGGTCAGCACCGTGCCATAGCCAAGAGTGAGTCCCTTGAAGATCGACGAGGCGTAACTGACGGCCGCCTCGCCCAACATCACCCAGCCAGCCGCCTTGAGAATCGAAGTGATCAGGCTCCGGGCATTGGTCGTGGTGATGCCGATACCATAGATGCGTCCCAGGGTGACGACCATCGCGACGTCGACTGCCGTGCCGCCCAATACATCGAGTACCGCGCCCGGATTGAGGGCGACCGCCAGCGATTTCATCACTGCGTATTTCCAGATGGTCGAGGCCGCGGTCTCTTCCCGCATGCGCACCCGCAGGGCCGCCATCCGGTCGCTCTTGTCGGCGGCAAACATGGCCCCGTTCAAGGCGACCAGCGACTGGCCGTCGGCGGCGAGCAACTCGACGATCCGCTCACGAAGCAGGGCAACTTCGGGCGGAGGCTTGCGCCATTCGCGCCGGGTGGTCCCGTCCGCCCCTTCGATCAGGTACTCGACTTCGCGCGGGTCCGCGCAGGTAGTGATCACATTGTTCGGGTCGACCAGGCCCGCCAGCCTGGAGCCGCGGAACAGGCCTAGCAGTTGTTGCCGTTCTTCCGGCCGATAGAGATCGGCCTTGTTCAGTAACAGGAT
>JAJRWS010000238.1 GCA_024276705.1 Planctomycetota bacterium | reverse complement strand
GATTCAACAAGGTGAGCGCCATTGGGTAAGCGATACCGAGCAATTTTCCTCGCATTTCTGCCCTCTGGTCAGACCAAGTAATTGCAGGCTACAATAGCTTGTTTTCACCCGATCTGTCTACCGCTCCAACAACCAATTCGAAGTATCCCAGCCATGCCCACAGAAACCAACTCCCTCACCACATCCTCCTCGACTTCGGACTCCAGGCCCCTGAACCAGTACAGCCGCCATATCACCCAACCCAAGTCGCAAGGCGGATCGCAGGCAATGCTCCTGGGCACGGGGCTCACCGAAGACGATTTGCAAAAAGCACAAATCGGCATCGCCAGTTGCTGGTATGAAGGCAACACCTGCAACATGCACTTGATGGACCTGGCAGCTACCGTGAAGGAAGGGGTGCAAACGGCCGGACTGGTCGGGCTGCGGTTCAACACGATTGGCGTCTCGGATGGCATGTCGATGGGCACCGATGGCATGAGCTATTCGCTCCCATCGCGCGATCTGATCGCCGATTCGATCGAAACGGTCATGGGGGCCCAATGGTACGACGGCTGCATCGCCCTGCCTGGTTGCGATAAAAACATGCCTGGCTGCCTGATTGCCATGGGCCGCTTGAACCGGCCTGGCATCATGGTCTACGGCGGTACGATCAAGGCGGGCTTCACCCATTTCGGCAACGGCGAACAAAAACGTGATATTGTCAGTGCTTTCCAGTGCTATGGCGAATATTTGGCCGGCCGGATCACCGAGGAAGAACGACAAGATATCGTCCGCCACAGTTGCCCCGGCGCGGGCGCTTGCGGAGGCATGTACACGGCCAACACCATGGCATCGGCCATCGAAGCGCTGGGGATGACCCTGCCCTACAGTTCTTCCATCCCGGCCGAGGACCCCGACAAGCTGGCCGAGTGCCTGCGGGCTGGCGAAGCGATACGGATCTGCCTGGAACGCGACATCAAACCGCGTGACATCATGACTCGCGAAGCCTTTGAGAATGCGATCGTTTGCGTCATGGCGGTCGGTGGCTCGACCAATGCGGTATTGCACCTGCTGGCCATGGCCCGCAGCGTGGAAGTACCGCTGACCATCGACGACTTCCAGACGGTCAGTGACCGGGTACCCATGCTGGCCGATTTAAAACCGAGTGGCCGCTTCGTCCAGGAAGACCTACACCGGGTTGGCGGAACCCCAGCCGTCTTGAAGCTGCTACTGGACGAAGGCCTCCTGCATGGCGATTGCATGACCGTCACCGGCCAGACGCTGGCTGAGAATCTGGCCGATTTGCCCTCGTTGGAGGAAGGCCAGGAAGTCATCCGGCCCATGTCTAACCCCATCAAGGCCAACGGCCACATACGTATTATGCGTGGCAATCTCTGCCCCGACGGCGCGGTTGCCAAGATCACCGGCAAGGAGGGCCTGCAGTTCACCGGCACCGCCAAGGTATACGACTGTGAGGAAGCGATGCTGGCAGCTCTTGAGGAAAAACAAATCACCGCTGGCGATGTGGTGATTATCCGCTACGAGGGGCCACAAGGCGGACCTGGCATGCCCGAGATGCTCACGCCGACCAGCGCCATCGTCGGGGCCGGCCTGGGCGATCAGGTCGCCTTGCTCACCGATGGCCGATTTAGCGGCGGCTCCCATGGGTTCATCGTCGGCCACATCACGCCCGAAGCGCAAGTCGGTGGCCCCATCGGGCTGGTCGAAACTGGCGACCGCATCGTCATCGATGCGGAAAACAATACCATCAACGTCGAGTTGACCGGCGCCCAGTGGGCACAGCGTCGCGACGCCTGGACGGCTCCTGCCTACAAAGCCACGCGAGGCGTGCTCTATCGCTATATTAAAAGCGTTAAAAGCGCATCCGAAGGCTGCGTGACGGATGCGTGAGGCTCACTTGGGCAATTGCCCCGCGGGACGGATGTTCTTGCCCTTGCGACCGGTCAAGCGATCGCCCAGGTCGATACGAGCCAACTCGGCCTGCTGCTGCAGCCGGGCGACGATCTCCGGATGTTGCCCGGCTACGTCGGTGGTTTCACCCACATCCTGCATCAGATCGAACAACTCCAAGCCGATTTTTCCTTGGGAATACTTCACCGGTATGCCCCCCTTGCCGCCAGGCTGGCCGGCAAGGGTCCGGAATTGGTGTGGGAAATGAAGCTTCCAGCGCCGGTCCCGAATGGCCCGCAGCTGGCCGCCGTAATAGCAATAAAACACCTCGTGCGGGCTGCGGGCGTCCGGCGTTCCCAACATCAAAGGCCGGATGTCCTTGCCATCCAGAATGCGATCGGTGGGCAAGGAAGCGCCGATCAAGTGGGCGATCGTCGGTAAAAGGTCCATCGTCGTGGCCAATTCGTCACAAGTCGTGCCGGCTGGAATCCGGCCTGGCCAGCGCATCAGGCAAGGCTCGCGATAGCCGCCCTCGAACATCGTCCCCTTCCCTTCTCGCAGCGGACCGGCCGAGCCGGCATGCTCTCCATAGCTGAGCCATGGCCCATTGTCGGAGGTGAACACCACCAAAGTCCGCCGCGCCAGGTCATGTGTTGCAAGTGCCCCGAGAATCTGGCCGACCGACCAATCGATCTCCATCACAACATCCCCAAACAGACCACGCTCGCTCTTCCCCTTGAATTTTTCGGAAACATAAAGGGGCACATGGACCATCGTATGGGGAACGTAGAGAAAAAATGGCCGGTCCTTGTTTTGGTCGATAAATTTCACCGCACGCTCAGTGTACTGAGTGGTAAGCTGAGCCTGGTCCTCGCCGGTCACCTCGGCATCGACAATTTCATTGCCTTCATAAAGCGGTAAGTTGGGCCAACGTTTTAACTTCTCCGCCAGCGGCAGATGGGCGACGCCCGGATGAAAAGGCCACATGTCGTTGGAGTAAGGCAGGCCAAAATACTCATCGAACCCGTGCTGCAAAGGTAAAAACGGCCGCCGGTGACCCAAGTGCCATTTGCCGTAGATGGCCGTGGCATAGCCACGGCTCCTGCACAGTTCGGCCAATGTCAATTCGTTGGCGTTGATGCCGTGGGTCGCACGGGGACCGAGCGCGCCCTGGATGCCAACCCGCTCGGGATAGCAACCGGTCAGCAGAGCCGCCCGCGAAGCGGAGCAGACCGCCGTCGCGGAATGAAAGTCGGTAAATTTCCGACCTTCCCGCGCCAGCCGGTCCAGATGAGGAGTCGGGTAGCCTTCGGCTCCAAACGGCCCGATATCGGCATACCCCATGTCGTCGATAAAGATAATAACGATGTTGGGCCGATCCGGCTCGACCTCCACGCTCTGTTCCGCCAGGCAACGAGAGTGGCCGCAGAGAAGTGCCAACCCGAGCAGCATATTCAGCGGACCGCGAAAAGTACATGCGTTCTCAGTCGACATAAAATTCAAGCCTCACAGATTATTAAAGCTCAGTAAAAATTTCAGCATCTGCAAATTCTCCGAGGATGATTACAACCGATCCAAAGGACTTTGAACACCCGTTGCGCCGACGGTGCTTACATGCGTGTAGATCATGGTAGTACTCACATCAGAATGCCCTAGTAATTCCTGGATCGTTCGAATATCCTTCCCTCCTTCCAGTAAATGAGTCGCAAATGAATGACGCAGAGCATGGCAATTGGCGTGTTTGGCTATCTTTGCTCGTTTGACAGCGCCACGTACAGCCTTTTGCACAGTCGATTCGTGAATGTGATGCCGACGAAGTTGTGGATTCATGACAATTCCACTTGGGTTGGCATGTTCATCCGATTCTCGCGGCCGAGGTTCGTGGCTTAGAGATTTTGCCGGAAATAAGTATTGCCAATGGAACGATTTTCCGATTGACGAATATTTTTCATGCAGCGCATAAGGCAACCAAACCCAACCGGCACCTGCCCTCAAATCCATTTCATGCAATCGGGCAACTTCTTGAATTTGTCGATGCAAGCCTGCCACAAGGCGTTGGGGCAATGGAACCATTCGATCTTTCTCTCCTTTGCCATCCCGAACAACGATTTGAAGCCTTTCGAAATCGATATCTTTGATTCGCAAACGGCAGCATTCCATTAATCGCAATCCCGAACCGTACATCAGCCCACCCATCAATCGAACGGAACCATAGGGCAGTTCCTCCAAAACACGGCGAACTTCATCGACACTCAAGACTACGGGCATTCGCTCTCCTCGCTTAGCCCGTATGGCATCGACCTTGAGTTCCATCTTGAGCACTTTGCGAAACAGAAACAGCAGTGCGGAAAAGGCCTGGTTTTGGGTACTGCCTGCAACATGTCGCTCCACGGCCAGATGGATCAGGTAACGACAAACATCTTCATTCCCCATTTCCCGCGGGTGCCTCCACTTGCCTACTCGATCTTTTTCAAACCGCAGGAATCTCTCGATCCATTGCAAGTAGGCCTGTTCCGTCCGAATCGACAGGTGAAGGGCCCTCATCAGTTGCCGTGTTTCCTCAAGCAACGCTGACTTCTGAGGTCTTGATTGGTAGGAAGAATTTGACATGCGTGGAGCTTGTGGCTGAAAATTCCCGAATAATAGAATATAAAGAATTCCGCATATTCCTAGAGGCAGTCTTCTGGCTATTTCATCAGTATTTCAATTTCTACCCGTATTACATTGACACTCCCATCCAATTATGCAGAATTGCTACCAGGTGTCCAGGATGTACTATGCAGGCGTCCTTATAATTACTAGTTCGTCGGTTAAGAACGGGGCACGTGAGTTCGGGCATGGCACGGTTGGCAAATGAGCCTTTGGCAAGTCGTTTATTTCTCAATAAGAATTCGCTTCGGCTATGATGCTTTTTTATATCGCGGCAGCTTTTCTAACTTGTGTATTGATAGTTGTATTATATCGGTTTTGGAAGATGAAACTGACGAGGAGAAGTTTGGCGACACTTCTCTTAGAATGCGACTTTGAACGGGCTAATGTTGAAGTTCAGAAAGTATTTCAGATAATGAAATCTACTGCTGAATCTGAAGATACCTCTGTAGCAATCAAAGACGAACTCTACGGGGCTCTATTTAAGTTTTTTCGTAACCCATGCTTCGAAACAGCAAGGCCTGTTTTGGAAATATCACCAGAATTATTGCCGTACTT
>JAJRWS010000237.1 GCA_024276705.1 Planctomycetota bacterium | reverse complement strand
GTCATTGTAATGAGCCCAAGTATGGCTGGAGCCACGAGTTACAACTTCATGAAGCAAACCTGAAAGCGCTCGGTAGGTTCCGCAATCACTATTTCCTAAAACTTGAAAACGTCCTGATGATTGCCTATAAACCATTGCCTCACAACAACTTGCGGAATAACCATTAGCCTCAAATGCGTTGCTATCAATACATTTTCTATGTACAATGGAACTAGTGCTTTGTCATTATCAAAGTCATTATCAAAAATTAGGGTGATGGCCAACGGAACAACCTATCACATCACGACTTCTGTCAGCTAGCACCCTAATTCCAAGGGTTGTCAAAGCACTAGTTCATTCCACAAAATTTTATCAGAAGCACGGTAACTCGATGACAGCGGCTCATTTGCGTTCGCACACCGCGAAGGACTTAGCTCAAATGGCCCGTAAAGCGGGTATTAACGGCTGGCATGGCATGCGTAAGGAGGAACTGATTCGAGCAATCCTTTTGACCACACGTTTGCAAGTCTCCAAGGACCGAGTTTCCGGGGACCGGCACCGTGCACAGGCCACCAGGCCCAGTCGTAAGCGGCCCGTAGCAAAACAAATATCTGCGTCTGGCAGACGGTCGTCATCAAATTCAATCGTTTCGGGCAAAACAACCGTTTCGGGCTCCTCGGCAGCTTCAGGTACCTCGACAGTTTCGAATCAGAATCCTCTCCGCAAAGGCCCTGAATCCAAACCCAAATCACGGCCCCAGCTCAACCATTTGCTGCACAAATTGGCTGCGGTAAAAAATCTGGCTGCAAAAACCGCGAATAATAGCTCTTGCTCAGACCGACTGGTAGTCATGGTCCGCGACCCGTATTGGCTGCACGCCAATTGGGAGCTCTCACAGCGCAGCGTCCAGCGTGCCCGAGTGGCCCTAGGTGGAAAGTGGTTCCAAGCCCAGCCCATGCTGAGGCTATTTCAAGTCGATGAAGAGAGTTCGTCGACGCTCATGCGCAACATCCCCATCCATGGTGGAGTGAACCATTGGTATATTGACGTTCAGGATCCACCTCTCAATTACCGTCTGGAAATTGGTTACCAGGCAGCGGACGAATCCTATTATTGCCTGGCTCGCAGTAATACCGTTTCCACGCCTCCCGCCGGAACCAGCGATGCCGTCGATAGAAACTGGGCCGATGTAGCCGAGCACGCAGACCGTATCTACGCCATGAGTGGTGGCTATTCGGCCGATGGCACAAGCCGTGAGCTGCAGGAACTGCTCGAAGAGCGACTCAACCGGCCACTGGGATCACCCATGAAGACGCGGTTCGGTCGTGGTGCGACCAGTGGCCCGGCCAAGAGCATGGAATTTGCCGTGGATGCCGAAGTTATCGTTTATGGGGCCGTCGATCACGGCGCCCATGTCACTCTCAAAGGAGAACCGATCGCACTCCATAGTGATGGCACCTTCACCGTCCGGATCAGTATGCCAAATCGGCGCCAAGTCATTCCCATTGTCGCCAGCTCCGCCGATGGTACTCTGCAACGTACCATTAGCATGATAGTGGAACGCAACACCAAGACCTTGGAACTCGTCCACCGCGATTTGACGAAGTAAGTCAGGCTCGTAAAATCGCTGGTAGAGCCGGTAGCTTGAGGTAGGCCCCAGCCCTTTTTACTAGCACCATCAAAAAACTATCGGGATCGGGATCGCTATCGGGATCGAAATAACATGGGTCTGAGACGCAAAAAGCTGGATGTTTACCGCCTCTCGCTGAAGCAGAAAGCCAACAACGAAAAAGGGACCGTATTGTCGCCTGGCTCAGTCGCTTGGTACGACTGCGCTAAGTCAAGTCACAAAAGGAACCGTGAATAGGGTAGAGAGAATTAATAAGAATACGCATTAGTGTTCCTTTACCTGGCAGCTTACACCAGAACCGACGGGAACCGGAACGTAAATAAAAAGGTAACCGTTCACGGAAAAGGAACCACGAATGGACACGAATTGACACGAATTGATTCTCAAGGAAGAGGTGTATGAGATCGTGGGGATGCGCCATGGAAGTCCTGAACGACCTGGGGCATGGCCTGCTGGAAAAACCGTACGAAAATGCTTTGGTCGTTGAGTTCGGGATGAAGAATATCCCAGTGCAACAGCAGGCACGATATAAAGTGATGGTCAAGGGCATGCAGGTCGGAGAATAGGTGCCCGACCTGATCGCTTATGGAAAATTGGTGGTCGACACCTTAGGGTGATTGAGCACGAATTGGGACAGATGATGAACTACCTGAAAATCACGGGATTGCAAGTGGGAATTATCCTGAACTTCAAGCAGGCAACTCTCGAATGGAAAAGAGTCGTCCTGTAGAGGAACCGTATGTCAACGCAACCTCCTTACGAATATTCGTGTCCATTCGTGTCCATTCGTGGTTCTCAATACGTGCGTGTGAACGGTAACGTTTTTTCTTTGTTCCTTGTCAGATTTACCTAACGCTGTAGGGTTAGGCGGCAGAGGCTACTCGGTCAAAGAAGATTCCGCTCCTTATGCATTCGCGGGCTTCGATAGCGATAGCGAGTAGCGATACCGATCCCGATCCCGATCCCGATAGCGATAGCGAGTCCCGAGTCCCGAGTCCCGATAGCGATCCCGACACCCAAAATGTCCGTCACGCAACCCTCGACCGTGGAGCAGCTTGCCAGCCAACTGATTGCACTGTTGCGCGAACTGCCAAGTTGCCTGGTTGCCTTCTCAGGCGGAGTTGACAGTGCCGTGGTGGCGAAAGCGGCTCATCTGGCACTCGGAGACCGAGCCGTGGCGGTAACTGGCATAAGTGCCAGCCTGGCGACCGGAGAATTGGAAACCGCACAGGAGATAGCCGGCGATATTGGCATCCGCCATGAAATCCTTGATACCCGCGAACTGGCCAATACCGAATATCGGAAAAACGAGCCCGATCGTTGCTGGTATTGTAAAAACGAGCTCTACTCGAGAATGGTTCCGCTGGCTAAGCGTCTTGGCTTGGAGGTTCTGCTGGGAGGAGCCAACCAAGACGACTTGAGAGACTTCCGCCCCGGCCTCCAGGCCGCGGCCGACCATGCAGTCCGCCATCCTTTAGCAGAATGTGGTATCGGAAAAGAGCAAGTACGGCGTCTGGCCCAGTATTGGCAACTCACGGTATGGGACAAACCGGCAACTCCCTGCCTGTCGAGCCGCGTTGTCTATGGTCTGGAAGTCTCGTCCGAGAAGCTGCGGCGAATCGATTCCGCGGAGCAATTTCTACGTGGCCTTGGTTTTGGCACCCTGCGGGTCCGCTACCATCAAGACGACCTGGCTCGTATCGAATTGGCTCCCACGGACCTGGCCCGCTTCGGCGATCCTATGCTCCACCTGAAAATTGCCACTCACTTTCGCGAACTTGGCTTCCGCTACATCACTCTCGACCTGGAAGGTTTCCGCTCAGGAAGTTTTCAAACCTTGATTCCCGCCGAAGCGCTGACCCGGTTTAGCCAGACCGCCCCGTAAGGGACGTGCTTTCAGGTCAATACCGTTTCATTAAGGGAGATCCTTCACCTCGTGCTACTCGGTTCAGGATGACAGACGTCTGTGTGGGCAAAGCAATTGAGCGTTCGTCGGGCGGTACTGGTTTTAAGGGACGTTGTTGATCAGTGTTTCGGGGCACTGCTACGCCGACTACCGAACTACCGAAACACCGTCCTAACGGTGTCCCCAGCCGGGACGGCCATGGATTGGTTCCAGCCCTCTCTCTTGGCGGCGCTGATTGATCAAATCTCGGAAAGCATCCCGCATACTTCGCATCTCAGGCGTGCTGCGATCCAAACCCTGCTTGCGGCGCTGGTCATGTGCCTGAGGAGTCATCGCGGGTCGGTTTCCACCCCCTCTTGCCCCATCACCTCGCCGGCCACGTTCCGCACTTCGAGCTTCCATGCGGTCGATCATCTCGTCGAGTGCCTCGCGCTGCTGACCAGGCGATTTGGCGAAAAATTCATTCATCCGCTGCATGGCAAATTGCTGGAACTGGCCACGGCTGCTCTTGAAAGACTGCCGCCGTTGATCGTCGGAAAGTTCGTGCAACTTTTCTCGAAACTGGTCTCGCTGAGCTTGCCTTTCCTCTTCTGATAACTCTTCCGCTCGCTGCATTCGGTCGTCTCGCATCCGCTGGAGTTCCGCAATTTGCGGGTCTCCACTCAGAAAACCGGCTGCCCAACCGACACCGACAACCAGCAGCAACGCTGCCACCGTCATGGCGATCCATTTTTTGTTCATCGTTCTCTCCTGGTTAGCCTAAAGCCAGAATTTCCAAATTGCCGCTTTGCCCTACGGGGGACAAGGCGATAAGCCGCCCGGGAACCGACGCATTTAGCTGCTAACGCATTGTCCGGGTCGGCTTCATCGGCCATTCTTGGAACTATTGAATGTGGGATTATTCGGCGACAATCAACGCATCCACATGTCCGTCCAGGTAGACGAAATTCCGCGAGCCATCCTCTCCCGGGGAACCATGGAACGCATTGAAGTCGAAAATCACCCACACTTCGCCACTCCCCCTCTGGCCGTCTTTACGCTCGAGCACTTCCTGACGCGTCTTCCCTGCAAACCGCGATTCATATTCGTAGCTTAAACCCTCTTTCTCGAAGTACGTCTCGTACTGCCGATCCGCTTCGGTCAGTCGGCTTCGCGCATCCAGGTAGTCGCTGGGACAGTGGAACAGTTCGCGATTGTTTTCACAATAATTGGCCAGCACGTCGAACAGACTCGGCTTGGGCTGCTGCCCCAGTCCCTCGGCGATGAACTGCTCCGTCCGAGGCGCCCGCGCCGCATCGGGAAAAACGCTACGTGGCCCCTGCTGGTCCAGGTAGCGGGTCAAGGCCAGGCCAATCTGCCGCAGATTCGATTTGCACTGCGTTCGCCGTGCCGATTCCCGCGCATACTGCACCGCCGGCAGGAGCAAACTGACCAGCACGCCAATGATCGCAATCACCACCAACAGTTCCACCAGGGTAAAACCACTTGAAATTGGCGATTTGTGACGTTTCATGGAAAAATCCTGAAGCCCTGCTAGGTGTTTGCAGCCACAGGGGGCCACCAGGGACCGCGTGATCGACAGCACTCCTGAGCCTATCCCAGAACCTGTCGCATCGACATGATAGCTGTGCGGAGTGGGTGCTCTGGGATAGGCTCTTACTCTGAAACCCCTGAAAGTCTCGAAAGTAACGCTCACTACCTTGAAAAACCAAGGCGACCCAAGCACCGCAAACGCCGCAGGACGTTATGGTATGGCTTGTTAAAAGAATACGCCGTAGAGCACCAGCGTCAGTACCACGACCACGCCGCCGAAAAATTTGGCCGTGGTCGAACTGGTCAGGTCCATCGACGGATTGACCGGCAGATCGATCGGCTTCTCTAAAGGCCAAAGCCGGGTCATGATGTCCAGGACGAGAAGCAAAATCGCGAAGCAGATCGCCATGCGATCGAGGAAGGCAATCTGCGGAGCAAACCACTTGAGCCCTCCATAGAGGATCGGGTTGAGTATCAGACCCACCGTACCCACGGAACGGGGCGCCCGGTGCACCAGCAGGCCAAAGAGAAAGATGGCCAGCACGCCCGGAGAGATAAATCCCTGAAACTCCTGAATGAAGTTAAAAATATTGCCGAATTTCGGGCTCCCCAGGTTGGGTGCGATCAGCAGGGCTACGAGCACAAAAACGACCGTACCGATTCGGCCCACGGTGACCAGCTCGTACTGCGAGGCACCACGCCGCACTTTGTGGTACAAATCCATCGTGAAAATGGTCGAAGCCGAATTGAGCATGGAGGCCAAAGAGCTGACCACGGCACCAAAGATGGCTGCCAGCACAAACCCTAGCAAGCCATTGCCCGCTGGCAGGAGCTTTTTCAGCAACGTGGGAA
Organism: Planctomycetota bacterium; assembly: GCA_024276705.1. Classification (GTDB taxonomy): domain Bacteria; phylum Planctomycetota; class Planctomycetia; order Pirellulales; family Lacipirellulaceae; genus JAJRWS01. The sequence goes on along the minus strand of JAJRWS010000237.1, from coordinate 1,657 downwards.
ACGCCGCATCAAAATCGAAGCCCACAACCTGATCCGCAACGGGCAGGTTTTTCTCCTCTGCCTGCTCCACCTGTTTCTTACTCAATACGGTCAACTCCGCCGCGGTCAAATTCGACAACTCCAACGAGTCGGTTTGGAGCAAGCGTCGATTATGGACAAGCATGCGTGCGGCCACATCCGGATAATGCCGCGCATAAGCCTCGTTGAACTGGAATACTCGCTTGCTTTCCGCTCCACCTCCTTCGGCCGCTGCAAAATCGGCCAACAACTGCGTGTTTTTCACATCGGCATGGACCTTGAGATCCTCGTGATACAAGTTGAAAGCAAGAATCCCGGGGATGACCACCAAGAAAGGTATGATCAATTTCAGAAAAGCCGCAAAGACGATTCCCTTCTGGCCTTCGGCCAGCGATTTGGAGCCAAGCGTGCGCTGGGTGATGTACTGATTGAGTCCCCAATCGAAAAAATTGGGGATCCACAAACCGATCAGGAGCGCCGACCAGGGAATTTTTTTATCGTCCAGTGGTCGCACCATGTGCAGCTTGCCGTCGGGCAATTCCCCCCGGTTCAACACCATGAACCTTTCGACCGGGCCGGCATCGGCAAGCTGGGCCGCGGTCACTTCACTGTTACGCGCACTCTCCAGGAGTTGTTCGGGGTCGGCCTTGCCCAGCGCCTGCAGAACCAGGAAGGCAATCACCGCACCGCCGAGAATCAACGCCGCGCCTTGCAGCAAGTCGGCCCAGGCACATGCTTTCAAACCGCCAACAAACACATAAATGGCCGCCAGCAGACCAATGATCCAGCACCCCACCGTGATATCGCCCAGGTCGAGCCCCAGCAGGGTCTGGCCCTGGAAAAATACACTGATGACCTTGGCTCCTGAGTAGATCACCGACGCGGTTGGCACGCCAACCAGGATGATCATCGTGACAATCGCCATCACGGTACGGGCAAACGGGTTGTAGCGATATTCCAGGAACTCGGGGATCGTATAGATGCCACTGCGCAGGAATTTTGGCAGAAAGACAAAGGCCACAACAATCAGCGTAATGGCCGCCATCCACTCATAGCTGGCAATCGCCATCCCCAACCAATCGGCCGCCTCACCACTCATACCGACAAATTGCTCGGTGGAAATGTTGGCCGCAATCAGCGAAAAACCGACCAGCCACCAGGTCAACCCCCGTCCGGCGAGGAAATAGTCCTGTGCTCCATGCTCACTCGACGTCTCTTCACCACGGCTTTTCCAAAGCCCAATGCCTATCACCGAGGAAACAAACCCAACAAATACGAAGATGTCGATCCAACCCATGCCGATCCTTACCATCCGGGACGATGTGTAAAAAAAGCCAAAGCAGCCCTGGCGAATTGGCCTTCCATGCTGCAGACAGGAAGCCATGATAGCTACATCGTCGGCCGTTTTCTATCCCGCGAATGCCAGGGCAGGGTGTCGGGTGTCAGGTGTCGGATGTCAGGTGTCGGGTGTCAGGTGTCGGGTGTCAGGGTTCAGGGGGGTGCAGGAACGGGCTTGTCGCGTTTGCCGCGAGTGGGGTCGCGGGCAAGCCCCCCCCTTGTGTGGCACGCTCTGGAGCCAGGGCAAGAGATGATGAGAAGACCAACAGGCGCGAGCCCCCTGGCGAAGGGCGTGGTCGGC
>JAJRWS010000236.1 GCA_024276705.1 Planctomycetota bacterium | reverse complement strand
ATCCTGGTCGACCAGTTCGAGGAAGTCTACTCCCTATGCAACGACCTCGAACAAAGAACGGCCTTTCTCGGCTGTCTCCTCCACGCCTGCTCCACCTGGCCGGGACGCGTTTCAGTCATTCTTACCCTTCGCAGTGATTTTCTGGGGGAAACACAGCATCACCAGGAACTCAATCAGCTCATTTCCCGGCAAGGACTCATTGTCCCGGCCATGGGGAAAGCAGAGCTTCGGCAGGCGATCGTGGGCCCGGCGCTACACGCGGGCTATCGTTTCGACGAAGCCTTTGTGGACCTGCTCGTGCAAGAGACATTGGATCGCGAGGGGGCGCTTCCCATGCTGCAATTCGCACTCGCCCGAGTGTGGGTCGCCTTGACCCGCGGAAAAGATCCCACCGTGGCGCTGCACGAAATCGGCGGCGTGGGAGGTGCCTTGGCGGGACAGGCCCAGCGGATCCATGAAGGCCTGGATGCTCATGGCAAGGCCATTGCCCGACGGGCTTTTATCGCCATGGTGCAGCTAGGGGAGGGAACACGCGATACAAGACGGCGTGTTTCAATCGACACCATGTTGACTTCCAATGAGAGCCTCCAGGAAGTTCGTGATATTCTAAACAAATTTGCTTCCACCGGTTGCCGGCTTGTCACGATGTCAATCTCCAAGGAGGGTATCGAAACAGCTGAGGTTACGCATGAGGCTCTTTTTGACCAATGGGAAACGCTACAAAATTGGCTGGCCGGGAGTCGAGAAGACATCCGCTTTCATCGACGTGTCGACGAGGCAGCGAGCCACTGGATGAAAGCAGAGCGGCCCGAAGGGCTATTGTGGCGATCGCCAGACCTGGAGCTACTCCGCGAGTATGTTGCTCGCGCAAAAAACGAGCTGCAGCCGCGACAGCTCGAATTTTTCACTGCCGCGGACAAGAGGCACCACAGCGAAATACGGCATACACGATGGAGGATGAAAATCTACGGTATCGCAGCCCTGGTATTCGGAGTTTTATGCGTCTATGCCATGAATGCAGCGCGCAACTCTCGCCATAAGGAAATCCAGGTCAGGAGACAAACGTATGTGGCTAATGTGAATGCAGCCTCAGCAAGTTTAGCCGAGAACGACATGGCGAGAACTCGTTGGTTGCTTCAGGCGTGTCCGGAGGAATCTCGTGGTTGGGAATGGGACCACCTGAACTTACAACAAGACTTGTCCTTATCTCAATTGTCGGGATTTGGTGATCCAATGCGTACTGTGAGATGGACACCGGATGGAGTAACGTCCGTCGCGGTGAGTCCGGATGGGAAGTACATCGTCTCTGGATCCAGCGACGGAATCATGAGGCTATGGGATGTAAGAGAAAGAAAGATCCTTCGAGAATATCACGGACACAGCGATTGGATCAAGTCCGTTACCTTCAGTCATGATGGAAAGCGTTTAGCAAGTGGATCTGGCAAGTACGATAAAACAGCGAAAGTATGGAATGTTGACACGGGAGATATTTTGGCAACTTGCAAGGGGCACACCGATTGGATTACCGATGTGGCATTCAACCTTGACGACACGCGCCTCGTTACATCCTGTGGAGACTGTACGGCACGATTGTGGGATTCTGAAAGTGGACGACTGTTGCATGCCATCCGCTACAACTCACCCCTAATTACTCTTGATTACAATCCCGAAAACACATTGATCGCCATGGGATGCCTCAATGGGAACACCCTGCTACTGGATGCGGAAAACCTGCAGTTGCTTGATTCGATTCCTTCGCATGAGGCCGGCGATTATGTTTACTCTGTAGCATACAGTCCGGAAGGCACGTGTCTCGCGGCAGGATCGAGAAAAGGATTGTGGCTGTGGAATGTCATGACCAAGGAGTTGATTGCGGAGATTCAAGAGCACGATGATTTTGTCCGCTCCGTGGTTTTTAGTCCGAATGGAAAACTCCTGGCGTCAGGGTCTACGGACAAGACCATAAAAATCTGGGGTGCCAAAAACGGACGGCTTATTTCCACTCTGCATGGCCATGAGGGGCCTGTGCGCAGTGTTGCTTTTATGCCTGGTGGCAAGCAGTTAGTTTCAGGGGCGGACGATAAAACACTTCGCACGTGGGATGCGGATACTTCCGAGCCCCTATTGCAGCAACCGGGCGATGTACACTCCGTTAGGTTTGACCGCTCCGGCAAGCGAATCGTAGTCGCCTCTGGGCTGACCGGATTATTTGTGTCTGACAGCAAGACTGGGGAGCCCTTAAAAGTATTATATGGTCACACTCCCCCCGGCCACTCCACGGAACGTCGTAAAAACGGGGTCGCATCCGTTGTGTTTAGTACGGATGGAAAATGGATCGTCTCTGGCTCACCCGACAAAACGGTCCGAATCTGGAGTGCCAGGACCGGAAGTCCTATCGCAACGCTGCAGCACGACACCTGGGTACTATCCGTGGCGATAAGCCAGGACGGTCGAGTCGTTGCTTCCGGATGCAAAGACGGAACGATAAGAATCTGGGACACCAAGTCGTTTGAGCAAGTGGCAACCTTACGCGGGCACAAAGATCAGGTTCTGTGTGTAACCTTCAGCCCGAAGGGAATGCTGCTGGCTTCCTCATCCAGGGATAAAACCGCACGCCTCTGGAAAATTGACACCGCACATACCTCCAGTGTCATGGAGGCTTCCAGTACCACACTGCCTGGCCACAAGGATTGAGTTTCTCAGGTGGCCTTTAGTGCGGATGGCAAGCGACTCGCTTCCGCGTCATTGGATCGGTCACGTACAAGGATGAGGATTTCGATCCGGGCAACCTTGACAAGCTCTACTTGCAATCTCATTGGGGAAGTGGCGTGCGGTTCACTTCCATGGATGTCACGCAATACTGAATCTGCGAGCTGTTCAATGTGTAAGAAATCAATCCAGTTGCCTTGTCGAATGGCTGTCATTCTATGCGTCAGTGTTGCGACTTGCATTTCGTTGGCGGTGTTCGAAGTGAACGGCGACACCTACCAACCCTACATCGTGCTTGGCCCGTGGGCGCAAGGAATTGAGGTTGGGCCTGGAATGGTTACCAAAGGTTATCGATTATGGGGAACGGCCATCTGTGGGCAAGACCTAAGGAGGGCCGTCTTCGACGATTGTGATCTGACGGGCCTCACGCTTGCCCAGTGCGACTTAAGGGGTGCCACATTCCGCAGGGTCGTGATGAAGGGGCTTAACTTAGACGATTGTACGTTCGGTGACAACGACTTCACGGATGCCGTTGTCAATGGTATTGCCTACGCATACAGCGGCGATAACTTGTGCATGTCTGGGCAACAGCTCATATCAACATGGTCTTACAAGAATAAACAGTTAGATGACTGCAAGGTTCCGTCAAACAGGGGTGGTCCGCAATATGATTTTACGGGTTTTAGTCTGCACCGAACTATGTTCTACGGACTAACACAATGTCGATTTGACAGGGCCATCATTGTCGAAGCCTCATTCCGGTCCTGCGACCTGACGCAGTGTACATTCAACCGTGCTCATATTCGCAAAGTCTCTTTTGAGTCCTGCGAGATTGACTTAGCCCAATTGCAGCGTGGTTTTCTTGATATTCGCAACTGTACATTTGTCGGAATGAAATCCTTCGGCAAGCTCGATATTTCGGGAGTGTCTCCTCGGGCTCTCTCTTTTAGAGGTAATTCTAGCGAGGTCAGCGTGCAGGGCGCAATAATTTCCGGTCTTAGCGCGAATTCTTGGCTAAACCGAGACGCATTGATGAGTACGAAGAGCTATGCAATTGGAGACCTGTCTGGCATTAAATTATCGCGATGCGACCTTTCTAACGCTGATTTGTCGCGGCAACTACTGGTAGGAGCACGTTTTTGGCAGTGCAATTTTACCGACTGCAACTTCGAGGACACAGTCATATCGAGTGCAGAGTTTAATGACAGCTGCGAGGGCCTAACCACAGATCAGATCAAATCGACATGGAACTATAAATATGGTCGGATGGAAGGTATCAAGCTACCGACGGAAATAGTCAAAGCCATTCAGGACAAGCAATAGAATGGTTCACCGCTGCGGTCCGAAACACAAAGGACAGGATGCATTTCCCGAATTGCGATGTACGATTTCTTTGTTGTAGCAATGCACTGTAAATGGCCTGAAGCTTAAATCGTCCATGACACTGTTCTCACATGTGGCAACTCCAGACTCCGTGTTTAACCATGTCCTTGAAAAGTACTTCCATGGAAAACAAAATGCCAAAACCCTTGAATTCCTTGAGAATCTTCAAGGATGGTAATACGATATCGGCAGGATCGAATCAATCGATTCAGCAAAGAGCGCTGGCAGATATATTTATTGCCTGCGTGTTAGGCCGTTAGCCAGCAGGCCACTGGTAAAAAGTGAAAAGGTCTATAAACAGGTTTTGTGAGAGAAAGCCGCCAGCCGCTCAAATCTACTTCACATATCGGGCACATCAAAATGACGAATGACCAACCAGATTCGATTAACGTCCACACGGCAATTGGCTCCGTCGACTACGCGGCAAAGAAACATCGCATAATCCTCATGCTTCTCGCCTACTCTGCCATCTTTGGAGTCATTTGCATTTTTCTGCCCGAGGAGGGTAGCTTGCTAGATTTTGTTGTCGGATTGCCAATGTTGATCTTGGGTATTTCGTGGTGTTTCACCGATGCCGATCAACATAATCACCAAATCGGAAAATTGATGAGGTTCGTCCTTGTGCTATTGTTCATCATTGGGTTTCCACTCTACATTTTCCAAACCCGCGGCATTCGCGGCTTCAAAATACTCGCATTGACAGTGCTTCTCATGACAGCCATGGCGGTATGCGCATTCTGCATAATGCTCGCGACACTATACATTGGCGATGCTCTCGGGCTTTTCGAATAGATTTCACCATATTTATCGCACCTAAACGAATTGCGCACGCCAGTCCACCTCGTATCATTAGGAGCAAAGAAAAGTACTCCGGTTCAAGTGGCCACATCCGTCAAATCGATCGTTTCCTCATTATTTGGAAATTGTGCATGGCAGTCGTGATTCGTTTCAATACGTTCATTGTTCGCAAATCGAGCATCGATTCTAAGTACTCGGGCGGCGTGGCCAAGTACCGTTAAGATGTCTTTCCGGACGAATTGACCTATTTCGAAGACCATCATCTCACTGTTGCATTTTCGATGGGTGGGCCATGGCGTTACTGGGACGACCTCCTCCAGAATTGCGAGCTGACCTATGAACAGAATGGCCAACTTGTCGACCTTACCCCAGCGAATCAACTTGATGGAGTCGATCCCCGATGTGACTGGCTTGAATCGGCCAAATGCTGTGGTTTTCATGTGTGTTGGCTTCAAGGGACTGCTCCCGATTACCTCGTCGATTTCAAACCGGTTCGCCGGACAGGAAATCGATGGATCAACCCCTTTATTGTGCAGGTTAGCAAGACTCCATGTACAAACTGCTCCCACGAACTTGGCATTGGGGCAGCGGCACAGGCAATTGATGTCGAGGAATACCGTACTGGGCCCCTAGCTAAAATACATGAAAACCCAAACCAGACCAAATCGGAGTACATCGTGCATTGTGGCCGATGCGGTCATGGTGTTTTATTCGACCACTGGGGTATGAGATAACTTATTTTGACATCGAGCGCACCGCCCCGCAACCTGTGCAGTTCCCACTAGACTCTACCTGCCTAATAGCCGATCCACGCCATTACCAACCAACAATCAGTCCACAAGGCGAACCTCCGCAGCAACCACACCAGCGTGCTGCCGCCGGGGATATCCGCTGGAAGTGGCTGACACGTCCATTTTGGCCAAATTGATCTTCCCATCTTGGCCTTTGTCGTGCTCCAGTTCCGATCTAGCCAACTCCCTACGACTCAGCGTTCTGGCCAATTCCAGGTCTCGCTGAGACAATTTATTCTTTCCACTTTTACGATAGGCAAGTCCTCGAAGAAGGTAACCTTCGGCACGCTTGCGCCGGAGTCCACTGCGCGCCGACCACGCCCTTCGCCAGGGGGCTCGCGTCTGTTGATCTTCTCATCATCTCTTTCCCTGGCTCCAGAGCGCGGGCACACAAGGGGGGGCTTGCCCCAATACCGTTCAATTAAGCAGTGCTATCGGTGCTATTCCTGTCATCCTGATGGAGCGGGCACCGACGCGCAGCGTTGGTCGACGACTGAAGGATCCCAGAATCAAGGGAGATCCTTCACCTCGTGCTACTCGGTTCAGGATGACAGGGGTCTGTGTGGGCAGGTAAAAGGACGTTAATCGGGCGGCATTGGGGCTTGCCCTCGACCCCACTCTCGGCAAACGCGACAAAGCCCGTTCCTGCACCCAAAAAAAGGCGATCTGCCTGGCGGCCTGTTCATGCATAGGACCGGCACATTAATAACTGTCGTATAGTCGTTTCTCCGCGAACAAAACGTTCGATCCGCAGAGAACCACGACAATTATCGATGTGCCACTCCTTGCCTGGCTGCCATGGACCGGAATTGGTGCCGTCTTTATCGATTCAGTTCAGTATACCGACAAAAGCATGGTATATTAGAATTGTTGGCTCTATAATACCATTGGATTATAGAATTTTAGCCATTTCTGTAGGATTTATTCTGTAGGATTTATCATGAAGCGATTAGCCGAAAATCGGGTGCTGGGCTGGAAAGACTCTTGCCGCCGGAAGCCTTTGATTGTTCGTGGAGCCCGGCAGGTTGGCAAAACTTGGCTCATCCAGAAGGTCTTGGGAAAAGCATTTGAGCAGGTCGCCGTCATCGATTTTGAAACCCGGAAAGATGCCCACAAGCACTTCGAGGAGAATCTCGAGCCGAAAAACATCCTGAAGGGACTCGAATTCATCACAGGGCGCATTCAGCCTGGCAAGACGCTGCTGTTCTTTGATGAGATCCAGGCATGCCCACGAGCCATTACGGCGCTTCGATATTTCCATGAGAAGATGCCCGAGCTTCATGTCGTGGCCGCTGGTTCGTTGTTGGAGTTCGCCTTTGGTGATGTTTCCGTTCCCGTCGGACGCGTGCAATATCTCAACCTGTACCCTATGACGTTCTATGAATATCTGCTGGCAATTGACAAGGAAGTGATGGCTGAAAAAAATTTGACTCCGCCGGGCCAAGTGTCAGAGTCCGTTCAGCAGGACATACTCCGTGAACTGAAAAATTATTTTCTCGTTGGCGGGATGCCCGAAGCGTTGAAAACCTATCGGGATACAAGTTCGTTCATCGAAGCGTTTGAAGTACAGGACGAAATTCTTGTTTCCTACCAGCAGGATTTTCACAAATACCGACCGCGCGTCTCGGTATCATGCCTCGATTCGGTTTTCACTTCGGTCGCAAAATCCGCCGGGTCGCAACTCAAGTACACCCATCTTGATCCAGCTCACAGCTACCAAACCAACCGAAAAGCGTTTGAACTGCTCGTCAAGGCTAAAGTGTTGCATAAAATTACTTCTTGTGATCCGTCGGGATTGCCTCTGGGCGCATCGCGTGGCAAGCGATTCAAAGCTTGCATGCTCGACATCGGCCTCTGCCAGAGGCTCTGTGGAATGGATGCCCATGCCGAGTTGGCCGAGAACGATCTGTTGGCCATGTAT
>JAJRWS010000235.1 GCA_024276705.1 Planctomycetota bacterium | reverse complement strand
TGGTTTCTTTACTCTGTTTTGGTTCTGACAATTACCGTGGCACCCTTTGCCAAGAAGCTTTCGAGTGCTGATACGTATTGTGGCGTATTGCGTGGTGAGTATCGTGACACAGCCACAACCAAAGTAGTTCGTGGGGGTAAAGGTTCCGTGGTTCGTGACTTTTTCGGAACCCGGTAAGACCGATAAACCCGAAAACCTGTAGACCGGGGAGCTATTGCCCCGCGCAGACCTGGTACTATACCAAGGCTACTTTGATGGCGTCCGTCTGGCGATGACCTCTCGCCGGGCTACCGAACAACGCCGGATCAATCCGGCTCAATGGGCAACCGCAAGCCCCGAAGGGGCGCCGTTTTGTAGCCAGGCGGCCCCCTACCCGACATCTCCTGATGCATCCTCGATCGCTCCCGTAACGGTCTGGCGGCAGGATGGGTGCACGACGGCGTGTTGGTGCTGATCCCCCAACCTGAGGATTATGTGGCGGCGATGGCGAGACAGCATCGCGAGGTATGGGAAGGCGTGGACACGGAGGCCTACCTGAATGAGGAGCGGGACGCATGGCAGGTGCGAACATCGGGCGATTGATGTCAAGATTGCAGAAACATGACGTCATTGCTCTGGGCGCCCCTATCTTCATCCATCACTTCGAGGCCCATCCCCGCTACCTTCCTCTGACCACCGCGGCTCTTTCGGGCGTGGCGCAGAGCGAGCGTCAGGGAGTGACGTCGGTGATCACCTTGATGGAGCTGACGGTGCGGCCACATCAGCTCGGGCGACCCGTGGACGCGGTGCAGGTAGCTACGTCTCTGGCGCGCCACGCTACCGATTTCCTGAGCAATGACTGTCGCCTGGCCCGGCTGCAGCCGCTGCTGGATGTGATCGTGCTGCATGATTTCCTGGCTTGAGGGGATGGACGGCGTCGGGCCGGAGCTGGCGGGTGTGGGCCAGGCTGAGCCGGAACAGGGGGCTGGTGTACAATTCCGCGGCCGGGGCGGGATGGTTCAGCTTTTGGCTGACGCAGGAGAGGAGGGCAATGTGTATCACTATGAATCCTGAAAAATTGAATTTTCTTGACACACGGCGAAATCTCTGTTATATTATAGTCAATCCAGGTATCTGGAGGTGGAAGGTATTAGCCTTCGGGCCCCGCAAGGGGCTTTTTTTATGGTAGCCATTTGCGCCCCCAGCCATCGATTTTTCCAGTTAGACTGCGGTAGTATTTCTTCTCTTCGAGAATTTGGGCAATCAATCCACCAAAGTTAACGGGCAAAGGTCTATTTGAACGTCTCGCCTGGGTAGCTTTGAAACTCGGATGGGCAATGATATCGGCAAGCTGTAATCCAGCGATGTTGTTGCTTTTAGGTTTGACTTTCAACTGTTTGCTGGTCAAATACCGTGCGAATTTTACCGGTGGAACATGGTCGGTACCCTCATTATATAATCGTTCAAATGAGGCCTTCAAACGGCGATCCTCCTTACCTCCTCTGGATTCTGCCATCACATCTCCCACAGCTTGACGTGCTTCTAGCCACAGCACATACCGTTCCACAAGAACAGACAGACAATAATGGTACGGATCGTACCGCCAAACATCATAGCGATGTTTATGTTCCAACTTGTCGATGACCGTCGTGATAACGACGTAGTCCAATTCACGCAGGAGACTAAGAAGCTCAGCATTAAATGAATCCTCGATCAAGGGGTCGCGTAAGCTATGAAATGGATAGCGTTTATTAACCAATTCTTTCCGATGCAAGATAAGAGGTTCGTCGGGATGAGAGTTGAAATATCGGGTCTTGAGTGATTCGATGGCAGGGAACACGGTTGACCGGACATAGTCCAACTCCATGATAATGCCGGTCAGGCTTAAGTAGCGATGATTAGGATTTGTGGAAGCTTTTAGATCGGGATTCCCCACTTCATCCACATAGAAGCGGTATTTCATGAGCCTTTCCGTTGCGGAGGATGCGGCTATCATCGAAGCCCATCTGGATGAACAGCTCGCCGATGAGGGCCTCGAAACGGTCGGGGGGCATGGTGTGGAGCAGGTCGCGCAGTTGGGAATGGGTGGCCTGGTTGATCTCCTGGATGCGGCTATCGATGCCCGAAGGCTGACGTTCGGCCAGATCGAAGAGCCCTCGGCCGGCCCGTGCGAAGAGGGATCCCTCCTGCTTCGTGTCTGTGTAAAGACGGGAGTCCATGGTGGCGTCGGGAGTAAGGCCCGTGGGCTGGATTAGTCCCTGCGCCAGCGCGCGCTTGGTGATCTTGCGGTAGTGCAGTGAATCACCAGCTTGTTTGAGGATTTCGTAGGCGGCGTCGAGATAGGTCATGGTTCAGGCTCCGGCAGGTTCCTATCAAGTTGCTTGATTCGTGGCTTCAGCGCTTTTTCCAGCCGTATCATGGCGTCAATCATCGCATCCTGAATGGTGGACCAGGCATCCTGATCGGTCAGACCGCCATTTTTCAGGTGATACGCTATCCGACAAGCCCTACGTCCCTCAAGAGCCTGCCAGTCGAGACTATCGCCGAAGACAGCCTCGATATTATCTCGCTGAGCGAACAGTTGCGAGAAAATGTGTTGATTGGTTTCCCCGTCGCCGGTATCAATGTACAATTCAACCCTGGCTTCTTTCAGTAGAATGATATAGTTAAAGGACAGACCACTTCGACCCGCACTTGCCTCGATCCAATGTTCTTTAGAGGGGGAAATGCGGCCATGCAGAGACGTCCGCTTGTTGGCTCGCTTCAGCAGTTCCTCCCAGAAAGACGTTCGCAAGAGGTGGCGACCAGCCAATTCCTTCTTTTGCTCCCCGATACGCCTGGCCTCGATGCTGGGGCCGGCCACGATACTCAGCAACGGCGCCGGAAGAGAGTCGCCGATACGAAAAGCTTCGATTTTGAGCAAATAGAAGGCAGTATCAGCGGGCAACGTCTCGTTGAGCCAATGCACAGCCTTCTCGTGTTCCGGACGCGGTTCACTGGTGATCCAAATAGCCGTCTTGGCACCAAGGTTACTCATGTAAGTGATCAGTTTGCCAAGGTGATCATGATTCGTAGGCTCCAATTGGTTTTCGACGATCACCGGGTTGCCCTGGGCATCTTCTGCAAGGATATCAGCCACAAAACTGCCTGCCGATTTCTCGCGTTCAACCAACGAAAGTGAGACGCCGAGCGTATCTGCTACAAAATCCAGGTTCTCCGCCAACCAGGTCGTGAAGTCGTGCGCCTCGTGACGCCAAAGCTCACGAAGTGGGACGGGCTCGAGTCGGGCAATGGTGAAATTCATATCGGTGTCTCCTTCAGGTATGGTCGTCGGTTAAGTGATTTCGCTGTAGTGCAGGGAACATCCACCTGTTTGAGGATGCGGTAGGCGGCGTCGAGATAGATCATAGGCCAGACTCCAGTCTGCATGTCCAGAAACGGTATGTGCTAAGCGATGCCAAATTCCTGGCAAATCTGACCCAATTTTTCATCCCTCGCCCAACGCAACCATTCCGTTGCCGGATAATAATAATGCGCTGTTCCCCAATCCGATTCCATTCTTCGGCACAATCGATCTAATCTATCCGGCATAGTCGCTCGCTCTAATGTTACGCCCTCATCTCTGATGGCCGTAACATAGTCCCGTAAGCCTCTCCAAGCAATCTCCGATATCTCATGGATATTCCTCTGCCACTGGCCGGGAATGTCAAAGAGAGCGGAAAAGCTTTGAAGCTGAGATTCAATCACAGGATCGGGAGTATTGGGCGCCAAACCGACTATTTCACCGCCATGTCCATCGTCGGAGAATTCGAGGTGAGCGACCGAGCAAACATCGTCTTTGTAAGGAACGAAGACGGTTGTCAGATTATGACCATCAAGCGGGTACTTTTCGCCTTTGCCATTGTTGCACTTATTACAGGTCGGTAACAGGTTGTAAGGATGCACGCTCAAGGCCGGGTAGCGAGATTTCGGCAGGAAATGTTCAACTGTGACGCCATGGTTCATGGAACCATCGCAAACAGCACAGGTGATTCTGCGGTTGTTTTTCTCTTGATAGTCCTGTAGCCAGTTTCCCTTGCCGATTGATTGATTTCTCCCAAGAAGTGCGGCGTCTAAACCCATCGTTGTAGAGAATATATCAAAATAACGAATCAACCACATCCTGATCATTTTCCGATTCTCGTCATCCCCGAGGAGACGAAACTGAAATGTAGCGTCATCGGCATTGTCCCAAAAAGTCCGGTCATGCCGAAAATCTGCCAGAATCGACTCTTTCTCGTCCTGGGGCAGCTCGGCAAACGCGTAAATTGGCTGGAAAAGTTTCCGCCTGGCATTCGTCGAGTCTAGCCAGTCGAACACCTCATTGCCCAATTCAGCCCGAAAGTCATCCGGCGTAATTGCCGGCATGCGGCAGCCAAACTCAAGCAGTCGCTCCTGAAAGTCGAGCACCTGTTCCAGTAGATCAGCGCAGTCGGGAAGTTCAGTCGGATGCAGCATCGAGAGACTCCAATCGGTCACGGATACGGAAACGCCAGTAGCCGGGGCTGACGATGGCGAGCAGAGCCTGCAACTCCACCCGATCCCCTCGCTCCAGCGCCGCTTTCAAGCGTTCGGCGGACAGCGCACCGCCGGCCCGTGGCGCGCCCAGGATATTGATCGCGATGTCGCTGGGGTCAGCGCCAAAGGTGGGGGTTTGCACATCAATGATCTGGGTGTGCCCTTCCTCATCCTTGACCAATAACACCAGTTGGGGATGGGCCACATCCGAAATGACGATGCTGGAGTGGGTGGAGAGCAGCACGGTGGAATCACGGCCTTCCAGGACGTTCGCCAGCAATTCCACCAGTTCCCGTTTCCAGATGTCGTTGAAGTGGGTTTCCGGTTCATCCAGCAGGAAGAGGGATTCGGGCTGGC
>JAJRWS010000234.1 GCA_024276705.1 Planctomycetota bacterium | reverse complement strand
CGCCTCGGGCCCAATACCCTCAAGAGTCGTTTCCGGATTCAGCATCGCGCATTGGGGGCAACGCGGGGCTACAAACGGATCCCCGTCAAATCGACCTTCCTGAGGCGTGTCGGTTCCGGAAGCGGTTGCCTGCGAGGTGACCGTAATGTCTCGGATCCGAATCGCAATGGCATCGCCGACTTCAGCTCCCTCGACCGCCACGGGGATTGTCACTTCATGCCCGCCCCGCAAGCAGGGCGTGAGCATCGGCCCCCAGCAACCGGGCGCCGTATTGGCAAGGATGTGTCCGCCGTCTCGTACCGGCCCCAGCATCGGCTGAGCCGGATCGAGCACGCCGTCCGTGAACCGATCCACCGTGATGGTCTCGCTCGCGACCGCCTCGGGCGGCCTGCTTTGCGTTTTGGTTTTTTGGATTTCATGCATTTGCATTAGTTCCGCATTTTGAAAGTGTTTTAAAATTCAGAAAACTGGCCGCACAGCGGTTTCTCTGTCCCTTCGCCCGCTCGCGGGAAAAGGTCAGGGTGAGGGCTTTTGTATTTTGAAGCACCTTCTAGTTTTGGCCACGTGCCGTATCAGGAACTACTGCTTGGATGGTCTCCCGATTTCCGAGTTCTTTCAGCAACTCATATTGGGGTTTGCGACTGGTGAAGAAGTTAAACATCAGGATCCCATCCGCACCGTCATCATAGAGTTTCCTGGCAATACTCCGATAGGTGTCCGCATTGCGTTCAACTTCAATGGATGCGTAGAGCGGCAGGTCTCGTGGAAGGAGCCGTCGATATTCTTTGATCGGCAGTGTAAAATTGTTGTGCAGGTAGTGCGAAACAACCACAAAGTCGAGAAGCCCTTCTTTCGCCCAGGTCATTGGGTCGATGCCAACCCCCAGGTTCTGTTCCGGGCGGGCCAGGATGCGGGCTGAGAGCAAAATTGGCCGCCCTCGCTTCTTACCGACCTCATGGGTCATTGCATGAACTTCGTGCACCCACGACGTTATGGTTGGCAGGTGACTCGCCTCTTCGCCATATTTGAAAAACACGGGAAAACGCTGGAAGTCGAGTTCGAGCCCGTCGATGTCGTATCGCTCGCAACACTCGCGGAGTTGGTTAAGTCGCCGCTGTCGAACCTCGGGAATCGCAAAGTTCAATCCACCTGAAAACCACTTCCCCACGATGGGATTGGTTCGAGGGCCCATGATCTCTTGGTGCAGGGGGCTGAGCGTATCGCCCAGTTGACCGACATGCCACTCAGGATGGTCACGCCAAAATTTTGAAAGGATCAATTGATTCGAGAAAGTATCCGGGTTGTCAACGCCATGCACTTCGTTAACCCGAAATGACAGGAAAGCCTCCATGTTTTTCTGTTTGACCCGTTCAACGATCAGGCCTAGTGGATCATGCCCAGCATCTCGCAGCGATTTCAAGTTCAACGCCGCCCGAGCGCTGCCCGCTTTTTCAACACCTTCCGTTTCGATCCGTGCCCGGATTTCGGGATCCTCTTCGTCGCCAAGCATGCGCGCATGCGCACTCGGAAAATTCATCACCATGCCAACGTTTGGACACATCGCGAAAGTGGTCACTCCAGTTTCCGCGACAACGTCGATTTGGCGGTAGAGGTCTCCAGGTTTCATGGGAGGGGGCTGAGAAACAAATAGATTGCCTGCATCGCTGTTGTAGATAAACCGCCCGAATCGCGTTGGTTCGTCAGCGCGTCCCCGTGTTGGCCATAACCCAAGCAGCAGGCTGCAAGCCAAAATGGACACCATCATGCCAGTCCGCGTACGGAAATGCCGGCACTCACGCCGAAATGAATATCTTGGAGTCGCAATCACAAACATTGTTTCCTTATCGAATGGACCCTGATAGCCGAGTCGAAGATGCCGCTTTTCAGGCCATGTCTCCACGATTGAGACATCTGCCGAACCACCCATCCTTACCAGGCATGCTACGCCACACGGCTAATGGGCCTATTTTTGGGGGTGTATCCGGCAAAGTGCTAGCATACTGCACGCAGCCGTCTTTATTAGATACCGGTTAATTCTTTTAGGGGCTTTCCTCAAACTACCCGCCAGGCGGGTGGTACGTGACTGTAGCATAGCGTTTCATCCCGCTAGCGACACCCGGCGGATCCGCGTGGGAGAAGCCGAATAAAAATCCGCCGAGTGGAAGTGCCCCAACAACGGCACTGATGACGTTTTTGACAATCATCTGAAAATAATCTTAGGAGGTACGGTGAGTCAATGCGTGTGATGAGGAGCCGAAACGAAACGTTACATCCGCCTCGGTGGCATCATGGAGTCCATCCGGCAAATAGCCGTCATCGCGAAATCCTGGGATCATGGTACTAGCAATATCCGTTCAGTGGTCATGGGACGAGACTCTCAATCTGGAATGATATGGGGGTTAGGGAAGTGTGGCTTCCATTGAATTGTTGGTTTCGTCCGATTCCGGAATCTTGTTGTCTGCGTCCGCCACGACCTTGACCACGTGCTTTCCTGGAAACTGCAGAAGACTCATAGCACTTACCTCGAACTCCACTCCCGCTTCGATGGCCTTGCATCTGTGGCTGGCTCTCCGCTTTCCATCGATAAAGAATTCCACAATGTGTTCCGTCGCATGTGCCGTACCGCGATTTTTGACCAGGGCCCTCATGTATCCGCCTTCATTCAGGTAAACCTTGGTCACTACGAGATCGGGAAGCCCGGTTCGATCCTCTTTCTTTCTTCTAGTGCGTTTTCGTTTTGGCTCTTCTTTCTTTCTTGGGGTTCGGGTTCGTTTTGATGGAACCGCAGGGGGCGGTGTCAACTCTACCTTTGTCGTCGTGCCTCGCTTCACGAGCACATCGATCTTGGTGTTCGGCAGCCGTGTGCCCCGTCGCCATGGACGCATGGCGATCTGATATTTGCCCTCGCGGAGTCCGCGGATTACGGCCTTCCCTCCTTCAATCTTGGCACTGCTCGTGGAGGATAGATATGCGTGGGCCTCCGGATAGGGCAACTGACCATTCTCATCAAGCGGTAGGTACGTGACGTACGCCGACTTCTTGGTCGGGCCGCGCAGTGTTACCTCCACGGTGCCCAAATTGCTCGGATCGATGGCTAGGTCAACGGTCACATCCGCTGCGTCCTCCTTGATCTTGACCCATTTCCAATCGTAGTACCCCCCGCGCGAGAGCTTGAAGGATCCGCCACCATGTGAGTCAGGCCGACTGCCGCGCACGGAGACAAGATACCAGCCTGGCGGGCGGTTGATATGCTTATGGATGAGACGTTGGGTCTTCTGGTCCCACGAGAGGTAGCTACTGCGCGGCTTCCACGAAGTGGAACTAGCGGATATCGCGGAGCTACTCAGCTTGAAACCGGTGCCGGGCCCTTCCAACTTGCCTTCGGAGTTCTTGCCGAGGCAGCCGACCCAAATGTCGAGCTCCTTGCTTTGGGGCGGTACTGTGATCGACCCGCTGATCTGGCCGGTGCCCGGCTCGAAGACGCTGATTGCAAAGGTCCCTACAACACTGCTCCGGGCTTTGTCAGGCAGGCGGAGCATGATCTTGCCTGGCAGTTTGCCTTTGTCGGAGACCTTGCCGAATTCGAGCTTCATTGCGTATCCGTCGAAGTACGTCTCGCTCTCTGGAATTCTTTTGCCGGCCTCTTTCCACTCCATGTGGATGTGCGGTAATCGGGTACCAAAGCGTTCTTTGGCCGCAACCTGGTAGGTTTTCCCTTCCGGTATTTCTTCTCTGTCCAGGAAGAGAGAAATACTCACTTTCAGATCTGCAAAGAAATCCTTACCCTGGCGGAGCGTCAGGGTTCCTCCTTCCAACTCTATCTTGTCAGGCGTGAAAACATGGCCGTTGATCGTTCCGGAGACTTTCGGGCCGGACGGCGAGTTCTTTGCCCCATCGTCCAGAGTAGACTGCTTTGCTGTAGACTTTTTCAGTGTTTTCAGATACCGCCGGTCCTGATCGCTGAGCCGAGCGACTGGCAAGGTGACCACCGAGCCATCAGGTTTCCGCAAGGTGACTTTCTTGTCTCGGACTTCCACGAGTTCCGCTTCGATCGAGTATTTCCCGGTGTTGCTGGTCCATTTCCGCGCCCAACTGGACGACGGGAGCACAAGCAACAGGCCGCAAACAAGCATCATCAGGGCTTGCCGTTTCATCATCTTTCTCCCCAATAACCGTACCCATCATCATGGGCATCTCGAAGGAAGTCTACTTGTCAATGACAGAAAATCTTCCGAGCGCAACGCGATTTCTTTTCAGCATGCAAACGTAATGGCTGATAGGAATTCGTATCCCATGGGCCAGCCAGTCAGGCATCGAGTAGGGGCCAGCCAAGCCGTAGTAGCTGCCAGCAGACAATCGTTCGGCCAGCGTGTGACAGTTTACCCTACGAGTCACTCGCCGTTGCCTGCATTGTACCTCCGCGGAATCCTCTCGGGTCACGTCACAACGCGCAATCAATCGCGTTAGCATCGATACGATGCGCTTGAGCATTCGTTTCAGTCTACTATGCGATTCATCAGCTATTCCACCGGTTGCAGCAAGAACATCCTGAATCGCGGCGCATTCCAGGGCCGAACCACGAGCCATATTGAGAAAACGATTTCGATCTTTGAGACTTCGCTTCCCGTTACCCTCGGCAATATTCAGCCGAATCGATTGTGCCGCTCGAAGCCATTGGTCACGAGCATGACGATGAAGGCCGCTGATGTCCT
>JAJRWS010000233.1 GCA_024276705.1 Planctomycetota bacterium | reverse complement strand
GGAGGGAATGTTGGTCATCATCAATAACAAGGCTCTTCACCAGCATGGTATTGTTCCATTCGATTACGATTACGAGTACGAGTACGAGCACGACGGAACGGCGGAGCCTGATGGGTACTCACCAGCAGAGCTGGTGGTTTACGGACTGGAATTAGACGGATGACCGCTACGACCCATAAAGTCATCAGCATGATGGACCCCAAGCTGTAAAAACAGGGTCTGGCCAGAGTGCTGGATACTTTCATTAAGTGTCCTGACAGATTACTCTCAAAGTAATGGTCTTGAGCGTCCGTCCTCTTTTTTTTGTCTCGATCCGACAGGGTAATGACTCGCCTTCACATGCCATGTTTCTGACCTCACACGAAACGATCTCCTCGATCGGATGCGGCAATCATGCCATCGGTAAACGGCAGTCATTACCGGCCCATGCCAATGTCGTAGACATGGTTTTCACCGGCTATGAACCAGGCCGATGGCTTCGACCTGCCAGGACGTACGCACCGCGACAGGAATCCTCCAAGCCAAATTCACGAATCCGTCCTGCAACATTGCAAAATCCGCCTTGTCTTCCTCCAAACGTATCTCTCTTGACCTCCAAACCAGCAAGAGCGAGCTGCTTGGGAATCCAACATCCAGACGCCTCCGAAACTTTCGGAATGAACGAAATACCCAGTGAAGAAGCCGATAAGATCGCCCTTCAGGGCTCATCTCCCCTTCATGCTTGCGCGATCGAAGATCAAAATCCCTTTGTCGACGCCAATGGGACCTCCGATTTCACTGGCCAGGTCCTCATGGGACTCAACTTGCTGCATGGTCAAAAACGGCGAAGGCGGACAAACATACTCTGGGCAATATTTAATCTCTTGCTGTGGAGTGCCGCCGTGGCAATACTACTTGCCGTCCGCCATCTGTTTTATTTTTAAGTCGATCTGGCGAGAAAAGCCTCCGGCTCTCTGAAACCATTGTCTGTTGAGGAGTATCTCATGCCATCCGTTCTCCCTTCAGCCTGGGAACTCCCCAGCGCGATCCGCGTGCGCGTTGGTCGCAACTCGGGTCGCCAACGCACGATGTTCGCCGAGGATCATTTGCTCCTCATCCTGCATGCACTCCCGCATGCGGACGATGTGGACCGTAAGGCGCGCCTGTTCTGGCGGAAGCCAGATGGAAGCTGGCAATCGAACGAATTTGGCAGTGGCCCGTCAGCCCTGGATCGCCATCTCGACGAATTTGAAAAACGTCTGGGACAACTCGACGAACGCCTCGACTCCCGCCCTCCAGCTCAAGATCTGTTTGAACTCATTCGCGAGCTGGCACCACTACGGCGAACGACGCGCAATCTGCATAGCGCTCTCCAAAGTGCCCGCGAAACGATCCCCGACGAGCGTGGATTAATCGATGCGCGGGACCGTGCCGGCCGACTGGAACGCACAACCGACCTCCTCTATAGCGACACGAACAATGCGCTCGACTTCAGCATTGCCCTGCAAGCCGAGATCCAGAACCAGCATAATTTACAGATGAATCTGGCAGCACACCGGCTTAACATCATCGCCGCAATCTTCTTTCCACTCATGACTTTAACCGGCGTGTTTGGAATGAACCTGATCACGGGCCTCGAAAGGAAGCCAAACGCATTCTGGGTCGTGATCCTCGCGGGTATCTGCGCTGGCCTGGTGGCGACAGCCCTGTTCGTGCCCAAAGCTCCAAAACAGCGCAGGACGCAGGGAAGTAAGCAATCACCCGCGAATTCGCTGGATCGGAGAAACTCCTAATTGAAAACACTTTCTAATACGAAACGGACCCTCTTCCTTGACAGCCGCTAGATTCTATCACCCGTGCGCGATAGAATCCTACCAGCCACGGCGGTCCCTTATCAGGCTGCTTCGGCCAGGGTCGTCAGCGTGCTTCACCACCCTGGCGGCCCGCTTTTAATTCATCCGCAGCTCGCCTCAACGCTGACTCAAGGGACGAATTTTCCACAAATGGCGGTCGCTGCGAAAATAGAGCGATCCGTCCGCCACGGCGGGGGTTGCCTGAATCGGCTCACCGAAGTCGCCCGTTCCGACCCGTTTGCCCTTGGCGCCGGAAACGTCGACGACCTGGACGAGGCCGTCGGAATTGACCAGGATCAGACGGCTGCCAACCAGCACGGGAGTGGCCCAAAAGCGACCTTCGAGCCGCAAACGCCACACGATCCGGCCGGTTGTCGACTCGCTGCAGGTCAGGACACCGGTATTGTTGAGGGTGTAGAGCCGGTCACGGTCGACCACGGGGCTGGCCGCATCGGTTCGGAACCGGCTTTCACGCCACACAACCTCAAGAACCTTTGCGTGGCCAGCCTGCCCGGAAGGCCGTAAAACCGTCATGCCGGCTGCCGGCACGTAGAGCACTCCTTCGTTAACCGTCAACGAAGGTATCCCTTCGCAGGGAACTTCGTATTGCCAGCGGATCCGGCCTGTGCGCGGGTCGATCAAGGTCAGGCCCCATGGCGACTGGAGGAGTCCCAGGTCGGGCAGCTTTTCGTGTCCGGCCGTGGGCACAGGACGATAGAGAACGGGCGATGTCCAGTTTTCCATGCTCCGCCGCGGATGCTGCCAGCGATTCATGCCCGTTACCACATCGATCCCTACCAGCAAAGATTTCCCCTGACTTTCCATTTGAACCATCACCGTATCGTCTACCACCAGGGGCGAGGAGGACATGCCCGTATCGTTGCCAATGCGTGGATAATCTTCCGCCAGACCGCGATACCAGAGCAAGTTGCCGTCAAGATCAAAACAGGCCAGATCGCAGGATGAATAAAACGCGAAGATGCGGCGGCCATCGCTGGCGGGCGTAGGCGCGGCCACGGCCGAAGTGGGGTGGCATAAGGTCCGCCCGGTCGCCCAGAATCGCCGCTGCCAGCACCGCTTGCCCGTCTTGGCGTCGAAACAGATCACATGCAGCTCATCCTGATGGGCACCGCTCGAAGCGGTCACAATCACCCGGTCACCCACCACGATCGGACTCGCGGGTCCTCGGCCTGGCAGGTCCGCCTCCCAGCCCTGCTGTTTCGCAGCTTCCCAGGCGGCCGGCGTGGCAATATCCCAACTGCTGGAAAGGGCCCGGGCCGGAGCGACCGAACGATTGTCCGTACCACGAAACTGGCGCCAGTCCGCGCCGGTCAACAACAGCAGCGATGGCAGGAGCATGGGCCCCAGCCAAAGCAGGGGTACGTACGGGCGGGCAATTCGGCGGTGTTCGGAAGATCTTGTCATGGTGTGTGAATGGCTCCCCCCAAACGATCGGTAACGCGGAATCGAAACTGCCAGTCCACGGTCCAACTTTCGGTTTGTTCATCCTGGCAAACTTTCATCAAGAAATGATTTACCCCTCGTCGCAAATGAACCGTCGCGCGGTACTGATCGTCGCTGGTCACGGTGTGGTAAGATTCGTAAGTGGCCACCTGCTGGCCATTTACCCATAATTTCGTCGCGTTCGGCGTGCTCCAACGCAGCTCGACTTCCTGGTCCGAATTGCTCTGGAATTCCGTCAGCACATAGGCAACGGTTCCCTTGAGTTTGCCGAATATAAGGTTCAGATCGACCCATCCCGATTGACCGTCGCCCTGAAGCGACTGCCAGGCGACCGAGCCCGATTTGCCCGTATAATGACCATCGAGATCGATCGCTTCCTCGGGTGGGTAAACGCGATCGAAGCCACGGTGAGCCGTATTATCGAACGGCCCGATCACCTGCCAATCCACCCGATAGCCAAGCTGGTGAACCAGATCAACGGTTACGTCGAGTTGGCCTAGTGCCTGGGCAATTTCTTCTACCTGGTCAAGGTCTCGAGCAGCATCGAGGGCCTCTTGATAGAGGCGTTGGGCAGTCGCCTTGGCGGTCGCTGCGGCCTCCCCCCTTGCCATCGCCGCCTGTTTTCCGGCGTGACTGGCGGCAGCGATCAATTGCTGGACTGCGGCCCGCCTCAGCTCCAGGCATGGGTCGTCGAGCATGCCAGGCAACAACCGACCCGGCGCCTGGGGATCGCTCTGGGTAAGCCACTGAAAAGCTACCTGGCGAGCCGGGGATGCTTGCCGAACGTCGAGCACGAATTTTTCCAACGCTGGCTCGGGAAGTTTTTGGGATTGCTGGAGTGTGCGCTGGCCGATGGCGTCGACTGCCATGCGCAGCCAATTACAGGCCTGGCGGTTGGCGCCCTGCATCCCGGCCAGGATGTCCACCATCCGACTGGTGTCGCATTGGGCGAGCTGACGCCATGCATGACGGGCGGCTAGCTGCCCCTGGCCTGACAAGCCGACGGCTCGAATCGTGTCGATCGCCTCGCCTAGCGCAACAGGTTCCTGTTTGCTCTGGGTGGCAACCTCCCGCGCCGAAACTTCCTCCGAACGGACATTCCCCCCCAACCCCATCACCCCCAACACGATCATTGCGCGCACGATGAACCATGCCCCCAACCCAATCCGAATTCTCGTCCGCCGCGACAAGGCCTGAAGAGACATATTTCTAACTGGCTGGTCCATGGTTCGAGACACCTGTTCTACGGAAAGATGTTGGCACGTAAATACCCACAACTCACAGTCTATCGATCCAAGTCCCATCCAACCAGCCTTAACAACTCACCTGGCAACGAGGGCAAGGCATCACCAGCAGCGCGATGCTCGAGCAGGGCGATGCCAACTTCGACGGTGCCGTCAACGAGCTGGATCGGATCGTCTGGCAGCAACCGTTCGGCTGCACGGCAAGTAGCCTGTCGTAGTTGTGGATATCCGATGGAAAGCGGATGGTGTGGTCGGCTTATGAAACTCGGTTGAAGAATTGTCGCCGGTATTCTTTGGGCGTCATGCCCATGATGGTCTGAAATTGGCGTGTGAAGTAGCTGCTGTCCTCGTAATTCAGTTCAAAGGCTACATCCGTAATGCTCAATTCCTTATTGCGCAGCAACTCCGCTGCGTGGGATATACGCACACGAATAAGATAAGTAATCGGCGGCACTCCTAGCGATTTCCTAAAAGCGCGTTGGAAGCTTCGCGTCGGCATCTTCGCGATTTTTGCCAATTCCTCCAGGCTAACCGGTTCGTCGTAGCATCTTTCAAGATGACTGATCGCCTCGGCCAAATGCAGCAGGCGTTTCGTATTCGTACTTGAATAGTTTCCGTAGCACCGGGATAGGGTACATGCGATTTGCATAAACAATGTCGTCGCGATGCAACGATAACCGGGCGACCGTTCTTTCAGTTCTTCTTCGAGCTTGTTCAGCAGGCGCATCACGTTGGCAAGGTCATGGGGGGAGAGTTGCAGACGGCTTCTGAATTCATGCTCAACCCGCCACGTAGGTTCCAAAGTGAACAGGGCATGGTAACCGGGCAGTTCCGCAAGGCCTTGACCCTCCCAACTCAATTGTTCCGGTTGGTAGAGGATATTCACCAGCGATAAATCGTCCAAGTCTTCATACGCGTGCGTCTGCTTGCCGGAGATCACGAAGGCGTCACCCGCGCGAATGGTCCACGACTGCTTGCCGGTCACATGCTTTCCAGACCCTCCCGTGATTAAGACGATTTCACTAAACTCATGATTGTGGAGGCCAAATGAAGGGTGCAGACTGCGAACCTCGACCGCGATGGGAAACCCATCTTCGTGGAACCAATCCGAAGTTTTTAGTGTTTCGATCGCTTGAACCATCCGGAAGCCCCCTCCAAAATACTTCAAGAAACATGCGGAAAGGCTCGAAAAACCGAGGTCTCTGCAGGGTGCGGGCCTCATTATTGTGATGCTGCGCGGCAACCTGGCCTCTTGGCCAGATTGTACCAAAAGTGGCCAAATACTACTAGCAACTAATTTGACGTGTGGTTAGTATGCGTCCGGTAGGCGGACTTTTCTATACCCTGACATTCTAATCACCACGGCATTCTAATCCAGTTTGTAGTTCCCCTTTTTGATAATCGTTTGCCAAAATACAAAATAATGCCTCATGCCCGTTCCACCCGAACGGCGTCTTATTTGACAACGGGGCGTTACCGCTTGAAACGGATTGTATTGAAAGTCACTGAAAGACTTCGTCGCGTCGCTTCTATAACCCTTTGATTGTTTTTTCATTACCCTTAGGAGAAATCTCATGAAATTTCACGTACCGTGCCAACCTCGTAAGTCGAAAATCCGCACCGCTTGGTTGCCTAGTGTCGGTGCCGTCGCCCTGATGGTGGCACTCTGCGGCAGTTCGCCCGCGTGGGCTCAAGTTGGAGTGGCTACCGTGGACGGTGGGGAGACTGTTTTCAGCATCGTGAATGCCTGGGAATGGAATACCGATGACGACTTCGAGGGGTGGACTCCCAACGATCATATCGCTAACGCGACGGTGGCGGGGGGCGCTATGTCGGGCGAGTCGGCCGGAGTCGATCCCATTTTTGGCAGCCCTGGCCTCAACTTTGTTACCGGAAGTGGGCCGGGTGAGGTGAATCGAGTGCAGTTCTCAGCCCAATTC
>JAJRWS010000232.1 GCA_024276705.1 Planctomycetota bacterium | reverse complement strand
GTCGAATCGCACCGTCCGGGCGGATTGATTGGGTTGAAAATCGACCAGGACATTCTTTCGCAACTATCGATTCTCCGCCGGCTTGTCGCCGCCGCGGAGCGGTGCAAGGATGCTCGGACGTCGCGATTACAGAAGATCGGTCAATCTGCCAATAGCCCGTTGCAGCGCGGTGCGGGCGACCTCCAATTCGGCCCGGGCGTTGGTCTGTCGAACCTGGACGTTGGAGAGGGCCATCTGGGCGTCGATGAGCTGAGTGATGGTGGCTGTCTGCCCTCGATAGCGTACTTCAATTTCGCGCAAGCTTTCTTGTGCCTGTTGGATGGCCTGGGAAGTAACCTGGAGCCGTTGCCGGGCATCGTCCAACTGCAGGTAGGAACGGCGTACTTCCAATTCGATATCCAGCAGCAAACGGCGTTGGCGAGCTTCCAGTTTGCGCAACTGGGCGCAGGCCTTGCGCACGTCACTCGTGGTGCGTTTGCCATCAAACAAGTTCAGTTTCATGACCAGACCCGTGAAAAAGCTGTCGTTGCCATGCTGGAAATCACCCGTGAAAACGTTGTAGTCGGTCACGAAGTCCACGGTCATACGGTCACCCGAGCGGGCGACTTCCACGTTGCTGGCAGCCGCACTCCGCAGACGCGACATTTGAGAGACTTCCGGACGTCTGTTGAGCGCTTCCGCAACCGCCGCCTCGACCTCGGCTGCGTTTCCCATCCAGGGGGCTTCAGGGATTTCCGTCGGTAACGGTTGACGCCCGAGAGGGACTGCCGTTACCGTTTCCAGGATGGACCAGGCGAGCTCGGCCTGGTTCCGTGCCCGAATCAAGGCTTCGCGCACTTCGGCCAACCGGACTTCAACAGTCAGTACGTCGGATTTTACCGCAGTTTCCGCCCGATATCGAGCTTGGACGATTTGCAAGTGATGTTCGACTTGCTCGACCGCCTGCTGTCGAACCTGGAGCAGCTCGTTGGTCTGTAACAGACGGTAATAGGCTTCGGCAACGCGGTAGATAAGCTGGTTTTGCACCGCACCCAATCTCAGACTGGCCGCCGCCAGATGGGACTGGGCGGCGTCTTCTTCGGCCAGACGGCGGCCCCCGGCATAGAGCCGGTGTTTTACTCTTAACTGTGTATTAAAATTGTCGAAGGTTCCCGGGTTGTTAAAGTCCTGGTTGAAATTGAGTTGGGCCTGGTTGAGTTGGAACATAAAAGCCTGGACCGGATTATTGCTTACGCCATAGCTTTCGCTGAAGTCCAACGTCGGGTAGAACTCGGCCCGTGCCCGCATCAGAGTGGCGTCGGCAATGGCGATTTGAGCCGAAGCTGAGTGGATGTCGGGATTCGATTGCAGTGTTAAATCAATCACCTGGAGCAGGCTGAGCCCCGCATCGGGAAGTGGCAAGTTTTCAGGGGTGGACTGGATGATTTCCGGAGTGTCATCTTGTTGGTAGGCGACAGGTTGGATCCTGGGGTCATGGTCGCGAAGAGATGGGTCCGGCAGCCTGGCCGGTAATGAGGGTGTGGATTGGCCATTCTCAAGGTCTGCCAGCGCAGCAGCCGACGAGGTCCGGTCTTTCACTGCAGATTCATACTGCCCAGTAGTCTGGCATCCGGCTAATCCAAAGCTGATTGCCCCGAGCAGCCAAAATTTGTAAGCTCGCAGGTGTAACACGCTACAATCCGGCCCATGGCCATAGAAATAGTTGTCCGTACAGTCCGTATTTATCGGTTCGAGGAGCTCCGCAGGTTTGTGAGAAATACGGAAATTCGCCGGAACTGCGTGCTAGCACGCAGTTCCCGTGGAGCATTTCCTGCAATCTTCAATCAGTACCAATTCAAAACCGGCCTGACTTAAAGTGAACGTTCTTGGTCAAGGTTGTTCTTCATGTCGAGCTCAGTTCCAGGCGACAGGTCGCTCCCTGCTGCCGATGTGGGTATACTGGTTAATTTACCAGGTGAGTTGATCAGCAAGGACTGAAATGAGCCGTTCCTCGCGCGACCGAATCAGGAAATATCTGCATGGGCCCGTGGCAATCGGCTTGCTCACGTTGCTGGTCCAGCAAGGGCTGTTGGTCCAGTGGACGGCGGCCCGCGACCTGGCGGTTGGCGACAAGGTGAAATTCGAGTTTATGGGAGATGACCATGAAGGTGTGGTGACTGGTTTCACCGGAACCGGTTGGCCACGAGTCAAATTCAAATATCGGGGCCGCGAGGAGGAACAGTTTTTTCCAACCAATTGATTTGGCTCGAACCGAGGCCTGTGTCGCTGGTGTTAGAAGAACTGGGAGGAATCGAAAGTGAGGTCAGGCAAGTCGTGACCGAGCATGTCGCCAAAGCAGGCTACACCAATCAGGCAGACGCCGATTTGGTTGTCAGAGTCTGGCTGGAAAAAGGCAAGTCACAAACGGTGAACGTCCGTGATTGGTTCCGCGGTCCTTTCGGGAAAGCGAACGAAACCATTACGTTTACGCCGTCTCGGGGAAAATACGAAGTAACCTATCGAGACAACGTCCTCACTTCGGTGACTTCTCGTGAGTTTACGGTTCCTCGTACCTTGAGGCTGGGCCAGAACGAAAGCGCGCAACAAGCTGCCGATCGGTATTGCCGACCGGATATCGATTTTTTCAAGCGTCTATGGTTGCCGCGAAAAGGGCCTCTGCTACCCGACAGCAAGGAATCCTTAGGCGGTTCGACACTCACCCGCGACGGTTGGCAAACCAGGATAGGTGAAGACTGCAAGGCGGGAGGCCGAAGAGGTGGGCCAGGAAATAGGCCAGAAAAGAATCCGCAAAAAAAGCTGCCGAGAAAAGGTTTATTGACAAGTGTGAACCGATCATAAATCATAAGTTCCCCGACCCCCGACACTTTATTTCCGTCGAGAAAACCCCCGGCTTTGCCGGGGGACTGGCAGAGTTTGACGGTTCCGTAGTGATATTGTTCATACTCGTACTCGACTGGAACCATTGCATGCAACAGAAACATAAGGCCATGGATATTGATGATGACCGACCTTACCTCCCAGTCGGGTTCGAGTACGAGTACCGCTTTGCTGAGTACGAGTACGAGTACGAGTACGATACTCTCTTCCCGGCTCCTTTGAGGAGCCTTCCTCAAGCCACCCGCTATGCGGGTGGTACATGACTTCCTGAACCCCGACACCCGACACCCGACACCCGACACCCGACACCCGACACCCGACACCCGACACCCGACACCCCGACCCCCGACCCCCGACCCCTGGAGCCCAACATGCGTCTTAGCCTTCTGATCGTCATTGCTTGCCTTTCGACACCCTGCGCCGGGCCGATTGCGGCAGCTTCGGAACCATCCCAGTTGCCGGCGGAATTGTTAAAGGAGGGATGGATTCAACTTTTCGATGGGCAAACACTCTTTGGCTGGAAGGAGGGGAGCGATGTGAACTGGCGGGTCGAGCAGGGGGCGATCGTGGCCGATGCCGGTGAGCTGGGCGTGCTTTATACGACCACTCAGTTTTCCGATTACGTGTTGCAGCTGGAATTTGCCGCCGAGGCCGACACCAACAGCGGCATCCTCATCCACACCCCGCCGCATCCGAACGACCCCCAGGGAGATTGCTACGAAGTCAATATCGCCCCGGCCGACAATCCGTATCCCACCGGCAGTGTCGTCGGAATGTGGAAAAGACCATCGGCCCCACCCGCGCCGCGGTCCAAGTGGCGAACCTACGAAATTCAGGTCGAAGGCGACACCCTCGCCATCGCCCTGGATGGAGAACCACTGGCCGCATTGCCCGCGAGTGTGAAGTTGCATTCGCTGGGTCGTGGGCATATCGGTTTGCAGTTCAACCATGGCCGTATCGCCTTTCGCAATATTCGCCTGCGGCCGTTGGGCCTTGCACCCTTCTTCAATGGCAAGGACCTCTCTGGCTGGAACACAGATCGGGCGGAAAAGAGCCGCTTTCAAGTGACGCCAGCTGGCGAGCTTCGTGTCCTGGATGGTCGTGGTCAGCTCGAGACCAATAAAGTCTATGGCGATTTCGTCATGCAGCTTGCGTGTTACGTCAACGGCGAGAACCTCAATTCGGGAATTTTCTTTCGCTGTATTCCGGGCGATTTCATGATGGGCTACGAATGCCAGATTCATAACGGGTATGCCGACAATGACCCGAGCAAACCTCTCGACTGCGGTACCGGTGGCTTCTTCCGCCGTCAGAACGCCCGCCGTATCGTCGCGAAAGATTTTGCCTGGTTTAACGAAACTTTGATTGTCGACGGTCCGCACATGGCCGCCTGGGTCAACGGTTATCAGGTCAGTGACTGGACCGATACTCGCAGGCCGCACGAGAACCCGCGCAAAGGTCTGCGGATCGCCCCCGGTACCATTGCCATCCAGGGCCACGATCCCACGACCGACCTGCGGTTTCGCGACCTGGAGATTGTCGAGTTGCCACCGAGGACGGCCCCGCCGGCGGCGGAAAAATAGTGATTCACTCACGGACGTTTTGCTGAGTACGAGTACGATATTCTCTTCTCGGCTCCTTTGAGGAGCCTTCCTCAAGCCACCCGCTATGCGGGTGGTACATGACTTAAGACGGCACTATCCAATCAGGCTAATAGTCAATCATGGTCGTGGAGGACCTCAATGTCGAAAGCGATGGGCACTGCCATCCTTTTTCTTGGCGTGGGCAAGCCGTTGGCAGCACGCGAGTATCCGCTTCCCGGGGAACTGGAGCCGGAAGCTATTTTGGTGAAAACTCGTATGGCAACGGTTTGCGGGTCGGACATGCACAGTTGGCGGGGACGCAGGCCGTTTCCAACGCCTGCGGTGCTGGGGCATGAAGGTGTAGGGAGCATCGTACGGCTGGGGAAGAGGGCGATTCAGGACTCGACCGGGCAGGCACTTGCTCCTGGCGACCGGGTCACCTGGACGATCATGGCGGCATGTGGCCGCTGTGTCTTCTGCCGGGACCATGACCTGCCACAGAAATGTCTCACCCTGTTCAAATACGGGCATTCAATCAGCGATGTGCCGCCCTATTTCGTCGGCACGTTTGGCGAGTATGTCTACCTGAAGCCTGGGACGGCCGTTTTCAAACTGCCCGATGCCATGCCCGATGAAACCGCATCGCCACTGATGTGCGCGGCAGCGACCGTGGCGGGCGGACTCGACCGGGCTGGCGTGAACACGGGAGATACGGTCGTGATCCAGGGGGCGGGAATGCTCGGCTTGTATGCGACCGCTTTCGCCAAGGGACTCGGTGCCAGCCAGATAATCGTTGTGGATGTGCTGGAAGCAAGACTCGAAATGGCAAAACGTTTTGGTGCCGACCTTGTTCTCAACGCCGGAAAAGTCGACTCAAGTGAACTTGCCCGTGCCGTCCGGGAGCATACAGGCGGATTGGGCGCCGATCTGGTGATCGAAGTGGCCGGTTTCGCTCCCGTCATCGAAGTGGGGGTCAAAATGCTGCGAGTCGGTGGGCGTTATCTGCTGCAAGGGGCCATCTATCCGGATGACCGGTTCACACTTGAGTCGCACGAGATTATCACCCGATGCCTGAGCTTTTTCGGTTTGCACAACTACGCCCCCAAGCATCTCGGGATGGCCATCGACCTGGTTTTGCGGACCCAGGCCCAACACCCCTACCAGCAACTTGCGGGCCCCCGTTTTCCGTTAACCGCCGAAGGCGTCACCGAAGCGTTGCTGGCCTTGGAGCAGAAAAAAGCCATCCGACCCATCGTGGTGCCCGATTTATAAGGGGATATAATCTTAATACTCTCTAAATCCACGGCCTCCGGCCGTGCGACCCTGATAGGCTTCGTACGTTCCGGCGTGAGGTTTTGGGCCAATATCCCTAGTGCATTGTCAGGCCTAACAATTAGGATGGTCCCTGCGATATCGTCTTTGCCGATATCGAATCCGGTACACCAGACCAGCGAATACTTGACGTCATCGACTTGTGCGAAAGAATCAGCGCATCGTATGGTTCCCAGGCCCCGTCTACAGGAAATGCGTGACCCGATCGGCCAGGCCCTTTTTGCCCAGCACGACCTTGAGGTCACCACGGGTGGCAACCCGCTCTGAGTAAAGACCACGCAAGATGTTAGTACAGAACCACTTACGTCAAGCCAATAAAAATAAAACAGTCGAAGTGCAAGTTTGCGTAAATTGCCTATTATTTCGTTGACTTTCCCGTAACGGACATATATACTGCAATCTGGTATTGGGTACCATGCCCTCTTTTCTTTTTAACGGTAGATAACTCGCTATCAACTGTGCCTGGGGTTCCAGTGACGAGAAGTTCCTTTTTTCATTGACAAAATGAGGGAGTTGCTTTTCTTTATTCGCAAGTCGGAAGAACGCAAGGGCTGTTCAACTTTTCTGGTTTTTTGTTCCGTTTTTTTCACCTGGAGAATGTCTCATGAAATGGTTTCTAGTCTCGGTCTGTATGCTCATGGTGGGTGTGCTAGGTGTGAGCCAAGCGAATGCACAGCTTGTTGGTCTGTGGGAGTTTGAAGACGCAGGCAATCTAACCGCAGCCACGGTTGGGTCTGACCTTGTGCTTACCGGTAGTGAAGCTGCCGTCGCTGGCAGTGGTGGACCTGACACGGGTGCTTCCGCGTTGGATATTTTCACAATAGACGAATCTCAACTCCCGAATATCGTTCCTACAGGTGGTGGTTTTTATACCGTGCCTAACCCCATCGGTGCCAATGGTGGCGGCAGCCGGACGAACGCCTTTACATTACTTATGGATATCAAATTCCCGGGTGGGGTTACCGGTTTTTCTGCCTTGGCTGAGTTTGATGCCGACCGGGATCCAGCTTCCGATTCCGATTATTTTCTCGATGAGGATGGGCCAAATGACCGAATTGGCGTTGGGAATCAAGGATACGTACAAACCGTTGGTAATCTTGGCAGCGATTGGCACAGGGTCGTGCTAAGCGTTGAAAACAATGTAAAAAGAACGACCTACATTGATACCGTTGATCTTGGCGACCATGACTTGGGTGCTATCGATGGTCGTTGGTCCTTGGCTGGCGACTTTCAAGTCTTCTTGGATGGCGACTTGGGGGAAGAATTGCTTACCCACGTATCGAACCTGGCACTCTTCAATGGTGCTTTGGATGCCAGCCAGGTTGCTGCTCTAGGCGGAGTTGGCCGGCAAATCCCTATTCCGGAACCAAGTACAATTGCTTTGCTCACGCTTTTCGGTCTTGGATTGACTGCCACCCGTAAACGGCGTCGATAACCGTTTGCTTCAACCGCGTGCTACGGGTTGAGCATGGATGACATCGGGCAGGTGCGGCGGTTCGGTCTTCCGGACTCGCCGTACCCTGTCCTTTTTTTATCTGCAAATGGACGATCCGCCGATCAACCACACAGCCGTGCGCTGGGGCGCTTGCTTTTGCGACCATTGTCTGGCCGGTTTCCGGGCCTTTCTCGAACAAAAAACGACTCCCAAACAGCGTCTGGACGCCGGCGTCCAGGACGTCGCCACGTTCGATTACCGAGCATACCTCAAAGAGAAAGGGGCACCGTCGGGAGATGCGTTCGCGAAATGGCAGGGAGGTGCGTTGAAGTCGCTCTTTGCCGATCGTTATTACCGGATTGGAGGACTCGCGTTACCCGGCCCATGCCCCGGTGGCGGTGCGTTCGCCCGCGGCGGTTAGCATGGTCATTCGGGCCATGCCCGGCAACCCGGATTCAGCGGTGGTGATCCATCTGGTGGATTGGCGCGATACCACGGAACCGTTGGATATCACGCTCGAAGACCGCCGCTTCTTTGCCCAAGGAGCATTGGCGGTGACGCTCCTGCGACCGGGTGAAAAGGGGGTGGCATTGAAAGGGACGACCCAGTCTGGCCGCACCTCCTTGCGCCTGCCCGCGCTGCGGCCATGGGGCATGCTCGTCGTGAGTGTGAAGCAAAACAAGTGAATCGTGGGAGCTGTCACTTCAGCCACCCCCGGTCAAGCAACGCAAAACGTTACGGCTTCATTCTGTCTCATGTCGGGCTGGGTGGCAATTTGGAATTACTGAATAGAACTTTGGCTGCGTCAGTCAATGTGACCGAGGAGAGTTGGACTATCAATTCTCAGATTGCTTCGGTGTTACACGCCGAACTCAGGTTATGAGATGCCGTACATGCGGTCGGTCGATGTGACCGACGGCTCGAAAGATGGTAGGCATGGATGCCAGCGGGTGGGGCGTCATTATGCCACTTGTTGCCTGGAATTTATATTACTTGCCCTGTGTTGATGCACGCATCACATCGTTATAAATGGCTTCCAAGTCGAAAGCGTTTTTCTCCGTAAACGCAACTTCGATTCCCTCGCCATTCTTAGGTTCCACCGGCACGCACTAGCATACGGGCTCACCCTTGATCCACCTGATCTTGGTCATGATCCATTTCTTGCCGCCGTGACTATTTGACGAAAGGGACTGACTCGTGTCTGGTGCAGACATGACCAGATAGACCTTATCTCCCGTTATTTCCTTGAAGCTCAAGTCCCAATGAACTTTCAAATAGATAGAGTGAGCCAACTTTCTTTTGGCTCCAGTTTTAGCCTCCTGCAACTCCTTCTGGTGATAGGACTTCATCCTTTTTAGACTGGCTTTGAAACCCGGAATCGGATCCTTATCAAATACTGCATACTGAACTGCGGGTGGAACCAGATTAGGAGTATCTAGACTCAAAGATATTCGCCAAGTCGAGCGTCTTTGACTATCGTCAATCTGCTCCTCCGCAACTGTGGAAACGGACCAGAATATGCCCGCCAGAATCACAACAAACCCGGTGAAGCTTCGTGTACACATCGCTCTCTCCCTTCTTGCAGAGTTCAACAGGTTGCATGGCCGGCACCGGCGAGGGGCCGTTGCTAGCGGCATGGAAGTTACGATACCTTCAGGCTAATGATTCTTATGTCTCTCTTCAAGCTGGTGATCTGGCGAAGCCAGACTTAGCGGCCTATGCATTGTTGGGCAGACGCATTCATTTGAGGTAACGTTCGATCTCCATTGCACCGTGGAAAATGCCAAGGATCTCGATGCGATCATCTGTCTTTATGAGGTAGGCGATTCTGTAGTGACCATGGAGAATCTCGCAAACTTCTCGGTCGGTGACAGGTTCGTACCGTTGACCTGGGCCTCCGAAAATTGGCATCACGTTTTTACGCAAGTTTTATGTCAGCCATCATGTCATTCTGATGGAGCCTAAGCGACTGAAGGATCTCTCGTTGAGGCTAGTTGCTGCGTACTACAAGCAGGAGTTCCTTCGCTGCGCTCAGGATGACAAGTGGAACAAAAATCGATTAATTCCTGGAAGTTGTTTCTCCGAGAAAAAAGCCTATTTTCGGGAGCCCACCGTTGCCCC
>JAJRWS010000231.1 GCA_024276705.1 Planctomycetota bacterium | reverse complement strand
ATCTTGATTCGGGCGTTGCAGGAAAGTCGCCGCCTCGAGGTCCTCAGCCGGCCGCAGATTATGACCCTCGACAATCAACCGGCCTTTGTCCAGGTTGGCCAACGAGTACCCTACATCACCGAATCGCAACTGACCAACTTCGGCCGGGTCAATCAGGTCACTTTGCTGGATGTCGGCTTGATCCTGGGTGTCACTCCGCGTATCAGTCCCGAAGGCATGGTGGTGATGGAAATCGACGCCGAAAAATCTCTGGTAGGTCCCGTGGATGAAGGCATTCCGATTGCGATCTCGCCCGATGGCGAAACCATCAAATCACCCAAAATCGACATCACTACCGCCCAAACCACCGTCAGTTGCGCAAGTGGCGAGACGATCATTCTGGGGGGTCTGATCACCAAACGAACCAAGAATATCCATCGCCGCGTGCCCCTGCTGGCCGACATTCCCTTGCTGGGCGATCTGTTCCGGTACGACCTGGTCGACGTTCGGCGGACCGAACTGCTGATCATCTTGACTCCTCGCGTCATTCTCAACCCCGACGATCAGGAGCGGATCAAGCAGGTCGAATCGGCCCGGATGAGCTGGTGCGCCGCCGACGTCAATGCATTGCTCGGCGAGGGAATCTACGACGAAACCAGTTTCACGGACCAGCTTTCGCCCGTGCCGATCATTTATCCGGACCAAAACCCTCGCGGCTTGCTCGAGCCAAGCGAACCCGCATTGCCGGCGCCCGACACGGACCCCAACGATCCGCCTACAGACCGGTCGCCAGTTTCACCCATGGGGGATCCGCTCCTCCCGACGGACGATGCCGCCACATCCCACTCGAAGCGTCTCCCTTCGGAAGTCAGTATCCTTACCACGCAGTGGCAAGCCGATTCGAAGCCCCAGTCGGATACCCGCGTAGAGCCGATTAAAGCAGAGGCTGCCTCGACATCGAAAACGGGCACCGCTGAGAAAAAACGCTGGAACCCTCTCGGGTGGTTGCGAAAATGATGAATCGATTTATTTTTCTGCGAACCCAAATTGGACAACGACAGTGGGCTCGAGGCGTCTGCCTCCTGTTGGCACTCCTGACCGGGCTGTCGAGCGGTTGCACCAGTCTTCTTACCGATGGCAGCAGCCTGATTCCCTGGTTTGGGGAAGAAACCGTTTTACCGACACGCATGAATGTGATTTGGAGTGACACCATCCTGCAGGAACCGGGAAAACCGGGTGTGCGTGGCATGGGTGGACGGATGATGTTTTACGCGGCCCAAAATAAGGACCCCATCACCGTGGAGGGAACGCTCACCGTTTATGCCTACGACCAGACCGAGAAAAAGCAGGCTGAACCCTCACGTAAGTATGTCTTTTCCGCCGATCAGCTTCCCAAGCATTACAGTAAATCCGATTTGGGCCATTCGTACAGTTTCTGGCTGCCTTGGGGCGAGACGGACGGCCCTCCCAAACAGCTCACCCTCATCGCCCGCTTCGAGCCTACCGAGGGGGGAGCGGTCCTTTCCGACCCGGCCCAACAACATTTACCCGGTATTCTCCCTGAATCCCAGGAAGATTCTATTGTTTCGGACCCCCAGCCCTCCGCTGGGGCCCCAGGGCGAAAAGGCACGATACAGCCAGTCCAACATGTCGCCGCCATCCCTTCCAAGCATGGCCCCATCGAACATGGCCCCATCAAACGGGCTACCGCCGAACCTCGTCCTCCCTCGTCCAGAGAGATCATTACGATCAATGTGCCGCCCTCCTTTATCCAAGGTCATGCTGCGGCAGCTGCCAGCTCAATCGATGAGAATCGTTTAAACAACCCGAGAACACCGACAAGCCAAAAAGCACCCGCGGGAACCGTAACGCCTTCGTATCGCGGACTTACCGGCTCCCAGGGCGAGGCTGGATCGTCAACCGATTCACCACTTGTGAAACACTCGGCTCAAAACGCAGATACGCTTCGGCCAACTGTCGATCCTCGGCGGACGCGACGACGCCTGCAAGCGTGGCTATCCGATCGTCGACCGTCACGGAAAGCGGGCCGACGTGGTGAATCCGATGCGAATCGTTGAGCAGTTTTTCCAGGCGGGCCTCCTGGGCAGCGGGAGCCAGAGGCTCCACGTCAAAGCCAATGGCAAGTGGCGGTTCGTAAATTCCGCGAGCTGCCTGATTGGTCCGCTGGGCGGTGAGATTGGCATTGCGTTGCAAGCGCAAACGCAGGCCCGAAACGGCCGCCCTTACGTTGCCACTGGTCGATCCTTGGATTTCGCCCACAAATGAAGACATTTCATTCAGATCGCGGCCTACGAACGCAGTCCGGCGACGGCGATTCCGCATAAAACGCTCTGCACCCGAGATGCTGCCCACTTCCGCATCCGCCGACGCGCTGCCAGTGGCGGCCTGCGTAGTGCGGCTCGTTAGTTTCTCCTTGAGCGAATTCGGAGACGCCGTAGCACTGCTACCCAAGGCCTGTTTCAGCGATCGTTGGGCCCGCACCTCCCCCGGAGACCCAAGCGATAAGATCAAGCCCAAGGCGACCATCGCGACACGAATAAGACTACGAAAGGTGGGGCTGGTTTTCATGGATACAATCTCTGGGGGAATGGAACCCACATAACTCTAGGATCGGTCATTCAAGGCGAAACGGAAGGCTTACGGCCTCACGGGTCCGATTGCAACGAATATGCCGATCCTAAGAGCCTATCCCAGAACCCCCACTCCGCACTGCTATTGTGTAGACGCGACGAGTTCTGGGATAGGCTCTTAATACTCCGGAGGCAAGGCGGCCGCATCGGCCAACCGGTCGCCGCGGGTTAACAACCAGCGCCCGCCCCCTTCGTCCAGGATCACTTCATCTCCTTCGATTGCCTCCACGACCCCGTCGAACCAACCCGCCTGAAGCCGATCACCCACGCGCAACTTAATCAGGCGATCGTCGATGCGATTCATAAACCATGCTTCCGGCACGCCATCGACCTTTAACACGGCAGTCAACTCGGTCAGCTCGGCGACTCCAACCCTGGGCCCCTGCCCGAACAGATTACGCTCGGCCAACAGACGATAATCTCGCAATTGTGGAGAGGCCAGCACGGTACTGACTCCCTCCGCCAACCGGTCGGTCCGCTCACAACCCTCAACCATCAATGCCTCAATGGCAAACGACAGGCTCAACCGGGCACCGGCTGAGATCGGCGCAATCGACAGGGTGCGGATGCGATGCAGGTGAGGGGCCCGATAAAACTGGTAGAGTAATTTGGTCAATTGCTCCATCGTGCCCGTCCCGCGCACCGTGAATGGCAACACCTGCAGGCCGGCACGCTTGACGGGCGTTCCGGAATCTACCACACGCTGCTCCAGTCCGGCCGAGTCGACAAGCCGGTGCAACCAACCCTGGTACAAGGTGCGGGCCGATTGCACGTCCGTGGGCAAGGAGCGGGCCCGCCACTGTTTGAGACGACGTACCTGTTGCTGGGCCCCCTTGATCTGCAGCTTTGTCTTGCGAATCTGCTTGATAAGCCGATCGTGCTTTGCCATGGCGATTTTACCAGGCTCGGCTACCATCCGCGACCACAATTGGTCGGCGGCCAGCAGGCCAAACAACAACACCATGGAACCTATCGCCCATTGTTTTTGCCGATCGCTCATGGACTCTTTCCTTTCGCGACCACGGATCCTAAGGGCAAGTCCGTCGAGGATGGATCCCTAGAGGCCCGATTGGGAATGGCCGGTTCTCCCGGCAATTTCCGTGTCGACGAACTGTGTGCCAGATAATCTTCGGCGGAACGCCGCCGAGTAGTAATCACCGTTTCAAAACGCCAGGAAGGTTCCCCCTTGGTTCCCTGCTCCCGGAAGTTGGTACTGGTGGCATTTCGATATTTGTCGCGTAAGTCATGGTCCATCTTGACAATCACCGCTGGATCGCGAACCTGACCGGTCACGCGAATCCTCGCGCCCCCGCCACGAAGCGAGCTGATCGTCATCCCACGTACCGTCATATCCTCCGCCGAGGGAAACTTCCCCGTTAAATCACGCAATTCGTCGAGCCAGACAATTCCTTCGGATTCCCAGGTAGCGATCGACCGGGCCAAAACAAACTGGGGCGACAACTTTTTCCCCTGTTTGCGAAGTTCCAACAATTTGCTCGTCAACGTGGCGTTTTTTTGCTCCAAATCGGCATGCAGCTCCTGCAGCCAGGTCCCGGCCAGGTAAAGCAGGACCACCCCTGCAATCGTGGCCAGCAAGGCGACCCTTTTATAGTTTTTTGGCGGTGGAGGCTTGCGCGGATTGAGCAGATCGAGCGAGGGTGCGGTTTCGTTCGCTTCGTCCAGCAACATCCCCAGCAATGGAGCTGCCCCATCTCCCAATTCTCTCTCCGCCTCATTCTCCTTCAAATCCTTGCTGCCGGCATCCCGTCGCAAGTCAACCGAAACGCTGGCCAGAGAAACCGGATCCAGTATTTCAACAGGAAGTCTCGTCTGCCCGGCCAGCTCCGCTGCCAGATGCTCATACTCCGCTTCACAACCCAATAATTGGATTCGTTCGATCGTCCGACCTGCCGCCAGGTGGGTCGGGGCGATGGCCACGATCCTGACAATTTCCGAGATCAGCCCCTCCGCAACTTGAGAGGTATCCGATTCTCCATCGAGCTGCATGGTGCGCCACAGCAACACCTGGCCGTCGCTCGTGGCGATAAGATCCACTTCCGTGCCAATCCGGTCGATCAGCAATACCGTTTCCGCCGCTTGCGCCCCGGTTTTACCCTGAGCCTGAGCCCCCCGTGCCGGAATACCCTGTGCCGGAATACCCTGTGCCTTAAAATAGCGGAGCAACGACGCGGAGGCATAAGGGCGCAGGACCAAGCGACGAAGCTTGACCCCCGCCCGCTGACCCAAAGCCTTGTAGGATTCCAACAACTTGCCTGTTGCCACCACCGCTTCGACCGGACGCTCGCCAGTTGGCAACGTAGGCTGTGTCACAAAATCAACGACTCCTCCATCACCCGCGCCTCCCGCATCACTGAGCACCTGCACGGCGACCAGCTCGGCCAACTCGTCGTCGCTGGCAGGCGGCAAGGTAAACCGTCGAATATCCACATCGGCCCGCGCAACCGCCGCAATCGTCCGCAAGCCCGACCCGCCTATTTTGGCCAATTCTGCGGCCAGCCGCTCAGCCAGGACTTCACGGTCGTCCTCCGACTTCCGTGGGCTATCCGTTTTCGATCCCTTTGCCGAGGTTGGGAGTTCGTCCCCGGGCGACGATTGCTTCACACTCTCCGCATTCTGGTCGCGCACATCCAAAACCCCATAGCCGAATACCTGAACCTTCTTGCCCGCAACCTCAGCCAAAAGGTATCGGATCTGACGGGATCCCACATCGATGGCTAGGTACTTGGGCATAGCTAGAGGATTTATGATTTGTGATTTATGAAATTTGAAGTTGAACTTACCCACAGATCATACATCATAAATCATAAATCATAAATCCTCTCCCTCTTCCTGGGAGGCTAACCGACCACCTAGCAGCACCTCGAGAGAATAACCCCGTCCCAGATGCCGCAAGTCACGGCGAACGATCGTACGTGGCGGACTGAAGGTGGCATCGAGGACGACTTCCGATCGCAGTGCTAAAACTGCACGATCAAAAAAACCGATAATTTGCCCACGAAAGACATCGCCCCTAGTTGTCACATAAGGGGCCAAAGCACGCATCTTCCCTATTGTGACCAAGCCCTTGGCCAAGAGCCACGATT